>JABSPO010000121.1 GCA_013214625.1 Flavobacteriaceae bacterium
TGCAGTAGGAGCAACCATGTTAGCAACAGGAACAGCAGATTCTGTTACTAATGGATATGCAGATGTACAATGGCCATCTGTAAGTATTACTCCAGGAAACCTGTATTATTTAGTTTTTAAACCTACAGTTTTTGGCACATCTGTAATTGGAACTTTCGATTCATCTATAAATGGTTGGGCTTTTGCTGGCGAGCATTTTCTACCATGGACTGGTTTTGACTTTAAGTTTAGGACCTATAGTTGTTTACGTACTTGTTCTATTGATGCCACTGATACTATAGAAGTATTTGATGTACCAACTGTAACATTTACAGCGCTGTCAGATGTATCATTGAATGCTGGTATACAAACAGGATTAGGAGGAGCTTCTCCAAGTGGAGGTGTATATGATGGTTTAGGTGTTACTGATGATGGTAATGGTATGACCTATAGTTTTGATCCAGCTACCGCAGGAGTTGGAACTCATACATTAACCTATAATTTTACGAATGGAAATAGTTGTTCAAATTCAGTATCAAATGATGTAGAAGTGTTTTTGTTAATTACAGTAAGCCCAAAAGTTTATTTACAGGGCGCATTTACGAACCCTAATACAGGTGAAGAAACGTTAATGCGTGATGATTTACGTGTAGGGGAGTATATACCAACTACGAGTCCATATTCTGATATATTAACTTGTGACACGACCGTATTTTATGATGGAGGAACAACAGGAGCTGGAACAATAGAGGATGATATAGTAGATTGGATTTGGGTTGAGTTACGTGATGCGACGGATAATTCGATAGTTATTGAGTCACAATCAGCTTTATTACAGCGAGATGGTGATGTAGTGGGTGTTGATGGAACTTCACCTTTAAGTTTCAGTCAATCGGCAGAAAGTTATTTTGTAGTGGTAAAGCATCGTAATCATTTAGGGATTATGAGTTCAAGCATTATAGCATTATCAACAACTACTACAATAGTAGATTTTACAGATGCTATGAATCAAATTACCTATGGAACAGATGCACAAACTAGTTTAGGTATGCCAACAGGTATTGTTGGTATGTGGGCAGGAGATGTGAATGGAGATGGTATTGCACAGTATACAGGGGCTTCTCCAGATACACCTAGTATATTATCGAATGTACTTAATGATGTAGCAAACTTTTTGAATTTACCTACATATGCGGCTACAGGCTATAATGTGAATGATGTTAATATGGATGGAAACACACAATATACCGGAACTAATCCAGATACACCATTTATTTTACAAAATGGGTTGTCACATCCTGGAAACTTCTTAAATCTTAGTACTTTTTCAATAATAGAACAATTACCAGAATAAAAAAAAATAGCAATCATAGAAAAAAATCAATTATGAAATACTATTTTAATTTCATAGGTTATGGCTAACCTATATCCTGTAGCTATGAGCAGTTTACAAGTTGGAGATTACTTTATGAAAATGACTACTAAAAAAGGAACAGGTACAAAAAAGATAGTAAAAGAATAAAGATTCCTCCCAAGTCTATTTGCTAAAGGCTCAATTGTAATGATTAGTCTTTTTTTGATAGCCACATAGAATTTTATTTATTTCGTTTTATTGTTTTTCAAGGGAATTCATGAATCTCATAAAGAAGTCGATTTGACTAAAACAATAGGAGAGTGGAACGACCATATTTTAGAGAGCGAAAACCGAATATTATTGGGTTTTCGCTTTTTATTATAAGTTATAAATGAACTAAGTAAATTCAAAGTATTTCTAACATATAGTGAAACGAGCCGTTAATTGTTTCCAAAAGTATGTGAAGTCTTGAATATGGCAACCGCATCAACTCACTCATAAATCGCAAAGATTCTCAATAGGAGCGAAGAGGAATGTGTATGGAATGAATAAATAGTTTTAATTACGACTGAATAGTATACTTTTGTATAAAGGAAAGAATTAGTTGAAAAAGATTCAAGAATACCATCTTCACAAAAACGATTATTCCAAACTTCATTTTGAGGTTAAAGACGCTGAACCTTATTTTAAAAAAAACTTTAACCATGCCATAAAAGCCCATAGGCATAGTTTTTATCAGATTTTATGGTTTAAAAGTGCAGGAAGACATTATGTAGATTACGAAATTGTAGAGCATCCAGAAAACACTATTTTTTTTATAAAAAAAAGTCAAGTACATTATTTTTGCCCCGATTCTAAAAATGAAGGCTACTTGTTTCATTTTAATGATTCATTTATTAACAAATATGATCGTGATTCCGAAACTAAACTTAATTACTTGCTATTCACTGAAATTGGTAATGCATTTATAAATCCATCCGAAACACAATTAATAAAGTTTGAGCAGCTGACTAGCCAAATTTCAGAAGAGACACATAATAAAGACTATAATTATGTGCAGCAATCTTATTATCTATTTCAAGCGATACTAACCCTAATAGAACGTATTAAAAAGCAACAACATGCAATAGATTATACTATTGATGTGGATTATGAGATTGCCGTACAATTTAAACAGCTAATAGATAAACATATTAATGAATTTTTGAGCATAGATAATTTTAGTAAGTTGCTAAGTATTAGTTCAAAAAAATTAACTGGTATCACAAAAAAATATCTTTATAATACACCAGCTATTGTTATTCATAATAGAAAAATATTGGAAGCAAAACGGTTGTTATCAAATCATAAATTATCAATAAAAGAAGTTGCATACGATTTGGGTTTTGATCAGGCCACTTATTTCACAAAGTATTTCAAAAAGCATACGGGACTCAATCCAAGGGAGTTTCAAGCGCAATTACCGTAATTTACCATTCACCGTCTCTATTTTGCCATTTTAAGTTTTTAATCTGCTACATCTTTGTAATAGAAATTTAAAACATATATAAAAAATGAAAAAACAAGCATTAATTATTGGTGGAACTACCGGAATGGGAAGAGCTACCGCAGAACGTTTATTAAAAGAAGGTATTGAAGTGACTATTATTGGTAGAGCTGATAAGAACCTTGCAAAAGCCGAAGTCGAACTGACCGCATTAGGGTCTGTTAAAACTGTAGGAATGGATTTATTCAATCTAACTGCAGTTCATGAATTTTCAAACAACTTAAAAGAAACATTGCCTAATTTAAAGTATTTAGTAAATGCAGCAGGGTATTTTAATCCGAAACCATTTCTAGAACACACTGAACAGGATTATGATATTTATCATAATTTCAACAAAGCTTTCTTTTTTATTACTCAAGCCGTATCAAATGTAATGAAACAAAATGGTGGTGGATCTATTGTAAATATAGGATCTATGTGGGGGAAACAATCTATAAAAGCAACACCATCTTCGGCATATTCAATGGCAAAAGCAGGACTTCATGCATTTACACAACATCTTGCTATGGAATTGGCAGAATATAACATTAGAGTAAATGCGGTATCACCAGCAGTTGTTGTCACTCCAATTTACGGGTCATTTATTGAAGAAGATAAAATTGAAGAAACACTACAAGGGTTTAATGATTTTCATCCTATCGGACGTGTTGGAAGACCAGAGGATATTGCAAAAACCATTACGTTTTTGTTATCAGACGAAAGCTCTTGGGTAACAGGTGCTATTTGGGATATTGATGGTGGTGTTATGGCCGGTAGAAATTAATTTAAGCGTAAAGAATTATGTTAAACGGAATAAATTTGGATGGGCTTGAACAATATGTAAAGCTTATCACAGAAAAACCAGCAGAAGCTATTTCAAGTTATTGTATAACGGCCAAATGGTTGGGAGGTGTTAATACTGAAATAACCACACATAACCAGATGGTAGGTTCAAAAGAGATTAATAAAAATTTTAAATTTACTATTGGAGAACCTGAAGAATTACTTGGTAAGAATGCATATCCAACACCACAAGAGTATCTTTTGGGAGGATTGGCAGGTTGCATGATGGTTGGGTTTGTTGCAGGAGCGTCTTCAAAAGGAATCAAACTTGAAAGTGTCTCATTAACCATTACTGGCGATTTAAATTTAAGAGGGTTTTTAAATGTAGATGAAACAGCTCCCGTAGGATTTGAAGAGATTCAATTTAACTATGATGTAAAAGGTGATGGAACGCAAGAAGACTATGATGCCATTATAAATAATGTGCAACAGTTTTCACCGAATTACAGAACCATTACAGATAATGTTAAGTTATCAGTTATTAAAGTATAACTAACATACAATTGATTGAAAAGAATGGCGAAAAGTAAACTTTCATTTCGTCATTCTTTGTTTAAAATACCATAAAAAAGAGGGTTCTAAATTACCATTATTGGTCTGTGCATTGCCATTTTTACAGCTATAGCCTTCGGATATTTGTACTATAAATAATTAATAATTTAAAAAATAAACACAATGAAAACTTTAAAAACAATTTTGGTGCTTATAGTAATAGTACTGACATCATTAAGTGCTCAAGCACAAACTGTTTTAGAAACAGGAAACAAACAAAAACGCGTTCTGCTAGTAATGACATCCCATGATGAAATGGGTATTAGCGGAAAACAAACTGGAACCTGGTTTGAAGAAGTGGCGAGTCCGTATTATATTCTAACAAAAGCAGGTTATGAGGTCGTTTTCGCTTCACCAAAAGGAGGTGCAGCACCAATTGATCTCTTCAGTATGAAAG
>JABSPO010000122.1 GCA_013214625.1 Flavobacteriaceae bacterium
GAAAATCCGCGGATTTTCGTGTCGGAACAAGCCATAAGCTTTTTGTTTTTAATTTTGTCGTTTTATAAAAGCCAAATTAAAAGATTTGGAGATATTGTAAAGATAAAAACACACTTCGGATTACATGTCAAAACCCGTATTAACTTTAGCCATTGTTAACGTTTCGTGTTTTTACTTTATCCATTTGTCAAAATTATTGAATCCATCATCTTTAACCCATTTATATGTGTCATACCACTCGGTTAAAGAAATTGATTTTCCCCAATGCTTTTTATCTGCAACAGAAGTTAATTTGTACTCGTCATAATCTAAAGAATTCCCCCAATTAGTTCTTTTAAATTCTATTGGCTGTACTTTTTTTCCATCAGCACTGAATTTTAGTCCCAAATATTCAAAAGGATTATTCCCATAATTTTTTATTTTTTGGTCTTTTCCTTTTATCTTGTTGATATGGATTCCAATTATACTGTTGCCTTTAAATACACTGCGAAAAATCTCATAACGTACCCATCTTCTTTGATAAGTATCTGTCCCAATTAATACAGCTGTAACACTTGTGTTTTTGAGTTCTCTGTTAATCAATCTTTTCAGTGCTAAATCACTTGTTCTCTTTGCAGTTTCCCAAATCGAAGCGTCAAAATAACCAGCGTTGTCGTCTTTAGTTATTTTGTGATTTCTAACAACATTTGCTCTAAAATCAATTACGTCTTGATAATGGAAACTGAAAAATACTCTTTTTGCCATATTATATGTTTTTTTGTAGTAAATTAATTGCCTTTATTATATTGTTGATTAAATCGGTATCGCTAATACTTGAATCTCCTAATGCAGTGATTGCTTTAATTAAATCTGAGTTGTCTGGATAATATTCTTCTGTTGATTTTATAACTTTATCCCAAAGAGATTTTGATGCAGAACCAGTACATCCAATTGGAATTACTTTGATGTTTTGACTAATCGCTATCTCAAATTCTTGTATTAATCCATCTGATTCGATGATGTTTTTACCAACAATTTTATTTCCAAAAAAGAATAAAGCGATTCCAGCATCTGAAAGCATATCTTCTCTGTACTCTTTCCATAATTTTTTCCGTTGAGTGTTGTCAGATATATTTTGAGGAAAAGGTCTTAATACTAAGTAATCATCTAAATGTCTTCTTTTAGATGTGTATACATATGATAGAACTCCATTTATAACAGAGCTACCAATACCTAAACCAAAGCCTGAAATTATTTTATATTTTTTTTCTGCTAATTTTCTAGAGATATCAAAAATCAACTTTTCAGTTCGTTCTTTTCCGTATTCTCCATAATCGTGAACTGCTCCAGAAATAAAAATATTTTGTCGTTTTAATTTGATTTGTATCAGCCTTAGAACATCCGTTATGTCGGAATATTCATCTACAGGTAAGGCTTGTATTCTATAACGTTTTAAGTCTTTTATTTTTAGTTCCTGTTTGATTTTTGAGTAGTTAAACACATCATCAGAATCAAAATCACTTCTATTGATGGATTTAAAAAAACAATAGTGGTCTCTTGTGTTATTTCCTAATAGAATTCTAATTCGACTTAGTATGTAATCTAGATTTGGGTCTTCGAAGCTAAAGCCAATAAATAAAAATGTTTTTGAAACTAAATCACCTTGAAGTGCGGTAGTAAAGAGTTGTCTTTTTTCATTGTAACTTTCGTAGTCGTCTTTTGTCAAGATTGCTTCGTGTGGTAAACTAATGTCTCCGTGCATTTTATATACAACAGCATCTCTTCTTGGTTTATTAATAGCTAGATTCTCTGAACATATTTTAACATCTACTGTTTTGCCATAATCTACAAGAGCTTTTTCTATTAAAGTGTCATAGTTTGTAGTCCAAAAAGTGTGAATAGGTAAGGATGATAAAATTTTATGATTTTCACTTGATTCAACTTCTTTTGTAAACTCATCAATTAATTGACTGTTAATACTTCCTCTTCCTCCTTTTTCATTTTCATAATATTGAGCTAGTGCTATTAAGTCATTTTCTTTATCAATATCTAGATTCAATTCATCAGCAATTTCAGATAATAGACCTTTCCAATTAACTAAACCTGTAGATACAGAAAGACCAGCACCAGCAAAAATTGAAGCATTTTCGTTATTTATTGCTTTTATATATTTATCAACGAAGAGTGTTAAATGTTTTTTCATATGGTTTTTTGTAATGAACGCTAACAGTCATAATAAACACAATTGTGTTTATATTTTTTTTTAGTCACTTCCAAAAATACAAGAACGAAGCACTTTTGTGTGGGAACTGTGTGACTAATATTTAGGACTCATAGTAAAAAAATATTTATAATGAGTAAGCAAAACGCTTACTATGTTCAATATAAATCCTTACTTTTTTTTCTTTTCAAATAGGTATATTCCCGCGNNGGNNNAAATAAATTTCGGNNTACTATAATTTANTTTCTTGATTATAGNNNNTANGTTTTTTGTGTANNNAACACATNNTAANANTATCCGTTTTGNACCNNCTTTNGNNATGAACAGAGAAGAGTTNTTAGATTGTGTAGCTTATCATTACAAAGACTTTATAAGAGTTTGAATAAATAGATAGCATTGCTATTTTTAGTATAAAAAAAGCCACTCAATTTGAGTGGCTTTTTAATTGTTATGTATTTAAAGCAAGCTAAAAGGTTTGGCGATAAATTTAAAGATATACACTCCTTAAATTTTAAACACCAAAACCCGTATTATTTATTGTTTTTGTAGCCATATCCTAATTTCTTTTCGTAAAGAAACTTCAGGTTTTGGCAACGGAATTGTTTGTCCAAATTGATTACTTCTGTTAAATTTTGAAAACGTAATTTTATGTTTTTTCCAAACTTCGGGATACAATTCTAAGAACTTATTAAAAAAACTTCGTTCATTAATTTTTCCTTCTATTTTAGAAAGGACTACTTTAAATTTCTGCTCTTGTTCTATAATCATTTTGTTATTATTCAGTAATAAATAAAACTATTTGTAGTTTCTAATTTTATTGTGGGTAACGGTTATGTATGATGCGTTGCGCGTATAAAAATAGTATTTTCCGTTATAACAAAAGCCAATATTTGGATTTTTGTTTTGAGCTTTTTCGACGATTAAAAACTATAATTTAAAAATCGGCGTAGCTCAAAATTACAAAACACACTTTGGGTAATTACTAGAATGAACCAAAAAAAAGCCTGACGCAAGACCAGGCTTTTCTTTCAATTAAACATATTGGTGTTAGTGCTTTGGCTGAGCAGAATCTCCATTAGGAATGACTGTGTAAACTTTAATACCATATGGATTGGCCTCGCTGCTTATTGTGTGCTTCACCTCTGCGTTAGATGGTACAGGTGAAACTGTAGTGATCGAAGTAATACCCTTACCTCCGTCCGTTCCCAAAGAAAAGATCACCTCATTTCCAGCTATGTCAATAAAGCCTACGATGTACATCAAAGGGACAACGGTCAATATTTTGTAAGAATGACCATGGTACATTACCTCAGTGTCGCTTATAACCTGCATCGTTTCATCTGATGATGATGATGATGATGCCTTATATTTCAACGGAGCGCCACAATACCCCTTCAATGGTACCACGTTGAGCAAGGTATTTCCAGTGAAACCAATGGCATCATAGCTGCCCGAAATACTCACTACGGAACGATAATAGCTACCTGCACCTGGGTAGGCCTTTTCGCGTTTTCGCGTGAACGTGACCTTTAAAATATCCGCCGCTGCATTATAAGGATTTGGAATGGTAAGTACCCAGTTCTCTCCACTTTGTATAAAACTCATGGTACTGTCTAAGGTGTAAACTTTGGAGGTTGTGCCATTCAAAGAAACTCCAAAGGTTACGGTATAGTCGCGTGTACCGTCTGGTTTGGTTTGGTACTTTCCTTCGATGGAAAGGAAGCCATTGGGGTTATTGTCATCGAAAGAAAGACGGTAGAACCCAGCAAACTTAGCTAGATCTTTACTAGAACTATTTTTCCCAATTGCAGGTATTTTTTCGCGAGATTTTACTGTCCGTATTGAGCGCGGGATAGTAATTTTGGGTGTTTTAAACGTAACGAGATCGTTGCACACCATGCCACCCGTTGCTGAGGTCCCCATAACAATGCTGTAAGTTATATCCCCACTTGACGGTCCGAAAGTGAACACATACATGTTAAGGTTGTAGATAAAAGTGTTCACCGCTTCAAGGGTACCTCCATTACCGCCTAGGTTGTCGTAGTTGTATGCCAGTGTGTTGTCCAATCCTATCTTCAGAATCGAATGGCCTTTTCCTTTGTCTTCGTAGTACGTGCCGGCATACATGGCGTTCGGAATAGGGTTATTGTAGTTATTTCCATTGATATGTACGGTCGTACTTGGCCCTCCAATTACAGACAAGTCCGGTTCTATTATTGTGCCCTGAACCGAAGAAGTAATTTCTTTAGTGCTGTCTTCGCGTGTAAACGTAAGAGTAAAGCTCGGTATAACACTTCCTTTACTAGACTTCGCTATTAAGGTTGTGTCTGTCCAAGTTATGGATTCGAAGAATTGGTCAGGTCCGGTAAGGTGATACACATTAGAACTAGTACCATGTTTTGAATAGATTAGTGCTACGTGAGGAATTGCCACACCATTTTTTAC
>JABSPO010000123.1 GCA_013214625.1 Flavobacteriaceae bacterium
CCATCTTGTGTTTTGTAAATAGAAATCTCTCCGATAGTTCCTTTCAACTTAATATTTCCCATTTGCTTTGCCATAACTATTCATTTTTTGATTATTATGATAAAGCACGTAACTAATTGACTACAAACAAAATGTATTGTTCCGTTTTGGTATAGGCATTCCGATAAAGCCAATAAAGTTTCCAAAAAACACGTTATCTTTACATAAGTCCACTCAAAAGCATGGATTAAGCATGGATTAAGCATAGATAAAGTATGATAACTAAAAAAAGACTTTGCATTTACCCTAAGGATATTCAGTGTATTACTGGAAGGAGTGAACGCTATGGTAGGAAGGTTATACAAGACATCAGAAAGTTTTTAGGAAAGGAGTCTCATCAATTTATTACGATAAATGAGTTTTCAGAATATTCAGGTATTGATATCGATTTAATATATGATTATATCAAAGATTAATTTAAGAAACATCTTCACGTAAGTCTGATGTATTTATTTTAAATCTCTCTCTTAGTTTTTTCATATCATCACTAACTTTTCTATCTAAAATTTTAGCGTAATGTTGAGTAGTTTTTAAAGACTTATGTCCTAACATTTTACTTACAGACTCAATTGGAACTCCATTTGTAAGTGTTATTGTTGTAGCAAAAGTGTGACGCGCTAAATGAAATGTTAAGTTTTTTTCAATTCCACATAAATCAGCTATCTCTTTTAAGTAAGCATTCATTTTTTGGTTACTTAGTACAGGTAACACTTTATCTTCACTTAAATTAGTTGGATGTGCTGCATACTTATCAAGTATAGCTTCTGCAGTTGGCAGTAGCGGTATATTACTTCTCGTTTTTGTCTTAGTTCTTTTAGTTTTTATCCAACGTTGTCTATCAATTCCAATTACGATGTCTGAGGCTGATAACTTTTTAACATCAACATATGCTAAACCAGTAAAGCAATTAAAATAAATATATCCTTAACCTGATCAATCCTTTTTATACTTGTATTTAACTCTATAATTTTTTGAACCTCATCTTCAGAAAGGAATTCTCTATCCACAATTTTTAATTTAGCTTTCCAATTAAAGAAAGGATCTTTAACTATCCAATCATTCGCATAGGCAATTCGTATTATTTTCTTGAAGTTTGTAATGTACTTTATAGCTGTATTATGAGCACAATTTCTTTCAGTTTTTAGGTAGTATTCAAAACTAGAGATAAATTTATAGTCAACATCTTTGACCGGGATATCATCAACTTTATATTCTAATTTAATAAATGCTTCTAAATGTTTTTTAGCAGTTCGATATCTTTCTGCAGTTCCTGGAGCAAAGTCCTTTCCAACCAATCTTTCAACTTGCTCATTATGATTTTTAAAAATCTCAAGAAGTAACTTGTGCTTCTCTTCTTTTCCTAAATATATATTCTTTATTAATAATGATGTAATGTGTTTATCATCGTTTTGGAGTCGCTGCTCGATTTTATAAATTTTATGTCTAATCGTATCTAGGTAACGATTCAAATCTCTTATGTCAGCTGAATTACCAGTCACTTTTCCAGCATCATTATTCCATTTATTGATATCTATTTTTCTTTTTATACTTATTTGACTACGTTTTCCATCAACCGTTATTCTTAAATATATGGGGGCTTTACCATCAATTGATGCTTTATTTCTTTGAAGGAAAAATAATATGGAGAAAGTTCGAAACATCGGTTACCTATTGTTTTCATACTAAAGATACGAAAAACAAATGATACCACACTTATGACAACCTCTTTAAAATCAATAGTTAACACGCTATTCGGTTACCTTTTCCTCTATTTAAAAAGGTAACCGAATAGGAGACTATTTCTTTGATTTTATATGCTTTTGTTTGATAAAGGTGAAAATTAAAAAAGCCTACAAACATAATGTTTGTAGGCTTTTAGTGAGATTTGGCAATCTCATTGCGGAGAAAGAGGGATTCGAACCCCCGGACCTGTAACAGTCAACAGTTTTCAAGACTGCTTGCGGAGAAAGAGGGATTCGAACCCCCGGACCTGTAACAGTCAACAGTTTTCAAGACTGCCGCATTCGACCACTCTGCCATTTCTCCTGAGTGTCTCATCAACTATTCGTTGATTGCGATGGCAAAGATACTATCCTTTTTTTATTACAAAAGACTTTTCACTACTTTTTTCAAGCTTTTTTCTTAAACAACTAATACTGAGTTTTGTAACAAATACTATAATTTAACACCAAAAGAATAACTAGTAATATAAATAGCGAAAGAGTTTATAATTACCTTTAAAAACTATCCTTTTTAACATAGAAAGTCGATTAATTCTAAAATATATCCTCATAAAATAAAATTCTCCTAATTCATTAAACTAAAGTATTTAATTTAAACAGAAAAGGCCTTACTAATGATTAGCAAGGCCTTTTGTTATTTACTACTTATTATACTATCCTATCTTTCAAATAATACGATTGTTTCAATATGTGCAGTGTGAGGAAACTGATCTATCAAACTAATCTTCTTTAATTCATAACCTGCTTCCATTAATTGTTCCGTATCTCTTGCTTGAGTTGCAGGATTACAGGAAACATATATCATACGCTTTGCTCCTAGTCTAATTACTTTACGTAAAGTTTTTGGTGCAATTCCCGCTCTTGATGGGTCTAATATAATTGTTTCTATTTTTTGGTTATACTCTGGGTGTTCCAATAAAAACTTCCCAACATCAGCTGTAAAGAACTGCACTCCATCTATATTATTACGTTTTGCGTTTTCTTTTGCATCTGCAATTGATGATGCTACAATATCTACCCCTACAATTTTAGTATTATTACTTCTTGAAGCAACAATTTGTCCGATAGTACCAGTTCCACAAAACAAATCCATTACAACTTTACCGTCGACCGTTTCTTTTTTCTCTAATACGTAATCGACTACTTTGCTGTATAATTTTTCAGCACATTTTGGGTTGGTTTGAAAAAAGCTTTTCATACTAATTTCAAAATCTAAGCCTAATAAGTTTTCTACAATTTTCTCCTTACCATAAACCAAACTTGACTTCCCTGCTGAGGATAGCGTTCTATCCCCTACCTCATCGTTTATAGAATGTAATATCCCAGCTAATCTATCTCCAAACAACTCTTTAAATAAGGCTACAAATCCATCCATATCAAATTTTGGAAGGTCAAATGATGTTGTCACTAAATTAAACAACAATTCATTGCTCTGAACTGATTTACGAACTACTAAAAATCTAAAGAACCCTTCTCTTTTTGGTGAGTGCCATGGGGCAAGCCCTGATTTTTCACAAAATTCACGAATAATTTTCAAGTTGTCTTCAACCTGTTTATCAAATAATCCAGAATCTTTATCTAAGTTTTCTGCACACCACCATGTCCCACGCTTCTTAAAGCCAAGCGCAAATTCATCAACGTCTGTTTTTAATTCGTGATCATAACGAATAGCAGAAAAACCATATTCCATTTTATTACGGTAATGATGCACTTCAGGAGAAGTAATAAACTCATCAAATTTATCTTCAATATCTTCTACCTTTCCTATCCTTTTAAATAACTGTAAAGTACTTTCTTTTTTATATTTATGCTGTAAATCGATAGGTAACTTTATGTAAGGAGCCCCTGGAATTACTTGATATGGCACTTCAATTTCGTCATCAGAAGTTTGTAGTACTTCTTCCAATTTACATTCTGCGTAGCGTTTGCTTGTTTTGTTTACCTGAGCTTTTACAAACTGCCCTGGTAAAGTATTAGGAACAAAAACAACAAATTCTCCTTCTTCATTTCTAATTCGTCCTATTCCTTTTCCTCCAAAGGCATAATCTTCTATTAAAATTTCAATAAATTGTCCTTTTTTAACAAACTTATTACGTTCTCTTCTTGGCATTTTAACTAAATTTAATTGTTGCAAAGCTAAAATAATTTAACGAGTCATTCTAGGAGTTTATTCAACTATTTTAAGTTAGCTAAAACCTTAGCATTTGGTGTCATAAAAAAACCTCGCTATTAGCGAGGCTTTTTTATGAATA
>JABSPO010000124.1 GCA_013214625.1 Flavobacteriaceae bacterium
AGAGCGTGCTGCACAAATTATCGACTTGGTACAGGCATTTGTAGATTCTATAGGTGCTATTGCTAAAGGAAATGTAGGTGCGGTAGCCAAATCTATAGAAACGGCTTTGTCTAGAGGGATTCCATTATTAATTGGAGTACTGGCTGCTGTTTTAGGTTTAGGAGGCATTACCAAAAAAGTAAAAAAAATCATTGAAAAAGTACGTAAACCTATTATAAAAGGGATTAAAAAACTATGGTATAAAATTAAAAAGAAAGCCGGTAAGTTCTTGAAGAAATTTAAGAAGAAAGGTGGCGCTAAGAAAATTAAAGAAGACAATAAAAAAGGCAAACCTGAAAAGTTAACGGCTAAAGACAAGGCTAAACACAAAAAGATAGCCAATAAAATAGCGAAGCAATTAGAGAAACCTGCTAAGAAAGGCGAAAAGATCACCTTTGAAAAATTCCATAAGCGCAAGAAAAAAGAGGCTGATAAACTAGAAGACAAATACCAGCCTCAACTGAAAAAAGGAATTAACCTGGATATTAAAATGACCCCTGTTGCTGCTGACAAAAAAGATGGCGATGTAGACATGAAAATAAAGATTGCGCCTAATGATACGGTTGTGAATACTTCGGCTGCCATAAGTGGAGGAGTAAGTGGTTGGTTGTTAACGTCTAATTCACTTAAAGAATATAAAAAGAGTGAATTAGAAATCACAGAAAACCAAGCTGGAAAAGCATTTGTAGGATACAAAGCAAAGGAGACCAAAAATAATCAAAAAGGTGTCATTGTTGGTCAATCTGGTAAAAAGAATAGTTTTATAAAAGAATTAGAGGAAAATAAAGATTACGGAAAACTATTTAGTAAACTAAAAGATGCAAATGTTGCTAAAAGACGTAATATAATAGGTAGTGGTTCAGACCATAACAAGTTCTTTCCTGTAGACATAAAAGAACGTCCATTATCTGAAGGTAAAAAAGAAATTACTTACACTTATGCAGAAGGAGAACAAAAATTCACTATTGTTTTGGATGCTAATGGTTACCCTATAAGTGCCAAAGGTGATAAACTTACCTTACATGATTTAGGTAGAGGAACAACTCAAAATTCAGATGGAAAAATCATCAATTCTGGTATGGATTCTGCCCATTTAATAGCCAATATGTTTGGAGGTTCTGGTTACAAAATAGCAGAAAACATTGTAGCTACGAGTGCCGAGTATAATCAAATTGTAATGCGTAAAGAAGAGGATAAAATATTAAAATTCATTAAAGATAATGAAAACACAGACCATTTTACCTTACAAGTAGACTTGGAGTTTGTAGGAGAAAATACTACTTTTGAAGTTGCAGAAATTCGTAAGACTTTAGAAAAACATACTAAGGATGATGATGAACGAAGAAGCTTAACTGATAGTGAATTATTACAACAAATTGAAAAACGCTTAGAGCAAACTGATCAGCAAAGAGTTAAAAAGGTTGAATATTTAATAGAATTATTAGATTCTAATGGGAATGAAATTGATTTTAAAGAATTTAATATAAAGGAAGCAGATTTATTATTCGGAACAAAATAACAAGCAATGAAAGAGATAAAAGAATTTATAAAAGAATTTATACAAAAAGAGTATTTATTTAACCATGCTGAATATGATATGATGGTAGAAGATGATGAATGTGATGAAAAGGCTAACATAGTCAATAATTATTTTCATGAGTATAATTCTCCAAATTATAATAGAGTAACAAGTATAATTGAAAGGAGAGGAAATGAGAAGTGGGAAAATAGATATGCTAAAAAGATGAATAAAATTATTCCTCGTACTTTGTTTCAAATAAAGCAGTATCACAGTTTTGAGTTAGGTGATGCTTTACAACGCATAGTAACTGGAAAAGATTTATATGCCTGTTATGTAAGCTATCCCTCTAAGGGAGGAAGAGCATTATATTTCTCATCTATATTTTATGTTTCTGAAACTAATGAAGGAATGAAAATAATTTATGAAAAGAGTTTTGATTCTGATGCAGGAAAATGGTATCACCCTGTAGATGTGGATGTTGTTACTGTAATATCTGAAGGTAATTTAGTAGCAGTAGAAAAATATCAAACACCAGAAGAAGAAACTAGTTTAGCAGATTATAATAAGTAATAATAAAATAGAAAATTAAGTCCTTTGTTTAAATTAAACAAAGGGCTTTTATAATTATAAAAATTCGTAAGGCTTTAGAAAAACATACTAAGGATGATGATGAACGAAGAAGCTTAACTGATAGTGAATTATTACAACAAATTGAAAGTAGACTAGAACAGACCAATCAGCAAAGGGTAAAACAGGTGCTTTACATTGTAAAACTTAATCTTGGAGAAAAAATAAAAACTAAAAGATTTAGAATAAAAGAAGCAGATTTACTATTTGGAACAAAATAAAATAAAATGAAAAACATCAAAGAATTTATAGCGAAATTTATAGTAGCAGAGCACAACTGTAATAAAGGAGAGTATAATTTTAGTTTATCTGATAAAGACTATGAGTTTTTAAGAATAGAAGCTTCTTCTTTTTTTCATAACTATGTTGATCAACACTTCTGGAGAGGAATAGAAGAAAATGAATTTAATGACATTGATGAGGATGAAAAAAAAGAATATGAAGAAAATACATTGTCAGCAATCCCTCGTACTTTATTTCAGATAAAACAGTATAGTAATTTTGAATTAGGAGACTCATTAAAACGTATAGTAACGGGGAAAGATTTATATGCTTGTTATGTGAGTTATGAAGTTAATAATGGAATGCCTCTTGATTACAGTGATATTTTTTATGTAGCAGATACAGATGAAGGTTTAAAAATCATTTATAACATAAGATATGGAGTTAAGAATAGGGAATGGAGACACTCTCACGATTTAGAAGTTTTACAAGTCCTATCTACGGGTAATTTAGTAGCTGTAGAAAAACACCAGGCTCCAGAGGAAGTCACTAGTTTGACAGATTATAATGCCGAATAAGTAATAATAAAACAGAAAATTAAGCCCTTTATTTATATTTAAATAAAGGGCTTTTGAAATTACAGAAATCCGCAAGGCCTTAGAAAAACATACTAAAGATGATGATGAACGAAGAAGCCTTAGTGATAGTGAATTATTGCAACAAATTGAAACTAGACTAGAACAGACCAATCAGCAAAGGGTAAAACAGGTGCTTTATATTGTAAAACTTAATCTTGGAGAAAAAATAAAAACAAAAAGATTTAGAATAAAAGAAGCAGATTTACTATTTGGAACAAAATAAAATTAAATGAAAAACATTAAAGAATTTATAGCGAAATTTATAGTAGCAGAGCATAAATGTAATAAAGGAGAATATAATTTTAATTTATCAGATAAGGATTATGAATTACTACGAAAAGAAGCATCCTCTTTTTTTCATAGCCATGCTGATCAACACTTCTGGAGAGGGATAGAAGAAGATGAATTAGAAGATATGAGTGAAGGTGAAAAAGAAGAATATGCTGAAAATGTGTTATCTGCTACCCCTCGTACTTTGTTTCAAATAAAGAAGTATAAGAATTTTGAATTGGGTGGCAATTTAAAGCGTATAGTGACAAGTGAAGATTTATATGCATGTTATGTTAGTTACCCTTCTAAAGGAGGGAGAGCGTTGTATTTTTCATCAATATATTTTATAACTAAAACTAATGAAGGTTTAAAAATAATATACAGGAAGGGATTTGATTCTGATAAAATTTTATGGTATCACTCACACGATTTAGAAGTTTTACAAGTCTTATCTACTGGTAATTTAGTAGCTGTAGAAAAACACCAAGCTCCAGAGGAAGCTACTAGTTTGACAGATTATAATGTAGAATAAGTAATGATAAAATAGAAATATTAAGCCCTTTGTTTAGATTTAAATAAAGGGCTTTTATAATTACAGAAATTCGTAAGGCTTTAAAGAAACTTCGCCCAGATATGTCTGATGTAGAAAAGAAAAAAGTAGAAGAAGAGTTAAGAGCTAAACAATTACCTAGGAGATGTGAAACAGTGTCCTATGAAGCTTATATAATGGTTGACGGAAAAGAAGTAGGTATGCCTGCAACAGCTAAGACAGCAAATGGTGATAAATGGTTAAATAAATTATTTGGAATTATAGAATAGATATGAGAAAAATTATTGAGTTTATTGATTTGCTTTTTGGAAATGAGCAACAAGCTCTTTCTTTGGAGACTGAAAAATCCAAAATAGAGGAATATAACAATTTTGTGGAAAATGAAATAAATATCTATTGTGAGCCGTATTTTGACAAAGTATTAAATCATAAAACCTCTTTTGATATTATGGGAAAAATCTTTAGTCCATATTCAGACCGGTATTATGATAGGGTAAAAAATGCACCAGCACCTAATCTTCGTCAATTGTATAAAACTTCGGAATATACCAATGAAAAATATGGGCAAATATGGGCATGTTATTGCTCCATAGCTAATCCATATGACAATGTTACTGGATTAGATGATTGCTTTATTGTAACAACTATTGATAATGAATTAAAAATAGTTATGAAATCAATAACCGATCCAGATACAAAAAAATGGCTACATGTAGGGGGAGATGAAGATCTTAACGTATATGAATTAGGGAAATTAGTTGCTATTGAACGTATATTAGAACCAAGGGATAATGCATGGAGTATGGAAGAATATAATAAAGAACGATAATATGTTAAGGTATTAACTTTAACTAATATAATAAAAACGACCACTTATTTAAGTGGTCATTTTTGGTTTGTAATAATTAATACTTGTGGTGTAAAAAACAACATGCCGTAATATTACAGAATAGAAATTAGTGTGTTAGTATTGAGGTGTTAGAAATTAGTAGTTTTTCTATGTAAAGTCAGAAAACTATAAGTATGAATAATAAGCGTTTTTTGAGTATGAAAGTTGTAAGGACTTAGGTGGGGATTTTGGGAGTGAACATAAGTGGGGTACTGAGTCTATTATAGTTTGTTTACAGCAAGTAAGGTTTTATTATACAGTTCTTCTAACTCATATAATTTGGCCTCCATAATGTGCATTTGTTCATAAATATTAATAGGGTCTGGCATTTGTTTTGACGCGTACATACTAGCGTACCACACTTCAATGATATCTTCAGCATTTATAGAAAACATAGGGTAATTTCCATCTTTATTGTCCGATTTTAAAATAAGCTTGCCACTTTCCTTAATTCGGTTAATAACTCTTTTTACTACAACACCATCATTTTTACTAATGATAACATATATTCTACCATCTAAAATATAATCAAAATCATCAACGTATTTTCCGAAAAGTAAATCGCCGTCATATATCGTAGTAGACATCGAGTTTCCTTTTACTTCAAAACACCTATAAGTACCATTCTTAAGCATAGGCATGCTAAAGGAAGGGAGTTGTTCAATATACTCAGGATCACCATAGCCATTTAAATAACCAGCTCTAGCTTGTGCACCAATAAAATTGATGTTTTCTTCCCCTTTTTCATTAACGCTAATTACTTTAGGTAAAGAGAGCCCTTTATGAGTGCTCTTTTCATTGTTAAAAAGAGCTTCACTACTACCAAATAAGTATTCCGGGTTAATGTTGCATTTTGTTATAATATTATTGAGTAAATCAAAACCAGGCTTTGTTTTTTTTCGAAAGCCATCAGATTGTAATCTTCCGTTTGTAATACTATCTATAGTGGTACTGGTAACTCCAATTAATTTAGCAAAAGAACTGTTGTTTAAATCTAACTGGTCAATAATATGTTTAATTCTATTGTGTATTTCCATAAGATGTTGCGCTAATAATACAAAATTATGTAAAATGTTTCTTTTATAATTGAAAAAGCAAACAATATGTTGCAAAACTAAACTATTTGTGGGTGATGAAGCTTGATGAAAACATTTTTTTTTTAATTTTTAGATGAAACCTCACAATCAGTCGATTAATGGTTTGTTTATTAGGCTTAAGAGTTGTTGTGTTAAAACATATTACTGAAACTACGGTAAATAATTGTTGAAACAACACGACAATCGAAACATATGTTTGATATTTGTCAAAAACATTTCAACATATGATTTTGACTAACTTTTTTTCAAGGAAAATAAATACGATTATTAAGGAGCTAAGTTTTGTTGGTGTCTCCAATATTATAGTTTATAGTGAGGAACAACTTGCTGTAGCCGTTCAGCAACCTCGTGTTCTGATTGAGTGCAACTCTACCCCTACATCATTAAATAATTTATTCAAGGTATATATAGTGTTTTCAAATACTATTGAAAACACTTTAAAGACTTCATCTGAAATGTTTAAAGTAATGAATGTAATAGACAAGGTATTGATGTTTAGTAAAGAGAATAGCGGGATGTATAAAGTAAAGCAACAAAGAGCTATTGGTGATAATGTTGTGTGGGAATTGAATTATAATAAATCAGTTAAGGCTATAAATAGCGAAGTATTTAAATACAATAGAACTCATACTGGTAACGGAAACTTACATATAAGTTATTAGTAATAGGTTAAGTAAAAATAAGAAATAGTAATTAATAAAATAAAATAAAATAAAATGAGGAGAAGCAAAAGTTTACTGGATAGAAGAAGAAATTTTGTAATGGAGTATATCAATTCTAATCAAGCTAAACAAATGAAGGTTGTAGTGTTAGAACTTTCTGAAAAGCTTTTTATCACTGAACGAACAATATATAAAATAATAAATGAAGGACTTTCATTATCCCATGTGAGTTAATTGGTATACCCCTATACATTGCCTTAAGGTGCTGCTTTTTACAAACGTATTATTTTCTTTTGGTAGCACCTTCTAGGTAATAGATATTCAATAAAGCCCTTTATAATAAATAAATTTAAAATGAAAAATAAAATAAAAAATAAAAAAGCTATTGCTAAAAATGAATTGCTAAATGAGGCATTAACTGAAGCTAGAGCAGCTTTTAATGAAGACATAAGCAATAGTAATGAAGAGTTAGTAAACAACCCATTATATGATATTATGGATGATGAGGACTTGTTTTCGGACTTGTTTATTGAAGACTTTATAATTGAATAACATAAAAATAAAACTAGTAATAAAATGAAAGAATCATTAGACAAATTAAAGTCCTATTTTGAAACAGGGGATAGGCCAACTCAGCAGGAGTTTAGAAATGTTATGGAAAGCTATCATCATATTGATGCAGGACTTTTGGTAACAGGTATAGTTACCGATTCAACAGGAAATGTAGTAGTTAATTATAGTGACGGAACAAACTACACAATTTTAAAAACAGATTATAAAAAATCGATTAAAAGGATTGCTGGAGATGTAGAATTGGTAAATGATCTTGAAACACCAAATAAAGACACCTTTTATGGGGCTAACGATTCTCAAGAGAAAGGATTTCATAAGCTTATAGAGGTGCTTGATTTTCATAGTTATGTAAATAATAGAGCTATGAGAGAAAGTTTTGGTAGAAAAAAAGTACCTCATACAACCTATTTTGAAAAAGAATTTAATTTTTTAAGATCAGGTAAATACGCCATAGTACTGTCTACTAAAATTTCAACAATTATTCCATATTATTATTTCGAAGGTAGGTTGCATTTTAATAATGTATTACAAGATGTTTATCAGGAAAAATTCGGAGACAGAAGAACAAGTAAAAGTGAACGTTATTCAAGAACATTAATGGGGGTTGTTGATGCTAAAAAAGGGAATAATAAAGTAAAATTTGATTTTAGAGGTCAAAGTACAAGATCAAGAGCAACAGTGCATAATGCCAAATTATTAATATATAGAATTAGCGAGTAATTACGATGGAAAAAATAATATATAAAAAAGAAGATTTAGATTTAGTAGATTTAGATAAACTATTACAAGAGGCAAATATTGTAGTAGATGATATAGAGTTTGTAGATATTTTAAATACAACTACAGATAAATACGAAACAACATTATTTATTACCCCCAATGCTAGTACAGATGTAACTATATTAAACGCTTTTATCAATGGTATTGATCCAAAGTCAAAAGAACATGTACTTAGGGATTTGTGTGTAGATAGTGTATTGGATAAAGAACTAACAGCTATTAACTACAAAACAGAATTAAAATCGGAGGTTAGGTTAGATACAGATGTTACGTTAACAAATGACGGCTTAATAAACGAAACTGTTTATTATTATGAAAAAGACAGTGTTAAAGTACCTGTAATTAAAATAAAAGAGGGCTATAAATATCAAACGACTGACTTAAGTTTAAATCCTGCAGAAAGAGGAATGTATTCTCAAGAAAAGACATGGCAGTATTATTTAAATGATGGGACACTAGATACTTCAGAGGAAAACACTAAGGTTAAATTAAAGGTATATAAAACCAATAGGCAAATTTTAGCTGTAGGTTTAAATCGTAGAACTAATTTAGTAGCTAGAGTGTCAACATGTTTAGCCTCTATAGGTGTTCTTATGAGTCTTTTTAAAGACGATGAGGTTAGTACAGGAAAGAAAAAAGCATATGATGCTTTACGTAACTTATCAAGAGAGTTTTCTACCGATTTTACAGAATACAAATCATATGCAACTACAAATCTATATGATGCTATTGAAAATGATAAAATTTTTACATGGTTAGATTCTCCAGTACCCACTAAAGAACAATTAGTAGCGGCAGGAAAAACAGCAGCTGAAGCTGCTACTTTTCAAGGATATGTTGATGCTTTAGAGTTAAATGACATGCAAAACAAAACTATTAGAACTTATTTTATTGAGAAATTAAAGGGCTTAGTAAAATAATAAACATTAAATACTACACTCGATTATAATTTATTTTGAATTAGCCATTTCTACCATATATCGAGTGTAGTTACTCTCACATTTAAAACATAAATATAATGAAAACTGTAAAATTTATTTTCACGGTCATGGCATTGCTATGGCTTTTAATAACCACATTGGTCATGCTACCAATAGCAATTGTGTTGTTGTTAGCTCTACTTAAATCAAAAAAGCATTATGCAGAATGGATCCTATTTTTATTTGCTTCCATAGCTGCTTTAGGAATTTACCCTATTAGTTTCTGTTACCGAATTATAAAATGGAAAGGGTTTCTTAATTACTTAAGACAATTAAGTTTAAGTATTGATATCAGCGGAAATATAGTTGCTGGAGAATTGTTAAACGACAATTTTATCACATCAAATTCCAAGCACAAGTTTGGTGTAGTTCAAGAAACAATTAGTGACAACCTAGGAGAAAATGAAAGAGATGAGACACTTTCTGTTTTTGGAAAAAGGTTTACAAATTTATTAGGAGTAATCGATTTTAATCATGCTCAAAAATCAATTGTAGCCGATAAGTAACAAGTAATAATAACCCAAATGAAAGATAAACTTGTAGCATATTCAAATGAATTAAAATTACTGTTGTATGGAGTTTTTGTGTATTTAGAAATGGATATCGAAATTGTAAAAGTACTTTTTTACTTAATGGTTATAGATACCATTTTAGGAGTAATTAAAACAATTGTTTTAAAGAAGACATTTAGTTTTAAAGTATTAGCCCTTGGTTTTGTTTCAAAACTAGCAGTATTATTAATTCCTATGGCCTTAGCATTAATGAGTAAAGGATTGAATTACAATTTTAAGTGGTTTGTAACTATTGTGATGGATTTACTAATTGTAAGTGATGGGATTTCAATTTTTAGTAATGCGATAGCTATTAAAACAAAAAAGGAAGTAGAAAATTTTGATGCGTTAACTACGGTATTGAAAGCAATACGAAATGCACTAATACAATTGTTTAAAAAATTTCTAAGTACAATAGATGTTAAAACAACTTAATATGTATGCGGTTGAGGTTTGTCATATTGAGTTTTTCGAAATATGTACGCAAGCAATACTTTGAAAAACCCAATTAGATAATTTCTAAGTTGAGTAGCCTTTTCAGACAGCCTTGATAGCATTTAAAATAAATAAATAATTATGAAAAAACATTTAGCAATAGCCTTTAAGGAATATGGGGTGAAAGAATTTGTAGGTCAGAGAGATAACCCAGAAGTATTAAAATATTTTGACGAAATAGGTTTTAACGGCAGCAAGTTAAAAGACGAAACTGCTTGGTGTTCTGCCTTTGTAAATTGGGTGTTAAAAACAAGTGATGCTCCTTATACAGGGAAATTAAATGCGAGAAGTTGGTTGCAAATTGGAAAGGAAACTAATTGCCCACAGGTGGGAGATATAGTTGTTTTCTGGAGAGGAAGCAAAAGAAGTTGGAAAGGTCATGTTGGCTTTTTTATAAATGCGATTGACGATAAAATTTTTGTGCTTGGAGGGAATCAAAATAATCAAGTGAAAATTTCAAGTTATCCTAAAGGACGTTTGTTAGGGTATAGAGTTGTTGCATAATGAATCAATAACCTCGGGGCTAGCCTATGAGGCATGAAAAAGAAAAAAACTTAATCATTTCGTCGCAAGCGTCGGGGTGTTAAACCCACCAGTGGGAATAAATGTAATTATGAAAATTAGAAATATAAAAATTGAACACATTATAATTTTAATCTTAGTGCTTTTGCTTTTTGCTCATAAATTAAGAAGAACATCTACGAATACGGTCACGACTAGAGTAGAGAAAGATACCGTGATGATTCATAAAATGGATAGCATTCATAAATTATTTAAGGAGTATAAAAATATAAAACCTAAAGTAGTATATGTTAAATCTAGTACTGATGTTTTAAAAATAATTTCTGAATATGAAGCGCGTTTAGATAACCTTAAGCCTGGAGAAGAAGTGCTGCAGTTAAATGAGTATAAAGATACTTTACAGAATAAGGATATTACTATTTATAGTACAGTGTTGACTGATGGGAAAGTATATGAAAACAAACTAAAATATGACTTTAAATACCCTGTTATTACAGAAACTACAATTGAAGAAGTAAAAGTGCCCAAAAGCGGAATATTTGTGTATTCAGGGGTGGGAGGTAATAGTGCGGAGTTAAGTGCAATAAACATTGGATTACAATATGTACATAAAAATAAATGGTTTGTTGGATATGGAATTAATTTAAAAAACACTCCGTCACCTACGCATCAAATTCAATTTGGAGTTAAGTTATTCTAGAAGAAAAATTAAGAGTTTATTGAGCTTTAGGTATTTTTACTAACAGACAGTCTTGTAACACTAAATTTCTAATTTATTTTGGGTAACAAAAGTTTAAGTTTTGGAACATTATAGGGTAAGATTTAATTATAAAGAGGTATTTAAAAGTTGCCCACGCTTCTAGATGCCGAAATACCAAAACTAACCTATGAAGAATAAACAAGCTCATAAAGAAACTTATGCGTCAAATCGCATGTTAAATTTAAAAAGAATAAATAATGCAATTGATTTAACAGGCTCCTATTTAATGATAGATGATAAAGCCTCAAAAGAATTATTTGAGTCTGAAATATATAGCGTCACTTTTGCTGTTCAAGAGCAAGAAAAAAGTGTCGATTTGTTTTTGTCAAGTAATGAATTGATATGTGATGAAGATATTGAGGAATTAAAAGAACAATTAGGAATAGAAATCACTGGGGATGGTTCTTTTTTTGAAATTCTAGATTATCAAACAGAATTCACAATACAATTTGATAAAGAAAACACAGCGTTTATTGCATCAGAAGAAATGAAAAATGGATGTGTAGTATTTAAAAAATAGGCTAATCCCCAAAAAAGCTTATTTTTTATATAAACCCTTTTTCTTTTGCTAATTGTACTAAGGCTTTATCGTTTTCATTTTCAATGTTAAAGATTTCTTTCAGTCTTCTTTTCCTGCTTTCTATACCTCCTTTTGATAAAGGAATTACAGTTGGTAGGTCAATCATTTTTGTGCCAATAGACAATTGGTGAAGGATATCTCTATCAATTTTATCAACAAAAATGTCATGATTTATATGAGCTCTTAAAATGTTTAAAACAGTTTTACTGAAGGAAGGAGTTCCTTCAAGAACAGCTTCTATTGCAGTAATTAAGTCTTTGCGGTTGATATCGTTTTTAATTAAAAAACCATCAGGGTTAATACTCTTAAGAATATTATGAATTCTGTAATTGTCATTATACGTTGTAGCAACAATAATTTTTGTTTCGGGTAATAGCTTACGTATTTCAATTCCTAAATCTTCTCCAGATAAAAATTGCTCATCAGTAGATTTTGGTAGATTGATATCTAAAAATATCAAATCAATAGTAGTCCCTTTTCTAATACATTCAATAGCCTTGTCACAAGTATTTACTATAGTAATAGCAAACTCATGAGTATTGTTTTTTGCAGCAATATTTAATAATGCATTTTCATATACTTCCGCAATTAAAGGGTGATCATCAATAATTAAAACAGTATGCTTTTGCATGATAGAAGGTTATTTGCTAATTGGTTTTTACACCAGCTCTTAATTCGGTTACAGGAATGTGTATTGTGAGGAGTGCTCCTTGTCCTAAACTAGAAGTTATTACAAAAGTACCTTTTAATTTTTTAATTCTGGCAGTGATGTTTTGTAAACCGATTCCCTTATTGTTTTTTGAGTTGTCAAAGCCTACACCATTATCTTGGATATGTAATACTAGAACATTGTTTTTAAAAGAAAAACGAACGGATACATGAGTTGCCTTGGCGTATTTAATAATGTTCTGTAGCGCTTCTTGAATAACTCTATAACAGTTTATTTTTATCACATCACTAATCAAACTCCAATGCACAGTATCTTCTATATCAATTTTATATTTAAAATTAGCAATGTTACTTTGTTCTGTAATAAGGTGTGTGATAATTTGGGTATAATCTGCTTTACTACTTAATAATTCATTTTTAAGCTCATGAGAAATGACTCTCATTTCCTTTTCAATTTCTTGCAATTCACCTAAGTACAATTGATACTTTTCTTGTATGATGTCATTCCCTTCAATATCCAAAAAGTCAAAACGCATTCGGGTAGCAAATATTTTCCCCAATAAACCATCATGTAATTCTTGTGATATTCTGTGGCGCTCATTCAACCGCCCCTCCTCAAGTTTAGCCTGCTGTTCTAATAAAAGGCTATAGATATTTTCATTAGCACGTTGTTGTTCCCCTTCCAATACAAGCTCTCTGTTTTTACCACGCTGATGGCGTACAAAATACAATAATAATAGTATAATGATTATTGTGGTGCTTATAGCAGCCACCATAAGTTTTTCTGAGTTTTCTTTATCCGCTTGTTTACTGAGTTCATTTGTTTGGTAACGGATTCGGGTAAACTTATTTCTTAATTTTCTATCATTAACGTGTAAACTGTTATTCAATGAAATATAGTTTATTAAATGTTTTTTTGAATTTTTTGAATCTATTTCAGAGAGCAATTCTAAGGCTGCTAAATAATCACGATTATTATCTACGCTTTTAGCTAAACGTAATGACTCTTTAGTGTATTCAATTGCTTTTAGAGTGTCTTTTTTATAGAGATAGTATTTGGATAAATGTAAATTACTAATTAAAATACCTGAAATATAATTTAAGCTGTCTCTAATTTTTAATGCTTTATATAGGTCTTGTTGAACATTTATAGTATCACCTTTTAAAAGTTTACTATAAGCTAGATTGTCTACAAGTTTCGCGTATAAACTGATATTGTCTTTTTTGAGGGTATTATTTTTTAATCCTTTTTTGAAAGATCCAATAGCGTCATTAAATTTCCCTTGACGAATATGCACCAATCCAATATTATTTAAACTTCCTTCTTTACGAGTTCCTTTATTTTTTACTTTTTGTAAATAGTTTAATGCAGTTTTGTTGTACTCTAAGGCTTTTTTGTGTTCTCCAAGTTCCTTGTAAACCACACCTAAACTATTATAGCATCTATACAAATACAATTGATGTTTGTTTTTATCGAACCTACTAATTGCTTGAAAGTTTGAAATTTCACTTCCGGTATAATCTCTAATGTCTTTTTGGGCATTTGCCATACCATATAGCATCCTTCCTGCATAAGCCTTTTCGTTGATTGATTCGTAGTGCTTAAATGCTTTGTAGTAATTTTGAAATGTGGAGTCTAAGGATTCTTTTTTTGAGAAGTATAAGCCTTTGTGCCAGTGATGTTGAGCTAAACTAAAAGTGTCTTTTAGTTTTAAGGAGAGTTTATGGCTTTCTTCAATTGTTTGCTTAAATAAAACGGAGTCCTTCAATTTTTTGGCCTCAGAAGATATTCTTAAGAGTATTCTATTTTTAATAGAATCATTTTTTGTAAGCTTATTTGAATTATAAGCTTTTATAAGGTTTCCTTTCCTTATGGTAATAGTGTCAGCTTTATTTTTTGATTTTTTTATCCAAATGGAAATGCTGTCATTCACACTAATGTGTCCATTATTTTTAGTATTTTCCTCTTTAGTACAGTTTATACACGCACTTAATACAGTGATGAAAAAAACGAATTTTATATAGTTAATTATGGGAGACTTCAAATATTCTAATTTTAATAGCCAAAGCTAAAAAAAAAGCCTTGAAAAAAAACTTCAAGGCTTATATTATTTAATCTGGAGTATCATCATCATCTTCAATTTCGTCATCTCCGGTATCAGGAATAGTAGTATCACCTTCACTAGTGTTTAATATATCTTGTTGTAATACAGTAGTTTTTTCTTCTTCTACTATAATGTCATCTGCCGTACATGATTGAAATAATGTTGCACACAGGAGTACTGCGAATAGAATTCGTAAGTCCTTCATAATCTAATTTTTAGAATGGGTAAATAGATTCCTAAGCCAACTATTTGGCTTTAAGGGCGTGATGAAGAATTCAAGGGATCAATTTTGAGCCTTTAACACGGATGAAGAAGCTTCTTGCACAGCGAAAGTACAAGGAGGATGTGTGTTAACTATTTGATTAGTAGTGTATGTAGTGACTTGTATAGGTCTGTTAGTGAAACAAGGGAATTTGCGAGGGAAATGTATTTAAGCTACTAAGGTTAACGACAAGGATTCCTTAATTATGAATACGTTATCCAAGTATGTTTTGGTAAAAGGAATAGTACACAGGATGTTGCCTTTAATGGTACAGTTTAGTTTTCCGAAGTTTATTCGGGTAACATATTCCGCATTTACAACATAACTTTTGTGGATGCGTAAGAAGTTATTTGGGAGCTTATTCTCAAAAGTTTTAAGCGTTTTATAAGCATTAATAACTTTCCCGTCTTTTAAGTGAAATTCGGTAGTATTGTTATCGGCTTTTAAAAATAAAATATCGTTTGTGTCAATATATTGGTAGTCCTTATACGATTTTAAGCAAAGCGTACTTTTTTTTTTGAGGCAACACTTATTTTCAAAATTGATAATCGATTTACGTATTTCTAATTCTGATAAAGGGGTTAATAGGTAGTCTATAAAATTCAATTTCATGGCATCATAAGCCTTGTCTTTGGTGGAAGAAATAGCAATGAGCTGAGGTGTATTTTTTAGGTACTGACTTAACTCGTGTACAAAGTCAAAAGGAGTATCCGTAAAAGTATCGATGTCTAAAAACACCAAAGCAGGTTTTTCTTTTAGTATGGTATTCATAACATCATCATAGTTTGATGAAGCACCAATAAATTCCAGCATGGGAAAATCTTCCAATACATTGGTAATCTTATCGATGCCATCCGAATCACTCGCTATGATAAAATATTTACTCAATACAGTTCACATTTTTGTAGGGATAAAATTAGGAATAAGCCGAACGACACCACTAAGGATTTATATTGAAATGTTCAATATAAATCCTTAGTTGGCATTGTGGAAAGGGTGGTAGTTTAGTGCGGGAATAAAATCAGTGACTAAGTAAAGAGATAAACGCCATGGTGTTTATTTGTTTGGCAATAATAAAAGAACAGAGACCTATCAAAAAGCATTAGATAAAACCCGAAAGGAATTTGAAGAAACATCAGGATAAAAACACGATGTCCTAAAAGCACAAATTGAAAAACTAGAGTTAGAATTACAACAAGCAAAAGAAAAAAAGGAACGAGCATTGTCAATGACTCAACAAACTAAAAGAGGTTATGTTTATGTTATTTCAAATATAGGTTCTTGGGGGAAACGTATATAAAACAGTAATGACAAGATGCTTAGAACCATCTGATAGCGTTAAGGAGTTAGGCGATGCTTCGGTTCCTTTCAAGTTTGATACGCATCCATGATTTTTTCTAAAGAAGCCCCTACGCTTGAAAAAGAATTGCATAAAGTGTTTACAGACAAAAAGGCAAACATGCTAAACTACAGAAAGGAGTTTTTCAATGTCACCTTAGAAGAAATTGAAGCTAAAATTAAAGAAACAGAAAAATCAGTAAACGAAGCAATAGCGGATGAGTTTCCAAGTTTGCTGGCTTAAAAGCTATACAGTAAAGAGTATAAATAATAAAATTAGAAAGATGAAATCATTAGAAAACGAAAAACCCTATAGACATTATGTTTAAAGGGTTTTGAATGATTTTAACACTCTTCTAGCAGAGAGGAAGGGATTGTATTCCTTTTATTTATTATTGTTAATACATTGATTATTATAATATTGTAAAACTGGTTTTTAGGGTGTCTTTTAACCCGTTTTTAACCCGTGTCAAATCTGTAATTTCACTTTATTCATTGGCCTTATAAACAACCTCTCGATTAACTACATTAGTAAAAACACAAATAAGCCTGTTTTAGCACTCTTTTTTAACTTGATGTCACTTATGTTGTTTATAAAATGTAACCCGTAAATCCCATAGGTTTTACACTGTATATTCTATTTGTTTCGGCCACTTTATATGGAGCTCTTTTAAAAGGCTATTTTCCTTATATATGTTTGCCCCCACACCCCCTAAAATAGTATCATAATAAAAAAATAACGATGTAATGATTTAGGCTAATTGTGGGTTTTAACCAACAGCTAAACAATAGTACAAAATTGCTGTTTCCCTTTATTATATATTCTTTTTATTTATTACTATAATTAGTAAAAAAGTGTAATAGTGTAATAAAGTAAAGAAAGGCTAGTGTTTATAAGGGATTCAAGAATTACACTTTTCATTACACTTCCGTTACACTTTCATTACACTTTTGATTTTAGGCGTAAAAAACCGCTTATAGGTTGTTTTGTTCTCCATAATAATCAATAACACCGCCTAATTAAGTAAGCCTTTTTAATATTTTAACTACATTCACTCTATAATAGATATAAACGTAATTACGTTTATATCATTGTTGGCATTAATTTAAAATCATGAAAAAAAACATAATCTTTTTATTTTTAATTTTATTATTCTTGAGTTGTTCAAATACAAATCAAGAAGAAAAGGACAATCTAAGAATTGAAGCTTTAAAGTCTGAAAATGACAGTTTAAAGAACATCCTCTCAGAATTAAATAACAAGTATATTTTTGATTCTATTTCGTTACATAATGTATATAATAAAAAAAACACTTACGATTTAAACTCTAATTTCGAAATGGAGCTAATGGTTATTGGTTACAGTCCAAACAAAAGTTATTTCGTAGCATATGATAGTATTGTAAATGGACGAAAAATAAATCTAGACACACTAATTCAAGAAAAAGGTAGATTTAAATACAATACGACCTTGAATAAAAAGAAAATAACGATTAGAATGGACTATAATATCCAAAATGAATTCGGTCAAAATGAAATGGGATGGTTGATCGACAAAGTAAAAATAAAAAACTAACGCCAACAAAACCTATAAATCATACGGGTTTTGGACTGTAAAATCTAAAGCTTATGTATATTTACAAATACCGCCAAATCTTTTAATTTACTCACCTTATTTTTATTTAATTTAGAGGTGTTCATGATTTAAAAATTGGCTTTTATAAAACGACAAACTAAAATCAAAACAAAAAGCTCATGGCTTGTGTCGAAACGAAAATCTGCGGATTTTCTGCCCCGTACTATTCATAGCTAAACGTTGTGTTTAATTAAAAATCTACTAAAATAAGTTTATGAAAATAACGAAATACGTCCTTTTTTTTTCTTTTGTGTTAATCTTAATTGGAATTATTGGAAAATCTGTAACTATTTTTCTTGGAGCAAAGGTTTTGTTAGTTCTTGGCCTAGTTCTTTATTTATTAACTGGATTTATTTATGGAATTATAACTTTAGTCAAAAGAAAACATCGAATAGAAGCTGGAATGATTGCTTTAGCTTCTCCTTTAGTTTTTGGAATATTGTTCAAACTAATGTATTGGCCAGGAGGAAGTCTATTTGTAATCATTGGAAGTCAAGTTCTTTTATTTGGGTCTATTGGAATGTTAATCTACTCTCTTTCTAAAAACCGTAAAAGTATACTTGGGATACTTTTCTTAACAATTGGTCTATGTGGTCTCTTTTTCTGTTTTAAAATTATGCATTGGCCCGGTGCAACACTTTTATTTATTCCTGTTGCAATTAGTATAATAGTTGCATTAATTTTCTTAATTAAAAAGAAAGCCAAAATAGATTTAAGTAAAATGGTCTCATTGATTGTCATTACTCTAGTTATTATATTATTTATTAGTCGAGACAGTCAACTATTTCGTTTCCAACATATATATCCCAAACAAGCAAGTTTTAATGCCCCAGAAAATTATCACATTTATGCATGGATGCTTTATAAAGAAGGAAAGAAAGACGAAGCAAAAGTAAATCTTCAATTAGCTATTCAAGAGGCCCAAAATCCAAATAATACTCAATTAAACAACTTGGAAGATGATAAAGAGCTTACGATAGAGCGTTATAAAAGAGCAATGGGTTTTCTGATTTCTAATAAATGGGATGAAAAAGAAAGTCCTATAAATGATTCATATTAAAACTAAACTCAATGCTTTCTTTGTGCTTTTTCAGAAGTTCGTTCCATTTACAATTGACCGTTAAATATTTAATTTAGCTTTTGAAAGAAACAATATAAAACCAAAACAAAATATTTAGCTAAGTGCATCAATCAAAGGTCATTTTACTTTTGCAAAGCACAGTGTTTAGCGAAACGTTGTGAATAATCTCAATTATCAATGAGTAAGAAAAGAAAAAAGAAAAATATTGATCGAACAAAATATGGAGATTATACAGACTCAAGCCTGAATTCTGATGATGTCAGTATTCATAAATTTATATATGGACTGATTTCGTTATTCATTTTTATATATTGTTTAATTGGACTAATTAATGGAGAATTTACGTTCTCCTCTAGACGCTCTTATCGGGTAATGCATCTTACTGGAATACCAATGGTGATTTTTATATTGGCTTTTTTATTACTGACTATTGGTTTTTTCATCCCAGTATTAGAGTATAAAAGCAGGAAACACAATTTTCACAATAGAAATCAAATAAGTAAACATTTTAGGGGAATCAAAAAATGGGCTAAATATTTGACTTGGACTTGTTTCATTTTATCCTTCGTTACATATTTCTTGAAATTATTAAACACCCCACAACAGCACCTATGAATAACACTATTTTCTGCCTCGTACTATTCCTAGCTAAGCGTTGTGGTTAATTTGCCCAAACCAATGAATAGAAAACTGATATTAATATTTTTACTTACAATTGTCCAAATTTCTTGGGCACAAGATTGTGATTTTGAAATACGGAATTTATCGAATATTCTAAATGGAAAATCGGAACTTATTGACAAATCTGAATACGAAAAAATTGTTGAGATTTCAGAAAAAGTTATTGAATTTAAGCTAGAGTCTGAATTAAGGCTGACTAAAAAGTATCCAAAAATTTTCAAACTAAAAGACTCTTGTTATTCATTTTCTACAAACTCAAATATCAGAATTGGAATAGATACACCTGAATTAAAAGCGTGTAAATATTTATTAATGGGAAAAGGGTATTCCAATTACGAATTTAAAGGAACTTATTGTGGAAATGCATTAATTGAAATCACAGGTTACGAAAGTTGGGGATTTTTATCAGTTGACTTGCAAAACGGACTGACTTGTTTTACAATGGGAAAACCTTTGACTTCAGATGGAGAAACGGCTATTTCTTACTCAAACTATTATGGAGAAGAGGAAATTGCATTAACAGATTTAAAAACTAAAGAACAGTACGTTATCGGAATTGAAGGTTGGATAACGATGGAATCTAAAGTTTCAAAAAATAGCTACTATTTAAAACTTGAATCTGAATTTCAAACAAGTTGTGAAAAGGAAATAAAATATTTGAAAGTGGAAATTAAAAACTAACCACAACAACGTGTATAATTAATTACTGCTGAATTTCCTTCTTGGAAATTCCTCGGAATTAATTACTTTAGTGCTACGGCGGAAAATCATTGCTGATTTCCCGCAATTAATCATACACAAGACCGTTACCAACAATTAAAGCGAAAAAAACATGACGAAATCAATGATATTATTTTTAACGATTTTCTCCTTATTTTCATGTGACTCTAATGTTTCAAATTTTAAAGTTGATTCAGAAGAAAATATTTCAATTGGAGCATTAGAACTTAAATCATCATCTGATATTGATAATAACAATAATTCTAATCTAGTCAAGAATAGAAAAATGATTTGGTCTGCAAATCTCAAATTTCAAGTTACTGATGTAGATTCTTCAACAAAAATAATTCAAAAGTTGAGCAAAGATTTAGGTGGATTTGTCTCCAAGATGGATTTGAAATCTACAAATTATGAAATAAAAAACACAATCAAAATAAGGATAGCAAATGAGAATTTTGAAAAATTAATAAATGATTTTAAACAACAAGCAATTTTTATAGATGAGTTTAATATCCAATCAAAAGATGTCACAGAAGAGTTTATAGATATTGAAAGTAGATTAAAAACAAAAAAAGAAGTTAGAGAACGTTATATTGATGTTTTAAGAAATAAGGCAGGAAAAGTATCTGAAATTATCGAAGCGGAAGAAGCTATTCGAAAAATTACCGAAGAAATTGAAGCAAAGGAAGGTAGGTTAAGATATTTAAAAGACAGGGTTAGTTTTAGCACGATTATTTTGATAATATATCAGAAGGTTAAATTTAAAATGACGCCCGAAACTTATGAAAAGCCCTATTTTAAAAAACTTACAAATAGTTTAAAAAATGGATGGTGTATTATTACAACCTTTATTCTATTTCTTGCTAACATTTGGCCTTTATTATTAATAGGTGGTTTAATTATGTGGAAAGGAAAATGGATGATTAATAAAATAAAAAAATAACTATTGGTAATACTTTGTATACTTAATGGCTATGAATTGAATAACCAAAGTTTGGTGCTTCTCAATAAATTAAAGTCAATGCCAAAAGAGTGGTATTTTTAACACGCCATAAACCATACAACTCACCGTACCCAACATTAGAAGAAACAGAATTAAATGACAAAAAAAGAACCTAAAAAAATATTTCATAAATCTCTTATCGCTTGTGTTGTAATAATCGGATTTGGAATTTATTTATCAATTAGAGGAAGTAAAGAAAAAAATGAATTTGAAAATGTCACTGGAAAAATCGATTATTTTGACAAGACGTTTCAAGAAATAAACTATAGAAATAAAGGTAACCATCGATTTATACATCTTTCGGACTCCCCTCTCGTATTTGACATATTTATCGGAAAAGAAACTGGAGATTTTAGTCCACAATTTGAACAATTAGACAACCTGAAAATGGGAGATGAAGTAACTATTTATCACGCTGACAAAACCCCACTTCAAAGAAACAGAGATTTAAGACTTAATAAGACAGTCCAATTTATTGACAAAAATGGAGAAGCATATTTTATTAGAGGAAACAAAGATAAATATGGCGGATACTTTTTTGGCGGAATTGGGATTCTATTAGCAATTGCATTGTTGATTTTAAAGAAGCTTAAGAAAATAATATAAAAACGTAGGGTAACACCACCTACAAACCATACGGTTCTCTGTCTATGATTCGAGACGTAAGTGTATATTTACAATACCGCTAAATCTTTTAATTTACTCACCTCAAATTTTCTGCCCCGTACTATTTATAGCTAAACGTTACCAGTAATATGAAAAAGCAATCTTTAATTCTGATTTCAACAGTACTCTTCTCTTTTGGTTGTTTTGCTCAAAAAATAACAACTAAGGATAGCTTGAAAATCACCAAATCTATTAAATCAGTAATAGATAACTTTGAAAACATAGATTACAAAAAATTTGAAAGTATTTCAATTTCTGAAATCTACTGTATAATTTGTAATGGAACAAAAGACTCTAAATTAGACCCTTATGTTATATCTCGAAAGGATTTTTTTGAAAACCATTTGAAAACCATTAAGGATTTTGAAAGCTGGAAACGAGCGGCCAAATCTGAAGAAATAAAACTAATCCTAGAAAAAAACAAAAGGAGTGATATTACTGTATATTTAACTACTTGGAAAAAAGACGAATTGACCAAAGGACATGAAGGAGAACAGTTAGGGCTATATTTCAAGAAAAGAAATGGTAAATATCTGTTTGCAGGAATAGAGACAATCCCTTAGGGAAAACAGTGGCTAACAACACCTATAAAATAATACGTGTTTTGGTATTTAATCCCATAGCTTGTGTATATTTACAAGGTCGCCAAATCTTTTAATTTACTCACCTCCTTTCTTATTTTAATTTAAAGGTGTTCATGATTTAAAAATTGGCTTTTATAAATCGACAAAATTAAAATCAAAACAAAAAGCTAATGGCTTGTGTCGACACGAAAATCTGTGGATTTTCTGCCCCGTACTATTCATAGCTAAACGTGAGAGACTATTTAATAGTTCGCAAAATATATAATTAGAATGAAGTATTGTGACAGATCAAGATGAAATAAGAATAGCAGATCGAGGTAGGATTAACATACACTACTTAAAAGAAATATGGCATTATTATCAACAAATAAAGCTTAATTCCGCTGAAACAAAAACAGTAGAATGGAAATATATAACTGGAGTTTTTAATGCATTGGACATTGGAATCGAGCCTACAATCAAATATCTATTGAACTACAATAACAGTTTTGAACAATTTGAAAATTGGATTGAAGAAAATGGTAAAGTTTCGCAACCAGTTATTGACCAGTTTAATGCGATTGTTAACAATGAATGTGACATTAAAACACTGCCCGAAGAAAAGGTATTCAGTCAAACAGAATTAGAACAATGGGAACAAGATGGATATATTATTCTGAAAAAGGCCATTTCCAAAGTTGATTGTCAAAAAACTGTCGACTTAGTTTATGATACGATCAACGCAAACGAATATGATTCAAACACATGGTATGTAGACCATCCTTTAAAGCAAGGAATTATGGTTCAACTTTTCAACTCAACAATTATAGATAGCAATCGGCTCTCAAAGAAAATACAACTAGCCTATCGCCAATTATGGAATAGAAACGATTTATTGCCAAGTATGGATAGAGTAAGTTTTAATCCACCAGAGTCTGAATCTTATAAATTCCCAGGACCCAATTTACATTGGGACGTTAGCTTAAAAAGACCTATTCCATTTGGTTTACAAGGTCTATTATACTTATCTAATACAGATGAAAATCAAGGAGCTTTTACAGTAGTTCCAGGGTTTCATAAAAATATAGAAGAATGGTTAAGTACATTAGGAGAAGATCAAAACCCTAGGGACATTAATCTATTAAGTAAATTTAAAAAAAAACCGATTGCAGCAGAAGCGGGAGACTTAATCATTTGGCACCAATGCTTACCTCACGGAAGTAGTCCTAATACGTCAACTAAACCAAGAATTGTTCAATATATAAATTATCAACCATTGAGTTTTGAGTATCAAACAGAATGGATTTAGGTTGAATCAAAGAAAACAGTCTCTAACAAAACCTATAAGCAATAGCGCCCTTCGGGCTACTCTACTACTACTCATAGCCAAACGTTAGCACCAATTAAAAAAATATAAATGAAAAGAGTTAAACTACTATTTATTGGATTATTAATTATCCCGTTACTTTCAATGACAATTGAAAAAATCGAACTTGAAGTTAAATCATTATTTGATGATAAAGTTGAATTAAAAATACCAATAGAATTTGATATAATGTCAGAGGAACTAATGAAACTAAAATACCCATCAGAAAGAAGACCAACTCTTGTGTATTCAAATGAAAGTGGTGGAATAAATGTAGCATTAAACTTTACTGAAAATAAAGCCTCTCAGGAATTAATTGAACCATATGTAGACAATTTTGTGAATACATTTAAAAATATGTATCCATCAGCTGAATGGAAAGGTTCAGGAGCAAAAAACATCAACGGAAAAAAAGTTGGTTTCCTAAAACTAATAACACCTGCAATTGACACCAAAATATATAACGTTATATTTTTTACAGATTTAAATGGAAAACTGTTGCTCTGTACTTTCAACTGTACTGAAAAAAGCATAAAAGAATGGGAAACAACGGCAGATGAAATTATGAATTCCTTAAAAATAAAAGAATAAAAAAGGTGCTAACAATGGCTATAATTAATACAGATTTTAGTGCTTAACCCAAAGTAAAGTGCTTTTAACCAAGTCCGCCAAATCTTTTAATTTACTCACCTGAATTTTATTTAATTTAGAGGTGTTCGTGATTTGAAAATTGGCTTTTATAAAACGACAAAATTAATATCAAAACAAAAAGCTCATGGCTTGTATCGACACGAAAATCCACAAATTTTCTGCCCGGACTATTCATAGCTAAACGTTGTTCCTCATTAAAAAACAAAAAATAATATGAAAAAAATAAGTTTAATCTACCTTTTGTGTATCTGTTTTTATACTATAAATGCACAAAACAGTAATGATATCGTTATTGGTAAAATTGAAAGCATACACTCCAATATATTAAATGAAGAAAGAAAAATATGGATACATGTTCCAGAAGAAAATCCTGAAGGATTGTATGAAAAGAAAAATTACCCTGTAGTTTATCTATTAGATGGAGACAGTCATTTTGATTCAGTAGTCGGAATGTTAAGACAATTGAGTTCCGTAAATGGAAATGGCATTTGCCCAAAAATGATCGTGGTTGGAATACCAAACACTAACAGGATGAGAGACCTAACACCTACGAAAGGGAAACCTAAAGTTGGTGAAGATACAGGAGGAGGAGAAAATTTCATGTCTTTTATCCAAAAAGAACTAATACCTTATATCAACTCGAATTACCCTACACAACCATATAAAATGTTAATTGGTCATTCTCTTGGTGGATTAACGGTTATGAATACACTAGTACACAAACCTAACTTATTTGACGCCTATGTTGCAATTGACCCATCGATGTGGTGGAACGAAAGAGCGCTATTAAATACAATTAAACAAACAAACTTCGATAAAAAATATAGTAAAAAGTCACTTTATTTAGGGATTGCAAATACTATGAATCCGGGTATGGATATCAAAAATGTACTAAAAGATACTACTAGCCAAACAGAACATATTCGTTCAATATTAGAACTAAATACTTTTTTAAATGGGAGTACTCAAAAGGAATTATCATACAAAGGGAAATATTATGAAGAAGATGACCATGGGTCTGTACCACTTATTACAGAATATGATGCTATTCGTTTCATTTTTGACTTTTACAGATTGAAGCTAGAAAACCAAGATTTTTCAGATCCCGAAAGTAATTTTATAAATAAAATTGTAAATCACTATAAAAGATTATCTGAGGTGTTTAAAATAGAAATGAAACCAGATGAGGAATATATTAATAACTTAGGTTATCAATTCATGGGTATGCAACAATTAAAAAAATCGGAGGATTTATTGAAACTTAATGTCACTAACTACCCTGAAAGTTGGAATGCATATGATAGCTATGGTGAAATACTTCTAAAATTGAATAAAAAAGAGCAGTCTCTTGAAATGTATAAAAAATCAATTGCCTTAAATCCAAATAATGAAGACGGAAAAAAAATAATTAAGGAAATTGAATTATAACAATAATATATATATAAGATGGTTGAAAAAATAAAATCAAAACCTAACAACACCTATAAATAGTGCGATTTTAGTACTTAGCCTGAGAAGTAAGTTTATATTTACATAGTCACCAAACCTTTTAATTTACTCACCTCTTTTACTTATTTAATTTAAAGGTGTTCGTGATTTGAAAATTGGCTTTTATAAAACTACAAAATTAAAAACAAAACAAAAAGCTTATGACTTGTGTCGATACGAAAATCTGTGGATTTTCTACCCCGTACTATTCATAGCTAAACGTTGTAAGCCATTAGAAAAAAGTCCAGGATAGAGTATGAAAGATGTTGAAGACTATTGTCCTTATGACAAAAAAGATTGGAGAAAATGGCTCGAATTGAACCTTAATAAAAAAGATTCAGTTTGGCTCCTTTTTTATAAGAAAAAATCTCCGAACCATAACCTAAGTTGGAGTGAATCAGTTGATTAAGCACTTTGTTATGGTTGGATTGATAGCACCAAAAGGACAATAGATAGTGAGAAATTCAAACAGTATTTCAGCAAACGAAAAGCAAAAAGTAATTGGTCTAAGATTAATAAGGATAAAGTTAAAACCCTAATTGACCAAGGGCTTATGGAAGAAGAAGGTTACAAAAGCATTGAAATTGCAAAAAAAAATGGTTCCTGGACAAATTTAGATGAAGTTGAAGCACTTGTAATTCCAGAAGATTTAAAAGGAGAATTTGCAAATTACAAAGGCTCAATGGAATATTTTGATAATCTAAGCAAGTCCGTTAAAAAGATTTTATTGTACTGGGTTGTTTCTGCTAAAAGAAAAGAGACAAGACAAAAGAGAATTTTAGAAATCGTAGAAAATGCAAGTGAAAATTTGAAACCAAAACAATTTAGATAGAATAAAAACAGCTTACAATAACACCTATTTTGGTGTTTAAAATTGAGAGTCTGTGTATAT
>JABSPO010000125.1 GCA_013214625.1 Flavobacteriaceae bacterium
TTTAGATTAATTCAATGACCTGTTATTAAAATTAACACCCGATTTAACTTTACATACCCTTTTATATCAAAGGGACCTGTAACAAGCCATTATGAACTATAATTAAGGGGTTGTGCTTATACTAATCAGTCATTAACACATCAAAATAAAACTGTCCTCTCCAGCAATTTACACTTCCTCCAACATGGTCACCAAACTTATCGGTTCTGGTAATATTCATAGTAATAGAAGTATCCGATTTAGCTGCATAATTTAAACTAAAGGTATCTGGAAAAGAACTTGTATTATTTGCGGTAAATATTAGTCCACTAGGAGTAAAAGGTAAGGCAGGCGTAAAATCATACCTAACCTGAAGTCGTTCAGCATTATAAGGAGCTAAAAGCACATCATTCCCTGATATGTTTACAGTAGTTCCTATGGCTGTATTCTGTACTAATACTTCCCAATTAACGATAGTTGCAACTCCTTTAACTGTAATGTTAAAAATCCCGGTGTTACCAACAACCACATTATCACAAATTGGTATTTCCATTCCTTGAAAAGACGCTATTAAAGGAATGTCACTAATACTACTATTTGTTAGTGGTTGCCATGAGGCATTACCGTTAGCATCAGAAATCAGTACTTTTCCTGCACCTTCATTCCCATCTACAATTCTTATTGCTGCTGGAGCTGAAGTTGTAATTAGCACATCATCTATATATGCTGCGTCGTTACCATTACTTTGGGAACTATCTTTTTCATAAGCCCAACGTAGTGTTTGTGTTCCATTTGCTAAAACATAGGTTTGTTGTGTATACGAAATAGAACCAGACCACTGATTTTGCTGAACGCCATCTATATAAAAACGTAAATAATCATAGCTAGTTTCACTGCTAACTTCATAATAAAAACTTAAAGTAGCACCTCCAGCAGGAATCGTAACAGTATACTCCATAAAAGAAGTTTGAGAATCTGCTATTGCTCCAGAACCGGAAGCATTAGCACCTCCATTTACATTAGTAGTTTGAATAGCCCAATTGGCAGGACCTCCAGTGGTTATTGGTGCTAAAGATGCTTCGAAATCTTGATTTAACAAACTACTAGCAGCTCCAATGTTTTCTATATGTAATTTTGTAGTTGGTGTTGTTGTTCCCACACCTACGTTTCCTGAATTTGCATTATACATATCCGTCCCGTTAGCATGCATAGTCCAATCATTGTCAATACCACCAAAAGTGGTCCAAATTACACCTGTATAATAATAGAATCCTGGAGTATTATTGGTTTGATAAATCAATAAACCTATTGCTGGTGTTGCGATTGCATCACGCTGTACTTGAGTCATTCTTGGTATTAAAATACCTGAGTCTGTCGATAATATTTCTAATATTGAACTTGCATGTGGCGTTGTAGTTCCAATACCAATTTGAGCTAGTAAACATGTCGGAAACATGAATACTAAAATTAATAGTTTTTTCATTGTCATTTATAATTAAGGGCTGTGCATAATTACACTTAATCAAAAAGCAACTACAACATCTGGGATGTAATGATGTTTTTTAGGGATAAAAAAACATCATTACATTTATTACACATAACACACTTAATTTCAGTAAAATACCAAACACATTACTCCTTGTTATTGTTTCATCACATATATAAAAACAATAAAGAATACTAAAAATAGTGCTCCTTATAAATAATTCAATAACTAGTTAATAAAATTAAATAAATTGGCAGATAATTTCACTAATTAATTATAATTTTTCTAACTACTTTACTATGACCATCAGTTACATTTACTAGGTAAATTCCTGACTGAACACTTTTTAAATTAACCCTTTGAGTAAAGTTTATTGTGTCAGTATAAACTTTAGAGAAAATCACTCTTCCTTTTATATCATATACTATAATACTAATATTATTACCTGAATTGGATTTCAGTTTTACATTAAAACTTCCATTACTTGGATTTGGAAAAACAGCAAACTCTTCAAACACTAAATCATTTGTACTTAAGGCCGGCTCATTAAATACTTTAAGCTTCCCTATGTTTATTGCATAAGGGTTCACTGTTATAACTGAGCTCAATTCAAAAGCAATCATTACCAACTTTTTTCCGCTATAAGATGACAAGTTAAAAACATGCTCATTCCATTCAACTGAAATACTGTTACCTAACGAAAAAGGGATCAGGTTAGTTGGATTATCATCAAAGGCTAATAATACGTCCATGTTTGTTGGAGCTATTTGACCTGTTTTATACATTAATTCTAATACCGTTTCGGTTCCTATAATTAAATTTGTTTTATACAATTTTATTGTTGAAGAAAACCCTCCAGTAATCATTCCATCAAGCTTTACTGAGTTCCCCCCATTATAAGCATCATTAAAATCAAAAGAAGCTCCTATAGATTGATTTCCTTCCACAGCAAACTGCCAAGTAGGTAATATTTCTTGATCTGACATATTGTGCCAATCGCTAGAACTAGTTTCTGTACCAGTAACAAATTTCTTTCTACCATGCCCTGTATTAAAACTTGTCTCAAACGGAAGTGTTGTAATCGTTGAACTTGCAGGAACCCAATTAGAGATACCTTTAAAACCTGAAGCATCTACTTGTGATGGATTGAAATCAGCCCCTCCAAACATATGTCTCTCGGCTTCATAGAAACTCAACCTATCATTAGGGTCATTATTAAAATTACTATACTGTGCATTATTATATATGGCATTAGCAGCAAATAACCCTAATGAAGTGTACGCTACAGATGTAGCTGAATTATGAATATCACTCATCCAATCATTTCCTCCAGTTTCAAAGGCTGGTTGATTTCTCCCAGGCCATAAATCTACTCCAGAGAAAACATCATAAGGACTTCTTCCTATTGCATTAGCATTACCATTTGATGCTTCTGGCCATTGATAAGTATTCCAGAAAAAATTCGTAAACATAGCGCTACTTACACGTTGTTCATATCCATCTGCCCCATTATTATTTTCATCATTTTGTAAAAATGCATTATTATTTGCATTTAAATAATTCTGCCAACTTACTGAACCACTTAACAACATAGCATCATACCATATAACTTCTTTACCTAAAGGCTCAATAGCTGCAGTTAAATCTCTAACAAACTCATACATTAGTTGTCCGTTTGTAGCATTAGTATCTGTTTCTTCATTTATAAACCAACCATCAAAATTATAATACTCTATAATTTCTTTAAGCTTAGTCACTGCAATAAAATTATTTGATGCATCCTTTTCAAGAAAACTCGTCATCGTTGCTGTAGATCCACCCCATGCATTTGGCGCAAAAAACACATTTCCAAAAACTTTTACTCCATTTTTATGTGCAGCATTAACCCATGGAGCAGAAGGGATTTGAACAGTATCATCTGCAGTACCTCCAAACCATACTAACTTATCTATATAAGCCCAGTGCGTAAAATTATAATAATTAAAAACTGGTTGTTCTCCATTATAGTTTCCAAAATTATTCATCCCATCTGGTAACCAAGCGATTTCAATATCATTTGCCAAAGAAGAGTTTAATTGAGTACTTGCATCCGAAAAACGTGTAGCTAAGTTTTCAGTAGCAATGTTATTAGCATCTGCAGTAGCTCCACCTGAAGTCCAATTTTTTAACTCATCCACTGATAAAATAAAAGGTGGGTCATTGACGATTTGGGCATTAATTTCTGAATATGTAAAAAAAGAAAATAACGCAATAAGTAAATTTTTATTCATATAAATAGTTTTGGGTGGTAAAAAAAGAGTTAAACAATGAAATCACTTAACTCTTCATGTAATTTTTTTGAGGTTATTTATAATAACAAACCTTCCAGTTTTGTTATTTGTTTGTCTAGAGCAGTATTTTCTTTTTCTAAGAAATTTATTTCTACCTGCTGTTCTTTAACAGCGTTAACTAATACGGCATTCATTTTAGAATAATCCATAGACATTGGTATTCCTTGCTCACGAGAAACTACATTTCCTTTCTCATCTTGATGCGAAACTACTTCGGGAATTATTTCACTCACCTGCTCTGCTATAAACCCAATTGTATACAAACCTGATGTATTGTTTTTATATTGATATTTAACAGGATTAATTTTCAAGATATCTTTCAATCCATATTTTAAAATATTTATGTTTTTTTTAGCTCTTCTAGAACTTGAAACATTAAAAGCTGTTGCTGTTATTTCAAGCTGGGTTGCTCCGTCCCATCCTAGATAAATTTTATTTCCAGCATCATAATCATCTCCATTAGTGTTATTAACATTATATCCGCCTAGGTAAATTGCATTAGCATCAAAACCTGGATCAGTATATACCCCTATTAAATCGTACTGTTTAGACGTATCCGAATTATTCTTTCTCACTCTTAAAATTGCATTCCCTGTACTTTCCAATAAAATTCTATCAGACATTACATGAAAAGGCTCAATCGGTGCGGTTGTGCCAATACCCACATTACCTGCATTAGCATTATACATATCATTACCGGATATAGTCCAATCAACATCTGAAGTTAAAATTCCCCAGTTGGCATTTCCAGAAGCATCCGTTGTCAATACTAAACCTACTGCTTCCGTACCACTAACTAATCGTATAGCAGGAGCTGTATCTTCTATATGCAATAAAACAGATGGTGTTGTTGTTCCTACACCCACATAACCTGTATTAGCATTGTACATATCATTTCCTGCAATTGTCCAATCTGTATCAAGACCAGCAGCACCCGCTAAAGGCGTCCATTTAGCTCCATCCCAATAATAAAACCCTACTCCCGTAGCCACCGTAGTATTATACACTAATAAACTTTCTACTGGCGCCGTTACTGGAGCAGCAGTATTTAAATCAGCTATTGCTACACGTGGTACTAATACTCCTTTATCTGTGGCAGTAACATCAAGTATCGCACTTGAATTTGGAGCGGTTGTCCCTATACCCACCTGAGAAAAAACAGCTAGAGGCAACAATACTAATATTTTTAGTAAATGATTTTTCATTAATTAAACGTTTTAAAAATTAATACAAGAATTATTTTTTAGACTTCTCCAAAAGAACCATTTCAATTCTAGCCAAACGTTTTTCAAGCGCTTCATTGTTGCTTTTAAGTTCCTGAACCTTTGAGTATTGTTCCTTAACCGCATTAACTAAAACAGCACTCATTTTAGAGTAATCCATGGATACTGGCTTTCCCTGTTCACGAGAAACTACTTTATGATTTTCATTTTGATGAGACACTATTTCTGGTATTACCTCACTTACCTCTTCTGCAATAAAACCAATGGTATACAAACCTGATTTTTCAAAATTATACTGGTACTTCACTGGTTTAATCTTTAACAAATCATCCAAACCATATTCTAATGCTGTAATATTTTTTTTAAATCTTTCAGAACTAGATACATTAAAAGCGGTTGCAGTAATAGCAAGAGTACCAATACCCACATTACCTGCAGTATTACCACCACAAATTACTTTATCAGCAGCATCATAATTGTTTCCTGTATGATTTGTATTATATCCCCCTATATAAATAGCGTTAGAATCCCAACCTTGATAGGTCCCTATAAGTTCATACCCCTTACCTGTTCCTGTATTTTTAGTACTGTATACAGCATCTGGATCAAATTCCACCAATATATGTTGTGCTACAACATGTAATTTTTCAATAGGAGTAGTTGTCCCAACGCCTACATTACCAGTGTTTGCACTATAAATATTAGTTCCTGAAGTAATCCAATCACCATCATCTCCAGCATCTTGCCATGAAGCATTCCCTGAAGCATCTGACGTTAACACTCTTCCAGCTTGCTCAAACCCATCAACAATTCTAATCACGGGTTGCCCTGTAGATGTAGCGGTAATTGATATATTATCTATAAAAGCTCTATCTAAACCTGAGCTAGCAGAACTATCCTTTGAATACCTCCAAGATAACGTATGCGTCCCGGCAGTAAGTGTTCCTGCATAATTTGCCCAAGCAACTGAACCTGACCAAGAAGCACCTGCTTCTTGCACACCATCAACATAGAATCGTAAATAATCATAACTACCTTCACTATCTACTCTGTAATCAAAAGAATAAGCTGAACCTCCAGCTGGAATAGTTACGGTTATTTCTAATCTTGAATCACTGCTATCTACACCAGATCCTGAACCAGCACCATAAGTACCAGTATTAAACTCTCCAGCTGCAGAAGTTGTAGACCAGTTACCTCCTGTTCCAGAAGTTGAACATGGCGCCAATGTGTTATCTTCAAAACCATCATTTATAGCCACTATACTTGAACCTGAAGTATCTTCTATATGCAATTTAGCTGTTGGAGTAGTTGTTCCTACACCTACATAACCAGAGTTTGCATTATACATGTCATTTCCTACTACAGTCCAATCACCATCATTTGCAGCTGTTCCTGACAATGGAGTCCATTTTAAACCATCCCAATAATGAAAACCAATTCCTGTTGCTACAGTAGTATTATAAACTAGTAAGCTTTCTACGGGAGCAGTTACTGGTGCAGCTGTATTTAAATCGGCTATAGCAACACGAGGAATCAACACTCCTTTATCAGTTGCGTCAACTTCCAACATTGAACTTGAATCCGGGGTTGTTGTACCAATTCCTACTTGGGCATATATAGCTAATGGAAGTAACAGTAACGTAAGTAATATCTTTCTCATAATAATTTGTGCATTTTATATACTAACAAGAATATAGAATTGAGTAGAAATCATAAAAAAAATGGGTTAGAACGAACAATTACAGGGACAGAAAATAAGAAGCTATTCAAAGAATAATTAGCTTGAAAACTTTATCTATCACTTTACTATTTAGGCAAGCCACTTACTATTAATTCAATAGGGGGAAATAAAAAAGAGCGCTAGAAATAGCGCTCTTCAAATTAATTAATGACTTGTTTTTAAAATTAATACCCGAATTAACTTTAAAACCCAATTTTTACAAATAATTATAACAAGTCATTGAAAACCATAATTAAGGATTGAATGTAATAATTAATCAAAACCTACACTGCTTTAATTGTGACATGAAATTTAATTTACCCGAAAAAATTAAATGTAACCTTAGCAATTATGTTTTACTTTAAATGTATAATTCAAAAATACTTCTAAAATTTAGTAGTCTAACAATGTAAGGGACAATCAGCGTATTTATTGGGATGAAAATAGGTTTAACTAATTAAAATCTATTTTTTTGTACACTTCAAGCCTAAATGCTTTAGATATGGGGATATTATTATTTAAAATATTGATCATATGATTTGACTTATCAACTGAAACTATTTTATTCCTATTAATCGAAAACGCCCTATGTGTTTTTATAAAATCCATAGATGGCAACATTTCAATAAATTCTTTCAATGTTGCTCTGTGTTTATACACCATTTTACTGGTATAAATTAATAAATAATTCTTTTGAGATTCTATAAAACAAATATCATTTACAACTACCTTATCAAACCTATCCACATTTTTTAAAAAAACTGTTTTTGATTGATTACCTTCATTAGCAATAGAATCCTTTTTAAATATTGTTAATTCATTATGCTTGTGAAGGGCAATTTCTATAGCCGAAAAAAGCTCTACTTTCTGAAATGGTTTCGCTAAAAACCCAAATGGACTTGCTCGCACTGCTCTTGATATTGTTTCCTTATCAGTATAAGCTGTTAAGAAAACAAAGGGGATATGGTAGTTTTCTTTTATATGTTTTGCTATCCAAACTCCATCCTTTTCATCATTTAAATTGATATCTAAGACCACACAATCAATAACTGTTTTTTCTAAATAAGATATCGCTTCGTCAGTATCCATTGCACAACCTACAACAGTATACCCTGAGGCTTCTAAAAAATTAGAAAGTGTTTTGGCTGTGATATATTCATCTTCAACAATCAATATTTTTACTGCTTCTTCCATCTTTTGTAATGCTTGAAAATGTTATTTTAATCTCTGTTCCTGAAGTTCCATTTACGGTTAATTTTCCTTTTAACTGTCTTGCTAATCCATGTATCAAATCAAAACCAATTGATTTTAACTTTTTAATATCAAACTCTTCAGGCAAACCAACTCCATCATCTTTAATCAGTAAAGAATACGTTCTTTCTTTTTCTTTGATAATAGCCACTTCTATATTACCTGACTTTTTATTTTCAAAAGCATGTTTATATGCATTACAAACTGCTTCGTTTACAATTAAACTTATCGGAACAGCCATCGTAACATCAAAATCAACATCTTTTGCATTAATCCTTGTTTGAATATGTTTTTGTGAATTTGAATAGGACAGTTCTAATACCTGAAGTAATTCTTCTAAATAATTTTGCATATTCACCTTACTCACATTCTCTGATTGATACATCATTTTATGCACTAAGGCTACCGATTGAATTCTGTTTTGCCCCTCTTTTAATGCCAATTTTACACTTTCATCAGTAACAGATATATTTTGTAACTCCAGTAAACCAGAAATTACTTGTAAATTATTTTTAACCCGATGATGTACTTCTTTTAACAATACTTCCTTTTCTGATAGCGCTATTTTGACCTGTTCACTTTTAAGTGTAATTTCTTTATTCTTTTGGCGAACCTCTTTTCTGCTTTTCTTAAGTTTATAACTATTGAATAAACTCAATGCAAGTAATAATAAGAGTAATAACGCAAAAAACACCAAAATGTTCTTCTGTTTGTTCTTTAGCACTAATTCTTGGTTTTTTAAGTCGGTTTCATGTTTTTTTAAAAGACGATGCTCTTCTGTTATGCTATAAATTAATTCATTACCAGCAAGAATTTGATTCCTACCTTTTTTATCCATAAAATCCTTAATTCTAAAAGCTTCCTTATAATAATAATTTGAAGAATCGCTATTTTGAATTTTATTATAATAGTTTGCTTTATTTTTTAAATAGCCAACCTGAGCAGGATTATGAGGTAATTCAATAAGAAGTGGTTTTATATTCTTAAATATTTCATTTGCTTTTTTAAAATCACCCAATTCTAAATAACATATAGCTAATAAATTATAACTATGAACAGTACTGCCTATATTTAATTTAGATTCTATTCCTACCGCTATGTCTTCTAAAAGTAAGGGTATTGCTTCATTATACATTTTTCTATTAACATAAATCCCAGCTATATTTCCTTTTACAACTGCTGTTATTTGTTTATACTGTTCACTGCTTATGTTCTTTAAAGACTTATCTGCATATTCTAGAGATTTATTAAAATTCACTAATGCACTATCATATTTTTTTGAAGAAAAATAATAATACCCTAAATCATTATAAGCAGACGGTATAATTAAGGAATCTCTATTTTTAGACTTTTTAAGTTCCTTAATTTCTTTTTTTAAAGCAAAAACTGCCTTATCAAACTGATAAAGATTCGCATAAAGCTTACTATTCATATTATAGCTCCATAATGGATATTCAACTTCATTATTTATCAGCTTTTGAATTTTTGAATTGACTTCGAATATCTCTGGATATAAATACAGTTTGTAATACGACTTTTTTAAGTTGTCATATATCGACATACTGTCTGATGCCGTTAAGTTGTTGTTTTTATTATCTAATGTTCTGTTAAGCACATTAACACTTTGTATATAATCCCCAGCTAAATAATTTAATTCCGCTATAGCTAGTTTTACTTTAAATAGTGTAGTAATATTTTTGATTTCGTTAATATTTTCCTTGAAGTTTTTTATTAAAAAGCTATTGTTCTTAATTTTAACAGAATCGGCTAGACTCTTGTAAAGTATTATTTTTTGATTAGCATCTAATGATTCAAACTCTGCTTTTGAATTTAGGTGCTGAGAAGATGCTTCAAAAAGGAGAAAACAAAAAACTAAAGTAAAGAGTGACTTACTATTTAAAATACTCATATTAATAAATAAGATTTAGCATATATACTATGCTTTAATAAAATAAAACAAAACGAACCAGTAACCATCATATTATTTGATTAGTCTATAATAAATAGTATATTAATTTATATTCTTTTAAAATACGCTTTTTTCAAATTCTATTGTAGTCTTTGGGATACAAATATCTTTTCTTGGGATGCAAATAATTTAAGTGCTTTTATTATAACAAATCAAATAACCACTTTATTGCCTGACTAACTATTTCGTAAATTATTAAGAATATAACATTTTATATATTTTTTGTTAAGCTATAAATAACCCTAGTAAACTTTGTTTTTTTAATTAGCTTAGCCGACTGAATTATTTATTATGGAATTTATTAGTGTATTCGACATGTTAAAAATTGGTGTAGGACCTTCCAGTTCTCACACTCTTGGCCCATGGAGGGCTGCTGAACGATGGATTAAAGAATTAAAAGACACTGATGAATTTAATAACATTATTTCTATTCAAATAGATTTATATGGTTCTTTATCATTAACAGGTAAAGGACATGCTACTGATTTAGCGGTATTATTAGGATTAAGTGGTGCCGACCCAGAGTATGTACCAATTAAAGATATTCAAGGAATTGTTGATAATATAAAAAGTACGAATACCTTAGACTTTAATGGTGAGCGTGCTTTGATTTTTAATACGAATCAAATTATTTTTAATAAAGAGTTTCTTCCATTCCATTCGAACGGAATAACCTTTACAGGAACTACTTTAGATAACCGTACTATTGAAGCTACTTTTTACTCAATTGGCGGAGGTTTTGTTATTAAAGAAAATGATTCCGCTACAAAATCTACAAAAGAACCGTTAGATTTCCCTTTTCCGATACAACGAGCAAAAGAGCTATTAGCCTATTGCGAAGCAGAAAATAAAACTGTTTCTGAAATTGTTTTGGAAAATGAGAAAACATTACGCTCGGAAGAAGAAATAGACACCGAATTATTACGTATTTGGAATACAATGCAAGAGTGCATTTACATTGGTTGCCACTCAGAAGGTTTTTTACCTGGCGGATTAAATGTCCGACGCAGAGCATTCGATTTACACAAGAAACTCAAAAAGTCTTTTGAGTATACAAACCCTGAAAATTGGATGCAAAGCATTCGAAAAACAGAAGTTAAATTTCGAGAAATATTAAAATGGGTTGATTGTTATGCATTAGCAGTTAATGAAGTTAATGCTGCTTTAGGTCGTATTGTAACCGCTCCTACCAACGGTAGCGCAGGAGTTATTCCTTCTGTATTAATGTATTACCTAACTATTGAAAACCACGATGCTGGTTTTAAACACATCAAACAATTTTTATTAGTTGCTGGAGAAATTGGTAGTTTATTTAAAAAAAATGCGACTATATCAGCTGCTATGGGTGGATGTCAAGCAGAAATTGGTGTGTCGTCAGCAATGGCTGCAGCTGCCTTATGTGAGTTATTAGGAGGCTCACAAGCACAAGTTTTAATAGCTGCTGAAATTGCTATGGAACATCACCTTGGATTAACCTGTGATCCTATTGGTGGATTGGTACAAATACCTTGTATTGAACGTAATTCTATGGGAGCTATAAAAGCGATTAATGCTGCCGAAATGGCTTTGGATAGGGATCCTGCACACGTGAAAGTTCCTTTAGATAAAGTAATTGATACCATGTGGGAAACTGCTAAAGATATGAGTTTAAAATATAAAGAAACTTCTGAAGGAGGTTTGGCTATTTCTGTAAATATGGCTGATTGCTAGAATATTGGAATGCAAAGCAGTTTTTTCTAAAACTACTCTAAAAACATTACCCTTTTGTTATAAACATTTTCTCGTTATTTCATCACAAATACTTATAGAAAAACACTTTTTGAAATATAGGTCATGACCAACTCCGTCAATGATATTATATTGTAACGTCATTTTATCAAACCACTCAATACTTGGTATAAAAAAATCGTCTGCACCATAACATAATTTAATATCACAAACTGGTTGCTCAACTTCATATCGCAGTCTCGTTGCTGATATTGCATATAGGTTTTTGACTATTAATCCGTTTAGCGCTGCTTTCCATGCAATAGCACCTCCAATACTAAAAGCAAGTACATTGACTTCTTCGAGTTCTAGTTTCAGTAATTTTTCTACTGCTGTTGTAATTCCATGATTGATAAATTGGACGTGAAGCGCTTCTTCTGTCATTACTGTTTTATCTACAGCTCCTAATTCACAGCAGTCATAATAAGTAATATCAAAATCAACCTCTAGTAAATTAAAATAATTAGTAATCCAATCTGATTTTTTTGCTCCCCAGAGGTCGGATAAAATTAGCAAGCGTTTTTTCATTATATATATTTATTCGCCGCAATTTTTACGTCTCGTATCTAAAATAGATACAATCTTCCATTGTTCATTTTCATAAAACAATTGAATAGAATTAGCGCCACAATGACTTAACATTCCGTTTAAATAAAATAAATAAGGACACCATACTTGGGCTAAATTACCATCAATTTTAAAATCAAAGGACTGTAACTCTTCTTCCCAGTTTCTAACTTTCGAATATTGCGACACCAGTTTTAAAAAACCGCTTATATTTTGGTTTACTATTGCTTCCTTTCCTTCCTTGTTAGGTTGAATACTTTGTAATGTCATGTTTGGATGCATTACCGATTTCATTTTTATAGAATCTGATTGATGAAAACCATCAAAAAAAGTTTCAATAGCATATTTTACTTTATACTCTTCATCTGTTTGTGAAAACCCAAGTACTGTAAATAACATCACTACAAGTAGTATTTTAAATTTCATATCTCCTTTTTTTGATTACACTCAAAATTAATCAATTATCATTCCTTAAAATATATTTTAACATAATTAATCGATTCTTTTAAAAAACAAATGAAGTATTTGCTAAACTAAATGACTAATTTTGTTCTTATAAAATTTTACTAAAATGTCTGTAGCTAAAAAAGAATATAAAAGAGTAACTGTAAAATCTTTAATCGAAATGAAAAAAAATGGAGAAAAAATCTCTATGCTAACTTCATATGATTATACCATGGCAAAAATTGTTGATGGTGCTGGGACTGACGTTATATTGGTTGGAGACTCTGCCTCTAATGTAATGGCAGGTCATGAAACAACTTTACCGATTACTTTGGATCAGATGATTTACCATGCTTCTTCTGTTGTACGTGCTGTAAAAAGAGCTTTAGTTGTTGTTGATTTACCTTTTGGAAGTTACCAATCCGACCCTAAAGAAGCATTACGTTCTTCTATAAAAATAATGAAAGAATCAGGTGGGCATGCTGTAAAATTAGAAGGGGGAAAAGAAGTTAAAGAATCGGTAAAACGAATTTTAAATGCTGGTATACCAGTAATGGCTCACTTAGGTTTAACGCCACAATCTATATATAAATTCGGGACATATACCGTAAGAGCTAAAGAAGAAGAAGAAGCATCCAAATTAAAGAAAGACGCTTTAATGCTTGAGAAAATTGGTTGTTTTGCTTTGGTTTTAGAAAAAGTTCCTGCAAAATTAGCACAAGAAGTTGCTGACAGTTTAACAATTCCTGTTATCGGTATTGGTGCTGGTAGTGGTGTTGACGGACAAGTTTTGGTTACTCATGATATGATTGGGATGACTCATGAATTCAATCCACGTTTTTTAAGACGTTACATGAACTTATATGAAGATATGACGAATGCAATTGGTCAATATTGTAAAGATGTAAAAGCAGTTGATTTCCCAAACAAAGACGAACAATATTAGTCTTAGTAGTCAGTAGTCAGTAGTCAGTAGTCAGTAGTCAAAATTAAAATATAATTGTAACTCCAATTAAGATTATCAATTAAACATAAGGAGTATCATAAAACATTTGTGTATTCGTGGCGGATAATACCCTGAAAATAGTATCTACTAAAAAAAACCTTCAAGTGCTGTTTGAAGACAATCATATTATTGTCATCAATAAACGTGCGGGTGATTTAGTTCAAGGTGATAAAACTGGAGACAAACCCTTACCGGATGTTGTAAAAGAATATTTAAAAGAAAAATACAGTAAAGAAGGAAATGTGTTTTTAGGTGTTGTACATCGGTTAGACCGTCCAACAACAGGGATTGTTGTATTTGCAAAAACGTCAAAAGCATTACCAAGACTTAATAAATTATTTGCAGAAAAGACTGCTCATAAAACCTATTGGGCTGTAGTAAAAGACGCACCTCCAAAACAAAAAGACACTTTAATACATTGGTTGAAAAAGAATCCGAAGAACAATAAATCAACTGCTTTTAAAAAGGAAGTTGACGGTTCAAAAAAAGCAATTCTACATTATGAATTACTTAAAGAATTAGACAATTACAATCTATTAGAAATTAACCTAGAAACTGGTAGACATCATCAAATACGCTGTCAACTAAACACTATAGGTTGCCATATAAAAGGTGATTTAAAGTACGGTGCTAAGCGAAGTAATAAAGATGCTAGTATACATTTACATGCTAGACACCTTGAGTTTATACATCCTGTGAAAAAAGAGTCTATTAAAATTACAGCTCCTGTTCCAAATGATGCTATTTGGGAGGCATGTAAATAAAGCATCCCATTCGCACTCTATTTTTCCTATTCTACGTAGTTAGTCCTTGAGTTATTCAAGTAGTATACCCCCTTTTTTTACTCAGTTAATAAAGTATTACTTTTTAATCTCCTCTAGGAGTATATTAATTTCTGTAAAATAAAATTAGTGGTTTTTATTATCTATTTGAATATGTACTCCACAACACATTTAATTCACCCAAATAAGAGTGTCAACTTACAAGGAAGCACCTATAAAAGGTGTCATCCTCCAAGGAGGAACGATTAACACATCATCAATTCATAAGTTTGCCATGTTTTAAAATAAAAACCTACAAGATGAAAAACTTAGTATTACTGTTCCTCATACTTACCTCTCTTTTATCAGCTCAAGAAAAAAACACTATCAGTGGTACCATCAAAGATGCCAGTAATGGAGAAACTGTTTTTGGAGCATCTGTTTATTTTAAAGATACCACTATCGGAGTAATGAGTAATGAGTATGGTTTCTTTTCTATAACCGCCCCGAAAGGCACATATAATTTAGTGATTTCATATTTAGGATATGCCGATATGGATCAAGAAATTATATTAGATAAAGATCAAAAAATAACCTTTGAAATATCCGAATCTTCAACAACTTTGAATGAAGTTGTCATTACAACAAGTGATACTGAACTCGTGAGTATTAGAAAACCACAAATGAGTGTATCAAAATTAAAAATGGGGACTATAAAAAAAATGCCCGCAGTTTTAGGCGAAATAGATATATTAAAATCAATTCAGATGCTTCCTGGTGTTACAAATTCAGGCGAAGGAACAAGTGGTTTCAATGTTCGAGGCGGTGCTGCTGATCAAAACCTTGTATTATTAGACGAGGCTATTATCTATAATACTTCACATTTATTTGGCTTTTTTTCGGTGTTTAATGCCGATGCCATTAAAGATATTAAACTCTATAAAGGAGGAATTCCTGCTCGGTTTGGTGGTCGTGTGTCATCTGTTTTAGATATTCGTCAAAAAGATGGAAATAGTAAAAATTTTAATCTTACTGGTGGATTAGGAGTTATTTCAAGCAGATTAACTGCTGAAGGACCTATACTTAATAAGAAAGGTACATTTTTAATTGCGGGAAGAGGGTCATATGCACACTTGTTTATGAAAGCTATTGAGGACTTAAAAGATGATAGCGCTTACTTTTATGATTTAAATTTAAAAAGTAATTATGAAATAAATTCAACTAATAAACTATTCCTTTCTGGATACTATGGTAGGGACTTTTTTAAATTATCAAAAATTGTAGAAAATAATTACGGAAATTTATCAGGAAATTTACGTTGGAATCATATTTTTAATGATAAACTATTTTCAAATCTATCATTAATATATAGCAAGTATGATTATCAAGTGATATTAGATTTTGTAAAACTTGACTGGGTTGCAGAAATAAAAAACCTTAATATAAAATATGACTTAAAATACTATGTTAGCGATAAATTTAAACTGGATTTTGGCCTTAGTGGAATTAATTATAAGTTCAACCCAGGAGAGGTAAAACCAACAGCACCTGACTCCCCCATAAACTATTTAAAATTAGATCAGAAGAGAGCATTTGAAGGAGGTGCATATGTAAGTGCGGAACATAAACTTACAAATAAACTTACAATTCAATATGGATTAAGATACAGTACCTTTACTAGACTAGGAGGACAAGCTTTAAGTAATTACTCAAATAACACCCCTGTAGTCTATAACAACGAATTGGGTATTTATGAACAAGGAATAGAAACTAATGAAACTGATTATAAAAATAATGAAAAAATAAAAGCCTTTGGTAATTTCGAACCTCGATTAGCCATATCATATCAGCTAAACAAAACTTCATCAGTAAAAGCAGGGTATACAAAATCCACGCAATACATTCACTTATTATCAAACACAACCTCAGCTACTCCTTTAGATGTTTGGGCTCCAAGTGGGCAATTTATTGATCCCCAAATATCTAATCAGTATGCATTGGGATACTTTAAAAACATTAATCATAAAATGTATTCGCTAGAAGCAGAAGTTTATTATAAAACAACCGATAATAGAGTTGACTATATAGATGGAGCAAATTTAATAGGAAATAATAATATTGAAACTGAAATTCTTAATGGAGAATCTAAATCATATGGGCTGGAGTTTTTATTACGAAAAAACAAAGGAAGATTTACGGGCTGGTTTGCGTATACTTTATCTAAATCCGAACAAAGAACATTAGGAGGTATAGCTGGAGGACCAGGAATTAATAATGGTGATTGGTACAATACAGCTTATGACAGAACACACGATTTTTCCCTAACTGGGGTATATAAACATAATGACAAATGGATTTTTAGCTCTAATTTTATATTTCAAACTGGACGACCTGTAACATATCCTAATGCTCAATATCAATATGAAGGAATTTCTATAGCTAGTTATTCTGACAGAAATGCAAATAGGTTACCAGCATACCATAGGATAGATATTTCTGCTACTTATACTCCAAATAAAAAACCCGACAATAGATGGAAAGGGGAATGGGTTTTTGGCATATATAACCTTTATAACCGTAAAAATGCAGCTTCTATATCATTTGCTCAAAACACTGACACTGGAATAAATGAAGCAACTAGAACAGCCATATTTGGTATTATACCTTCTATAACCTATAATTTTAAATTTTAATATTATGAAAATACATATCAAATATATACTACTTGCTTTATCCATCCATTTTATTTCATGTAACGATATTATTGATGTAGACGTTCCTACAGCAACTCCAAGATTAGTTATTGAAGCTTCACTAGATTGGGAAAAAGGAACCGTTGGCAACCAACAAACAATAAAACTAAGTAATACGAAACCATATTTTGATATTGCTACAAGCAATATCGTAACTGGGGCATCGGTTAAAGTTACTAATGATAATGATGGTACTGAATTAATTTTTATTGATCAAAACAATGGCGAATACACAACAACAAGTTTCGTTCCTGTATTAAATCAATCATATACACTAGAAATTATTTATAACAATGAAACATATAATGCTCAAGAAACATTAATACCTGTATCAAGTATCATAAATATTGCACAATCATATGAAGGTGGTTTTGATGATGAAGTTTTGGATGTTAGCATTTATTTTCAAGATCCTCCAGATGAAGATAATTTTTACTTAGTACGATTCAAGGAAGTTGGAGATCTTTTTGCTGAGCTAGAAGATCTTTCTGACGAGTTTGTTAACGGTAATTTAATTGACACCTGGTTTGAAAAAGAAGATAATGACGACACTAACGAGGAATCATTTGTCCCTGGAGACATTGTAAATATTGACCTACATGGTATTTCAGAACGTTACCATAATTATATCCGTTTACTAATAGAGCAATCTAATAGTGGAGGAGATCCATTTAGTGCAGTACCAGCACCTTTAAAAGGAAATTGTATTAATCATATTCAACCTGATAATTATGCTCTTGGTTATTTTAGATTAACTGAGGTTGCAAAAGTGAGCTACACATTTCAATAACATTAATAAATACGCTTAAGAGTTAGAATACTAAAAACTAAATATTTATTTAGGCTAAAAATCAAATCTTATGAATACACTAACAGAAGTAGAAAATAAAATACCCGACATTATCAATAATCTTAAACATATAACATTTGAAAAACTACCTAATGAATATGTTGCCAGCCTAGTTGATTCAAAGGGAAATAAAATAGTGCGGGGCTATGGTAGTACCACTATTGAGGCTATTAATGATTTGCACAGTAATTTACTTTAGCCTTTTTATATACTCATAAATAACTTTGTTATTTTATTAGATTTCGAAAAATATTACTTTATGTTAAACTAAGTTAAAGTGTTGTTATATTTTTTATAATTATAAGTATGTCCTTATTTTTGTTTGGCTATTAAGAGTAAATCTTAATTAATTAACCAATCAAATAATTACAAAAAATGATATTTATAGCTGGAATTAGTATAGCCCTTTTTATTAGTTTTTTATTAATCAGCAAAAAAAACAAATCAAATACTGACCAAATACTTATCACATGGATGCTATTAACAGCAATCCACTTATTTTTATATTACATAACATATACTAAGGATATTTTTCAGTATCCGTTCTTATTGGGTATTGAACTTCCTATGCCATTACTACATGGGGTATTATTATATTTGTATATAGCTACAGTCACATCGCAATTGCCCCAGAAAAAAGGTCTTCTTATTTTACATTTTTCTCCAATTATTGCTACATATCTTTATTTAATTACATTTTTCATGCTTTCTGTAGAAGAAAAAATATATGTTATTAAAAATAATGGCGCGGGTTATGAGCTATTCTCTTCTATCTTATCTATAACTATTTCCATTTCAGGAGCTATATACGTACTATGGTCGTATATCCTATTAAGGAAATATAAACGTATTGTTCACAATAACAATCAAGAGTCTAAAAAGGTTAATACAAAATGGTTACAATTACTAATCGGTGGACTAGGAGTCATTTGGATAGTTGTAATATTTACAGAAAAAGAGCCCTTAATATTTTTATCAGTAGTATTGTTTGTATTTTCAATAAGTTTTTACGGAATTAAACAAGGAAATATTTTTACTCTAACAAAGTCTGATAATCCAATAAAAACACAATCAACAGAAATAAAACCTATTCATAAACTTCAAAAAATAATAGCTATAAAAGAAGTTCCTAAGGAAAAATATGCAAAGTCTGGATTAAAAGAAGAGGCTTCTGAAAAATTATTTCAAGAATTAACCCTCTTAATGACTGATAAAACCATATACCAGAATGGCGAGTTATCTGTAGGTGAATTAGCATCAATACTTAAAGTTCACCCCAATTATCTATCACAAATCATTAATGAAAGAGAAGGTATAAACTTTTATGAATACGTTAACTATTTTCGTGTTGAAGAATTCAAACGGTTAATTACAATTCCTAAAAACCAAAAAATAACGCTACTATCCCTAGCATATGATTGTGGCTTTAATTCAAAATCCTCTTTCAACCGTTATTTCAAAAAATCTACAGGACAAACACCATCACAATACGCTGCTTCACTCACTAAAAACTAACAACTAGTACGAAATATATGATTACCATAATTTACAACCTATTTAATTCGTATTAATTATACTCCAGTAATTAGCTATCATTATCTTGTAAAACACTCATCAGCTCTCTTTGTTGCCTGAATAACTACTCTTGTTGCTTCTAAATAAAACGCTTGCTGTATGCTTTCAAATACATCTGATGTTTTATGATAGTCCTTATGGTCTTCAACTCCAAAATATAGAAAAGGAATTCCTTTTTTATGAAACGAACCATGATCAGAGGAATAGGTCCAATCATCTTCTCTGTCATCACCATCATGCCCTGTAAGGATTTTTATTTTATTAGAATATAACGATGTAACTACGGAATCCATTAAAAGCTTATTATGCGGTGTTCCTGTGATAAATAATTCATTTTTTTCACTCCTACCTATCATATCCATATTGATATTACACAAAATATCCTTTTGTAAAATAATAGGATGATTTACATAGTATTGGGATCCTAACAATCCTATTTCCTCTCCATCCCATGCTGCAATAATAATCGAATGTTTTGGAGGATTCTCTTTAAAATAAGTAGCTATAGAAAATAATGCTGCTGTACCAGAAGCATTGTCATCAGCTCCGTTATATACTTTCTTACCGCTAGTTCCTAAATGATCATAATGAGCACCAACTACAATAAACTTATTTGATTGCTCTCTACCTCTAATTAAACCAATAACATTATATGCCAAACCTTCTTTTACATCGCCATGATCATTACTTCCATTATATGGAAACGATTGAAAATAAGAACCCCCTAATTTATCTAACTTCAATGCCGTAAATTTATCTGCAATATAGTTTCTTGACAGCTCTGCCCCTTTTGTTCCAGTTTCTCTCCCTAAATACGAATCGCTAGATAGAATTTTTAAACTTTCTATTTGAGTGATGGAATCAAAACTTATTCTAACCGAAGAGCTAATAGTATTATTGATAATTTTACTTTTTGTTTCTCGTTTACAAGAGCATAAAACAAACAATAAGACTATAATAATGGTGATGTTATTCTTCATTTTTAAATTTTTAGTCTGATTAAAATCATTTTTAATTTAAAGCAAATATCGTAAATTAAAGCCACTGATAGCATTACCCTAACCAGCCTTCTCTATCCAAACTTCTATACTGTATTGCTTCAGCTATATGCGTTTCATTAATTTCATTTTCATTTTGCAAATCAGCAATAGTTCTAGAAACTTTTAATATCCTATCATAAGCTCTCGCTGATAAATTTAATTTTTCCATCGCATTTTTCAGCAATTCTTTTGAAGTATTACCCAAAACACAATACTCTCGTATTTGATTCACATTCATTTGCGCATTATAATGCACCACTTTAGAATCCTTAAAACGCTCTGTTTGAACAACTCTAGCTTTAGTTACTCTTGCTCTAATGTCTACTGATGATTCTGATTTTCGTTCCTCAGTTAATTTTTCAAAAGGCACTGGAGTAACCTCTATATGAATATCTATTCTGTCTAACAACGGACCTGATATTTTACTTAAATAGCGTTGCATTTCTGCAGGAGATGAACTTACTGGTGAATTTCCATCATTAAAATATCCACTAGGGCTAGGGTTCATACTAGCTACCAACATAAAACTACTTGGATAGGTTACTGTAAATTTTGCTCTGGATATAGTTACCTCTCTATCTTCAAGAGGCTGACGCATTACTTCTAATACATCCCGTTTAAACTCGGGTAATTCATCTAAAAACAAAACACCATTATGCGATAAGGATATTTCTCCTGGTTGAGGATAACTTCCCCCACCAACAAGGGCTACATTGGAAATTGTATGATGAGGGCTCCTAAATGGCCTCTGTGTCATCAAGCCAGTATCTTTAGCTTTACCGACTACACTATGAATTTTAGTAGTTTCTAGCGCTTCATGCAATGTCATTGGTGGTAATATTGATGGTAATCGTTTTGCCAACATGGTTTTTCCTGATCCTGGAGGGCCTATCAAAATAATATTATGTCCACCAGCAGCAGCAATTTCCATGCATCGTTTAATCGATTCTTGCCCTTTAACATCTGAAAAATCAAACTCAGGAAAATCTAAGCCTTTACAAAACTCTTCTCGTGTATCAATAATAGTTCGTTCTAGCTGACGTCCCTTATCAAAAAACTCTATTACTTCTAATATATTTTCTACTCCATAAACTTCTAAATCATTTACTATTGCGGCTTCTTTTACATTATGCTTCGGTAAAATTAATCCTTTAAACCCTTCTTCCCTAGCTCTTATAGCTATTGGCAAAGCACCACGAATGGGTTGTAAACTTCCGTCTAACGAAAGCTCCCCCATAATCAAATACGAACCTATATTATCCGATTTTATTTGCCCAGAAGCCGCTAATATCCCCATGGCAATAGGCAAATCATAAGCACTCCCTTCTTTACGTAAATCGGCAGGAGCCATATTTATCGTGATTCTTTTTCCTGGGATTTTAAACTGATTGTTTTGTAGTGCCGCAGCAATCCGGTAATTACTTTCTTTTATTGCATTATCGGGTAGTCCAACTAAATGATACCCTACTCCTTTAACAATATTTACTTCAATCGTTATTGTTGTGGCTTCAACTCCAAAAAATGCACTCCCATAAACTTTAACAAGCATAGATAAATGGTTTTAATCCCTCATGGAGGGGTTAACTATTCAAAGCCTGCCTCTAAAATAATTTCTCAAAAGCAGACCTTTTTAACCTTGGATAAGGGTATTCATTTGAGGCTTCACTAAGTTACATTATTTTTTCAATAATTCGTCTAATGCATCATTTTACACGATTGAATTTCAAAAACTATTTTTTGCGCCTTTTCTTAAAAGCTACTCCTAATACTATTAAAACAATAACAAATAACAATAATAGTATTGGTAAATTAAGTTTATCATCTATAGGAACGATACCTGCATCGCCAATTAAAACAAAAGAACTCCAATAAAAAGGAGATGCCATTGACCCTTCATTTGAGGATAAATACGCTAGTTTTGATTCGTGTAATGCCTTTGATTTCGTTTGTCCATCCTTAATATTAGTATAAAAAGAATACATTATTTCTTGTGTAGTTTTATCATTGATATTCCATAATGTTGAAACTACACTATTAGTCCCTGAAAAGAAAAATCCTCTTGCCAAACTCATAACACCTTCACCTGTTTTTAACTCGCCTTGTGAAGTTTTACAAGCACTTAGTACAACCAAATCAGCTTGGTTTTGTGTGGCATAAATTTCATTTAAATTTACTTTATCATCGCTAAAAGCCAACCAAGGTTTTTCAGTATTACTCGACCCTGAATGCGTAGCCAGGTGCACTATTTTGTAATTCTCAAAATTTGTTTTAAAATTTAATTTTGTAGCCTCCTCTTTTACAAACGTTTTGTCAGAAAAAATTGAATTAATACTAGTTACTTCATATATGGAATTAGGTAATACTGCCAAAGATTTATCCTTAAATCGCTCAGGAGCCAACCCTAAAAATGTATGTTCAGGGTTTCTAATTTTTTTACTATTAAACAACAAGTATGAAAAAGAATACACATAATTAATCTCATTATACTTAATTAAGTAGGAATTCTGATTTTCAATATCACTAATCAATGCTTCAAAAGGAATGTTTTGAATTATTCCATCAGCAGCAATAGTGATCTTCTTTCTTTTAAGTTTTTCTAAAATACTATTTGGTATTAATTTTTCAAAAATTGAGTTCGAATTTTTTACATATGCAGCAACCTCAGTTTGTGTGTTAAATGGATGTTGTAACTGCGTAGTTAATTCACCTATTTCATTTTGTAAAATCACCCCATCATTTATATGATATAAAGTAGTGCTCTCTTTGGTAATTGCTAATCCGTAGGCTTGAGTATCATTTATAATATACTGTAAAGTAGCTGAATCTTTATTAATAAAATTAGTCTTGTGGTTTTGAAGGTTTAAAACTGGTAGTGATTTTTTTAATTTTGAGTAAGCTGGATAATTAGTTGCCAATGAATCTTTAAACTGCTCATAGCTCCTTTTTAGTTCAAATAAAATATCTGTTTTATTACTTGTTGTAGCTTCTTCAGTTTCTATAATTTTTTGTTTGAGCGCAAAATCGCGTTCAATTAGTTGTTGTGGTAAATTACTTAATACTTTTGCTTGCTGGTCACTCAACTCCTCTAGAAGTAATAAAGCCTTATTTTTTTCCATAAAAAAATAAGCACTCTCCATATCGTTAAGTAAATAACAGACTTCCACAGCTTTCATATAAAGACTTGCTCCTTTTTCTCTCCAGAATAACTTAGACGTTTTTTCTGTACTATCAAACCTTATTACATCTAATAACTGATCTGCTAATTTATAATCTATTAAAGCATTGTTTAAAAATTCATTTTGTTTCTCGTTATCAAATCGACCTTTCCAGTAAGATGCTTTTTGATGTATAAAATCAAATAGACGCAGTTTATTAGGTTTTAAAGTCAGTTCATCTACTGTTGGATTTACATACATATCAGTTTCATTATCAAAAACCAGTAATTGAATTGCTTTTTCAAAGTACAGCTTAGCTTCTTTAAAATCTTTGATCCCCGAATAATACGCACCAAAAGTGCTATAGGTTAAGGATTTTGACTTTATATCATCACCTGCAAATAACAAGCTTTTTTGAAGTGACTCTATTGCCTTTTCTAATGAAGAATCATATAAATATAAATCACCTATATTATTATTAATCATAGATATAGAAACAGAATCTTTTAATGCCTCATTATTAACCAGTGCTTTATTATAATATTCTAAAGCTTTTTCTTTTTGATTAATTTCTTCATATACTATTCCAAGCCTTAAATTTATTATAGCCTCGTCTTTTTTATCTATTTCAGTGAATCTTCCTAATGAATCGGTTTTATTCAAATAGTAGATGATTTTTTTACTATTCAATTTATACCCCTTTAATGCGTACACTTTTGATATCCGCATATAATTCTTGTATAGACTTTTATAATCTTTATTTTCTATATGATAATTCGTAGTTTTTTCAAATAAATTAGTGCTTTTTTCAAAATCACCTATTTTTGAGTATAACGAAATTAACTCTGAATATGCTTTCATTCTTAACCTATCCTCATTAGGCAAGTCAATTAACTCTTTAAATACATTAATTGATTTATAAAGTTTACCGCTTCTACCATAGTAAAGACCAAGATTACACAAACTTTGTTTTAAAGATATTAAATCGTTCTCTTGATTTTTTTCCCTCAACTCAATCGCTTTATACAAATATTTGTAGCTCTCATTTCTTTTATTATTGTTAAACAAAAACTTAGCATATGAATGGTAAATATAAGACTCATCAGTAATTGACAACTCTCTTAGTTGAGTAATAGAGTCTATACTACGTTGAACTTGTTCATAAGAATTATTTGAATTTAAAATCGCAACGCAAACATCTTTATTATTTTCTTGTGAAAACAGTTTTGCACAAAAGATGAGGACACACAAAAAAAGTTTATTTTGTAATATCATTTGTCTTCAATTTTAAATTAGTTCATTCAAATTTAAACTTTATTTTTTAAAAGAACAATTATAAAACAACATCAATTACTATCATTACTCATCATCCCCAGTTGTTGTACCATCTCCTACCGTATCGCCGTCTTTCTCATTATCAGAGACATGCTCTCCTTCTACTACATCAACACCTAGAACCCCATCAGTAAACATTATAAATTCTTCTAAGTATTTGATTTCCTTATTGTTATACATTACCCAAGTAATATTTTCATTATCTTGTGAAAAAAATTTTTCAACTTTTAATTCTTCTTTCAACTCATCTAATGCAATAAGATTGATACTTGAATCATATATTATTGTTGCAGTTTTATAGCTATTATCTGAAATGTTATTTTCTTGTTCATTGATAAAATCATAACTGTCATTTTCAATAGTACAACTTGTGAATGTAAAGAAAACTAATAACGCGAATAATTGAATTAAATTTTTCATTGTTTTATGGTTTTTTTAGTTAGAAAATTCAAAAGAGACATAATAATTGAGTCCCCACTTTATAGTTCCTATAAAGTGAGAAACGTTACCCTTTTATTTTTATTTATTTTTCAACAATCTTTAAAAAAAAAGATTTAAATTTACTATAATCCATTCATTGTATGACCGAGCAAAAAAATCTATTTAACTCTTTAATAACTGGTGATTCCAAAGGAATTCTAGAAATCTACGAATTCGTTTACCCTTCGGTTAGGAAATATATCCGAAATAATAGTGGTAATCAGGAAGATGCAGAAGATGTTTTTCAAAGAGCCTTATTACACATTACCACAAAATCCAAAGTAAAAAACTACCAGCCTGTCGAAAATTTGGAATGGTACCTTTATGGAATTTGCAAAAATCTTTGGTTAAAAGAATTGAGTTTTAGGAAAAAATGGGCAACAAAAGCTGAAGTAAAAGAAGTATCTGATGAAAGTAGCGCCAAACTAATGGCATTAGAGATACTAGAACATGATCGTAGAGAAGTGTATTTAAGAAACTTCAACTTACTTTCTGACAATTGTAAAAAAGTACTATCCTTATTTCTTAAAAAAAGAAAGCAAAAAGAAATTGCTGAAGAGTTAGGATACAATTCAGAAACTGTTGTTAGACAACGTGTTTTTAAATGTAAAACCAAACTAACCAAACTAATTCAAAAAGACTCCGCATTTAAAAAATTAAAAAACCTTTAACCTCATAACATAACTCGCTAAAAATAAGCTTCTTGAGAAATAAAAT
>JABSPO010000126.1 GCA_013214625.1 Flavobacteriaceae bacterium
CATCTGTATCATAAAACGTCCAACTATAATTAGTTATATTCTGTAATGTAGTTGTATTAAATTTAAATGCATACGTATCATTGATACAATACTCTACTATTTGAGCTTTTGAGTTAACTACTATATTTCCTGCTACTACATCATCACAAGGTGCTACAATTTCATCTGGACAGAAATTAATATGGCGAACTTTGTGACCAGGTATTGAAACACCGTTAGCAGCATAAGACACAGCGCTTTCTGTATAAACATTACTTGAAGTATAATTAACTAAATCCACTCCCCCTAATTCATACGCTATATTATTTGACCAGTCATTTACCTCTACATCAATATAATGTGTCTTAGATCCGCCGACAAAAGAAAAACGTATATAGTCATCATTTGCATAAAAATTGTAAACTTTAGCGTTTACATCTTCTACATATGGTGCTAAATTTTGCATCTCTACTGGATTATAGCCATTAGAGATTGTTACACCATCAATATGCTGCTTTTTTAAATGGTTTAATAAACTTATATATAACCCTTTTACCACTTCTGTTTTTGGGTTATTCTCTGTACATGGAATACTAGAACAATCATTAACCACAATTGTATTTTCAATCACATAAGTACATTCATTATCTAGCGTTATTTCTACTTTAATTACATAACTTCCTGGTGCTGTATAAGTGTATGTTGCATTAGTAGTAGTTGGTCCGCTTGGCTCATATAGCGGATTACTATTTACAAAAGTCCAACTGTAATTTGTAATATTTTGCATTGTTGAATTAAACACAAATGATATAGATTGATCAATACAAATACCTCCTGGACCTCCCTTACTAACGATACTTATATTTCCATTAACAACATCGTTACAAGGTGTTAAAATTTCATCTGGACAGAAATTGATGTGTCGTACCCTGTGATTTGTTATTTCTTCACCTGTATTATTATAAAAAAGTGAACTGTTAGTATAACCAGTATTAGATAAATAATTCGATAAATTTATATCCCCTAACGCAAAATCAAAATTATCATTCCAATTACTAATTTCAACATCAACACCATGAGGAGCTGCTTTTAAAGATGATTTAGCAAAAGAAAAGCTCAAAGATCCACCTGATGAAACAAAACTGTAAATTTTTGCTTCTGAAAACTCCGTTACATATGGTGCTAAAGCTTGCATTTCTAAAGGGTTGTACCCACTTGGTATTGTGTTTCCCGTTAAAACTTCGTTTTTTAAATGATTTAGTAAATTTATATATAATGTTTTTACTACTTGAGAATTTTCATTTGTAACAGTACAAGGTTGTTGTACAACTGTCTCAGGGCAAAAATTCACATGACGCACATAATGATTTCTACCAGAAATTTGTGAGCCAGATGTTTCATAGTAATAATAAGTTTTGGTACTATAATTACTGGATATATAATTTGACAAGTCCATATTACCTGCCGAATAATCAGTATTATTTCCCCAACCACCAATTGATACATCTACATCATGTGCTAATGAAAATGAAAAACTAAAAGTACTTCCAATAGTATTGAAGTTAAATATTTTTGGATTTACATCTGTAATGTACGGGCTTAATGCTATTAATTCTTGAGGATTATAACCTTCTGGTACAACTTCATTATTAATTTGTTTTCCTTTTAAATGATTTAAAAGATCTAAAAATAACACTTTAACCTCTTCAGATTTCGGGTTATTTTCAGCACATGGAGGAGTACAATCCTGTATTGTTACAACATGAGTATAGCCATAACTACAATTATCCTCTGTAGTTATTATCAATTCAATTATATAATCTTGAAAATGCGCTATATTATTATTTACATAAATATAATTTGGAGAAATTTCGTTTGTACTATGCAAAATTGTTTCTGCATCAGCATCATAAAAATTCCAGGTATAAGTTGCATTTGTAAGATTTCCTGAAAAATTATATTGTTTATTATCTCCAAAACAAATTTTACCCGCTTCAGCATAAACTGATCCATTAGGAACTATTGGACAAGAATTCCCGCCAACCGTTATACTAATTTGATTTCTTATAAGGGTTAAACCTGAAATATTTGGGTTTTTAGCTAAACAGTAATAACTTCCAGCTGTAGCTACTGATATATTTGATAAAGAATATATTCTATTAGTCGCACCAGTAATTTTTATTCCATTCGGGTAAACTCCTTTATACCATTGATATGAATTATTATTACTATACGTACCAGCATTAAACATTACCAAATCATGACTTGTTCCTATTGGTAAACTTAAAATTTCTTCATCATCAATATTTTGTTGAGGAGAATAAATAAAGTAATCGCCTATATTTGTTTTATATTCTGAAAAATCAGTTTCAAAATCAATAAATCTAAATTTATTATTTCTTATATCAAGATAAACTAAAGGTAAATTTGTTAAATCAGGAATAGTTCCAGATAAATTATTTCCACTTAAAATTAAATTATTTAAATTACTTAATAATGTAAATTCATCAGGTATTCCGCCATCATGATTATTAATTAATGCCAGTGATTTTAATGTCGTAATATTACCCATAAAACTAGGGATATTAGTATCTAAGAAATTATTCCCCGTCAAACCTAGCGTCTCCAAAACAGGAAGTTGAGTCAACTCTACTGGTATATTACCTGTTAAACCTTTCCCTAAATTGAGCTCTTTTAAATTTTGTAATTGATTTATCCAAATAGGTATCTCGCCCGAAAACCCTCCCCCTAAACTTAATTTTTGTAAATTTTCTAACTGAACAAATTCAGCAGGAATACTCCCTGACAAATTCCCGTGTACAGTAAGCTCAACTAAGTTCGTTAATTGACTTAGTTCCGGAGACAGAATTCCATTCAAATTATTATTACTTATTCTAAGTATGCCAACATGATCTTCAGTAATTCCCTGGTCAACCCTAACACCATACCAACCAATACTAGGGTATATTGAAGCCCAATTAGATACAGGTGTATTGAATTCCCAAACACTATTATTTACAATAGTATTATTCCAGTTATCACCATTAGTATCATTATAAAAAACTTGCAATGCAGCTTTTTCAGAAGCTGGCACTTGACTCCAACAAAAATTAGTTAGAAATAAGGATACTATGCTTAAATATAAAATTTTGATATTCATTTTTAAATATTTTTATAAAACTTATTTCTTTGTTTTTGACTCAACACTTCCCGTAGCTACTTGTTCTGGGATAGCATTACAATCTAATAACTGCTTACTCATGGTAGCAGTTGTATTTGGAGCTACTTTTAAACTACTACGACCTGTATGTGACTCTTCGGTTGTTATTGTTATAATATTATCAGTAATATTATCTTGAAAGTTAAAGTGTGATGTATCATCGCACTCACTAAAATCATAGTCCTCAAATCCGTCAAAACCAAGTTCTTTATATTGAGTATTAGACCCTACAGCTATTGGGAAAGTGTTATTGTATCCATATTGAGCAGATGAATACCTCTTTAATGCATCTTTGTTTTCTACCTCAAACCCAAACGGGTTGTATTTAGTTACCTCAGAAGCAAAAGTCCATTTTTTATCTGGAAGACTTTGATCTATTACTAACTCATCTATTTCCCATTGTTTAACACCTGGGGCATCGTTATATACATACAACGGTCTAAAATTCATAAAGAACCCTGTATTCCTTGGTGTAGGATCATCCGTAAAATTCCTCCCTGTTAAATAGGCGTATGATTTTTTAGCACGCCAATCTCCTTTTATATTATAACGATAAGGATTATACGCTAAATCATCGTCATTTGTCATTTCAGTTAATGTATAGTCAAAGTCTATATTACCATATTCGTCATATTGCATTCGTGGAAGCTTACATTCACATTGTGCAGCCCATTCATCAGCATACTCAACACCAGAGGCATTTACTATTCTAAATTTATTCCATTCACCATCTTCAGCTCTAAATGTATCTCCATCAATTCTATCTATAACTACAACGTCCCCATTTGCATCAATAGTCTCAAGTGGATTTTTAGTAGAGGTAATTGACGCCATACTTGCTGATTGCATATTTCTATGTCCAGAACGAATGACTTTAAATACTCCTTCAGAAAGCAATTCTGTTGCACTTACTTTTAGACCATTTCTATCAATTAACTTAAAACTATTGTCATTAACTTCAATTACCCAAGCTTTTAGTCCCCTATAAGCTGATTGCAACCATAATTCATCTCCTTCTATTAAATATTTTTTAGCCTCGGAGAAATTAAAATAATCTCCAGAAGTTGTAAAATTAGCCGAAAGCCCTAAATTTATAGCAGCCTGATCCATCCCTTCATACGCCCAGTATGCTGGGGTATTTAAATTAAAGTAATGGTCACCGTATTCATTAACTGTTTCCGTTAATAATACTTCACCAGTTCCTGCATCCCAAGCTAAATTTTTAGTAGATACCTGAGCTCCTACATCATATGCAATCTTTTCTTTTAGAATACCAGATGTATGTATAACTTTAGTAGTCACCGCAGTTTTAATTTGATTTTCATGTCTTGAATACCTTGGTAAACCTACAGGGATTACTACGAAAAATGGCCCGTAAAAAGATCCTGCTGTATTGAATTTAAGTCCTACTATTTCAGAAACCGTTTTACTCCTTCTAAAATCATTTACCACATCATAATCCACTCCTACTAATTTATCTGCAATAACTCCTTCTGCATCAATAGTAGTGACTGTGTTATTTAATTTCCCTTCATTTTTATTATAATCAGGAGCTCCCTGGTTTTCTAAATCTTCATAATTGTAATCAACTCCAGAAATAAACTGTGTTTGCCCTTCGGCATATACCCGCTGCCCACTCATTTTACCATTCATATCATTAGTATGTATGGTATACCCTTGAGATAATGTTAAGTGATTTTTAACATCTAAATTTAATAACCCTGATAAGAAATCAGACTTATCATTATGAGGTATCATAGTAGTATAATCTGTAATTGTGGGATAGTCTTTAGATGTAAAAAAAGTAGTCGTCACCCTACCAGTAGCGTGTTTTTTCACTACTAATGTCTGCTCATCATCAGTTCCATTGTTTATAATCCTTTCACGTTGTAAATTTTTAACTGTAACTTTACCATAGGTTACTTTTGGTGAAGGATAAAATGATTCCCCCATAGGTTTTTCAACATATTTCTGATCACCAGGAGCTAATAATAAACCTGGATTATTTCTATCATAAAAAGGTTGTACTAAAGGGTTTTCTTTACTTCCCAATGGTTCATACGTAGCCACACCAGAAGACACTCCTTCTTCAGATTCATAGTTATACTCTTGCCCATAAAACTGCTTGTAGTTATCATCTCCATCATGAGCAGTCATTACATCCCAATTATCATGTAATTTTACAGCTGCAACTCTACAACCTCCTCCTAATTTTTTAGTACTAGGGTGCATTAGTCTAATCCATGATTTACCTTTAATAAACCTTCTTGCTATATTATTACTTCTTAAAAGACCAAAAGGGCTTTTGAAGATCTCTAATATTGCAGGTATTGAATTTATAACCTCTAATACAATAGCTTTAACATCAGTAATATCTTCCTCTCCATTATCACTATATACTTTCCTATGCAGGTTTTTCCTCCCAAATCCCCAACCTGCTTTGGCAATTGGGTTTACACTCGCTGTTGCTATACCATCACCTTGTGGTACTGTTTTAATCGGGATTGCTGCATATTGAGTCCCTCCGTTTCTAAACAAGGTAATACTACTAGTATTACCTAATTCTAAATATCCTGTTACATAATCAAAATCATCATCCGCTCTACCTGATGTAGCTCCTCCAGGTTTTGTCATGTTTAATAGAAATCTAAAATAAACTGTTTCACTAGCTAAATTACGGATGTATTTATTTTGAAAATATTCCAACTTATTCGATATAGCACTATTATCTGAAATATTTTCATTTAACTCTATATATAAATATTCTTTAGGAGAAGTTCCTGAATACAACAAATCATTCCCTAAGTCCGAAAAAGTTCCGTTACCCGTCCCGACAACTTTAAACATTTCCATAACTTCCTTGTCTTGCACATACCTATAGTCATCAGACTCATAATCTATTTGCAAATGACCTCCTGACGGTAAATCAATTGATTCTAAAGACCAGGCTTTTATTGCTTCATTTTGTGCTATTGGATTTGATTGGTCAACATATGGAAACTCCTGATTTGTTAAAGGACTATCAACTGCACAACTAACAGCTGGGTCAGTTGCTCTATAATTACCCCATACATCAGTACCTTTTGCATCATAAGAAGGATTTAATTCACTATAATTAAATATATAAGGCGTATACATTCCCATATTAGAGTCTCTATAGGTAAAAAACACTTTATTTAATGTTAACTTTCCTTTTGTTTCGGCTAAGCTATTAGGTACACCTGGGCACCTAGAATAATCATATTTAAAATGTGCTATTTTAATAGCTGCCTGTTTTATTTTTTTATAATCTGTAGTACTTGTATTTATAGGACTTGTAAAAGATATATCCTCCTCAATTAATTTTTCATATTCAGGTTTAGCAAATAAATATACTTTATCTATTTTATACATTTTAGAATCTGTAGATTCATCTCTACCTCCATTTTCTCCTTTTACACCTAGTGCATCTAATCTTTCTGTTAACTCAAAAATTGCAACATGAGTTTTTGTTTCAATTTTATTTACATACAACAATTCTTTTTCACCATATACATAATTTGCCTTGTCATCCTTATTACTACTTAAACCAGGATTATAATTAGCCTTGTTTTCTTCATAAGGTATTCTCCATTTATAAGTACCTTCATTACTTTTATTTTCATATGAAAACTTTGTATACGACCCTAAATCATCCAAAGAAGGACCGTTATTTGTTACATCTTCATAATCTGAAGACAATACTGAAGTTAATAAATAGGTATGCGCATATTCCGGGGTAGTAATTCTGTTAAAATATTGATCCCCTAAACTATTATTGTTGTTTATAGAATTATCCGTTCCAGGATTATAACTTACTAATCCTTTTTTACAATCTCCCAAACGTCCACTTACATCAAAAGTTGCTTCCTTTTTAACAACATTATACGCTGCTCGTCCGTAAATATAACTAGACCCATCATTTTTTAATATTCTTACCTCAGATGTATGATGATCATGCTTCCCTGCTTTAGAATATGGACTAAACTGAGTATCAAATCCATATTTCCGAGCTTCTAATCGTGTTAGTTTTTGAATTGTTTGATTTCTTCTTAAACGTTTATTCCTCTTAATCTTATTAGTAATGTTAATAGGGTTTACAGGAACTCTATGAGGAAACGGCAAGTCAACAACCTCATATTCTTTAACATATAACGGTTCTAAAGTTCTAGAAAATTGCCCTCCACCAATATGTAATTGTACTGGATCATAACCTCCTAATTTATCATGAAATAAATTTAATTCCTCATCTACATGTGCACCACCAATATTTTTAAAAAAAACTTTTTCGTAAGCTGGTGTAGCCCCACTACTATCCAAGATAAAATTAGGTAAAGCTTTATTAGTAGTATTCCACACAGATGACGTTGAATTACTAGGTGATATTTCCGCATCAATACCCCAGTGAGCGGTATTACCCAAACCAATTTCAACACCTATTTTCCCTCCACTACTTATATCAGTTGTAACATCGTCAAAAACATACCCTACTTGACTAGAGTATGGCCTGAACATCCCTGAAACACCTTGTCCTTGTATACTGTACAAGTCATATGTGTTATTTGTAATTGGTAAGCTTGTTGTAAACTTGTTAAATGCCCTGTCTTTTTCTCTATTAAAATCTAAAATATCGTTTGCAGTAGCTGAACTATAATTCTCAAACCCAAAAGCTCTCTCTGTCTTAATTCGTTCAGAAGGTCTATACCCTTGACTTGTTCTATATCCTGTAAACTTAGCTCCAGGTTCAATACCCCATAATTCACCTTGAATATTAAATACAAAAGTATAATTTGTAGACAGCATCCCAACTCTTTTAGTTGGGGTATAATCTGCATCTATAATTGATAAAGAACCACTTAAAGTCCCCGATCCACTATGTTCTTTATCAACCGTAGTTTCATTACCTGCATCATCTGTAGTTGTTTTAGAATGATTTTCTGTACGACTACGAGTAACACTTAAAGAAACATTCGTAACTCCTTTCCTACTATGTAAACCTACTCCTAAACTAGCACCAATACTATTCATGCCCCCTTTTTTATTTTTAGTTTTATGACTAAACGAAACTGATGGACTTATAGAAGTACCTTCAGAAGCAGATGAAGTCATATTCATACCTACTGAAACATTATCAGTAACTTGATAACTTAATCCTTGAGTAAGAGAAAACCCAAATCCATTGTAATTATTATATTTTAAACCAATACCAAAACTAACACCTAACCCGTTACCATTAGGACTATCCTCTCCTACACCAAATCCAGACAAAAAACCATCAAAATTAGCTCCAATGGTAACATTATCTTTCATATTGTTTTCATAAAGCATTTCATCTCCTTTAAAATCATCAGGAATACCTCTAATACTTCTGGCTATTTGCCCTACATTTAAATTCCATCCTAACCCAGTCCATGAAGCCTCCTGATCCATCGTTACTCCTGAATCATAAGAAAGATTTAACGGATAGCCTCCTACATCCATCAAGGGTATATTATATGAGAAATTACCACTAGACAAATCTACCATATCCGAGGTACCTATAGGAGTAAAACTATTGAATTCTGGTTGTGAAGGCCCACTTGATAATGCAAATACTTTATTTGCTCCAGTAAATTGAACCATTAACTGAATAGCTAGGTAACTAACTACTACTTTAGTAAACTTTCCTTCTCTAATTTGTTTAAACGTCATAATTTGTTATAACTTTATTGGTGTTTCTTTAAACTTAAATTTTATGATTCCGTTACCAAACAACTCATCGTTGTATATCAACTGTATTTGGTCATCGGGGTTGATATTTCCAAAATATAAAAGCGCCCTCTTAAAAGGCGCTACTTTAAAATTGCGTTCAAATTGAACTCCTGCACATGAAATAGTATCCTGTGAACTGGTAACAACGGTAAAATCTTTTTGAATGGTAAAAGCCATATATTTTACAGCTTCTGTATAATTTCTATTGGTAAATTCACTAAGTAATAAATCTTTTTCTTCATCATGATGAAACTCGATTTCTAATACACGTTCTCTTTTATGTACATTGTATATAGAATCTACCTTTTTCAAATCACTACTTCCTTGATTCTTTAAAATATAATAGGCTATTGGAACTTCAGTAGCAGTGTAATTTATCGTATTGATATAATGGTTGATCTTTTTGGATTTCCAACCAATATTTGCTAGTCGATGATACGCATCATAAACCTGTTCGGTGTCCTTCGTTTCATTTTTACAAGAAACAAGACAAAAACATAATAGTATTAGTATGTAATATAGATTGGTCAATTTATATTTTTACAAATGAATTAAATAGATTCTGTTAAAGATAGGTTCCTGTAATTATGCTTTGTTACCCTATTTTATACTAATTCCCTTCATATTTCAAATTAGCATACTCTAAAACACTACTAGTTACATCCATAGCATCATCTCCATACATTACATTACCTCCACCTTGAGTTCCTAATATTATTTTGAATCCCTGTGCTTTTCCGAACTCCTTAATGTATGCATTAAGCCTATCCCATATTTGTTGTGATACTACATTGGAAAAATGCTGTTTCATAACTGACAAAGCCTCGTCTGCCTTTTGTACTTTCTGCTGGCTCAGTTTTATGTTGTTTTCATCTTTTGATTTGATCTCCATTTGAAACAACTGATACAAACTATCTAACTTTTTGGTTTGTTTCTTGATTTTTTTGGTATGAATATCAGACATGTCCTTAGCCATATTAAAGCCATTAAACAAAATAATATTATCTATATATACAACTTCATTTTTTTTCGATTCAAAAGTCACGTAAAATGCTAGAAAAAGGAGAATCCCTAATGTTAATACTATATTAACAATAGGAAGTAATTTGTTTAAATTTTTCAATTTAATATTATGTTTAGTTCTAATAATTTGGTTTCGCTAAACTACACAAAAACAAGATAATAGCCCCCACATAAACTATTGTTTATTTTAAGAAATAACTAAGTAACTAGTAATGTGTTAAATACGCCTTGACCTTATGTTGGGATTTAAAAAACATAGCCAAGACTAGGTATCTGAATCTCACTAAATATAGTGATATCTTCTTGTATAAGAATATAACTTTAGCAACAAAAACCCATTTTTAAACTCTTCAATATATCAAGTGTACTATCAGAAACAGAAAAAAATTGAACATCAATATATTTATAACAAATACGAGTTCAGTCATGATAACCAAACTCGTATTTTTATACAGTATTTTTTAATACTCCTATAAATATGCAAAAGCAATCTTATAAGTTATCCTTTTTTAATTGTTTTTTGTTCTTCTTTAAATTTTACTAAAATAGAATCTCGATAAAAGTTTAAAATCTTCATCCCTTCATAAAACTCAAAAGAAAATTTTTTACGCATTAGCTTTCCATTCACCTTCAACAACAGTAAAGGCTCTTTTGCAGTTGCTTCTTTCACAAACCCTAAATATCGTAATTGTGGCCATTGAATAGTTACAACTGGCCTTACTTTTTGTATAACTGATCCTTTTTTTGTTTTCGAAATGCCAACTCTTCTATTTTTTAAATTGCCTAAAAAAGGATCTCTTGAATATGACTTTAACTTAACCGTATCTTTTTGAATAGATACTGGTAATTCCTTATTTATAACAACCGCATAATTCTGTTGTTCATCCTCATTAGTAAATGAATTACCAAAGGCTTTATATATCAGCAGCCCCCATATAGAAACTACCCCAACAAGCAAAACAATATTTAAATGTTTTTTACTCATTAGATAATCGTTACTGTTCTTGTTGCTGTATAACTACTTTCATTTCCAGCCGCATCAAAATTCTTTACACGCCAATAGTAATCTCCTGTATTTGTAAAAGTATGAGATTTCGTTGTACTAGCACTTGGAGGATAAACTTCTTCTATGATTGTAAAATCAGAGTTGGACGCTATTTCTAGTACACTCGTTATTGAAGACTGAACTGTACCGGTATCTACTTCATTAGTCCAGTCAAAAACAACTGGACTACTTTGATTTTCAGTAGCATCATCAGAAGGAGATTCTAGCGTGGCTACACCAGGCGCTTGAGTATCTAATAAAATTGTTCTAGTTGAATAAATAGTTTCAGTATCAGTTGCAACATTTAAAGCTTTTATTTTCCAAGTATATATTGCATCATCGGTTAAATAACTACTATCTATATCAAATGTTACTGCTGTTAAATTTTCAAAAGTATCTAGTGTATTAATAACTCCTAAAACATCTTTATCCAATTCAAGGGTATAAGAATCTGCAGTAGTAATTCCCGTCCATGTAACAGTATGCCCTGATGAAGTATTTGTGTAAAAATTATCTGAAGGAGTATTCAATACCACTATTTGATTAGTCATATCTTCTAAAGCTTCCATTGTAAAGTTTACAGGGAAAGTATACCCGGTTTGGTAAGCAAAATTTTCTCCTCTCACTCGCCAACTATAATTACCAGGAATTAAGGGATATGTAAATGAATTAGTAGGTACTAATGAATCTAACACTATCACATTAGAAGCGTTATTTACTTGCACCCTATATTCATCTGCATCATTAAGGCTATTCCATTGAAAAATCACTGTATTACTAACAACAGTATCTCCTTCTAGTGGTGCAGTAACAGTAATATTGCTATCTGAGATATCTTCCTCTAAAACATCATCACAACTAATTAAGGCAATCAAGAATATACTTATGATTGATACACTTATTTTTATGTTTTTATTAAATATTTTTCTCATAATTTTGAAATATTATTTTTGCGTATAATTTAATTCTTCGTGTTTTAAAATCTTTCTTTTTAAAAAAACTTGTATTTACTACCCTTGAATATGGAAACTCTTTTTCAAATTGATAGACTATTTTTAATAGCTCTTCAAAACTCCCTTCAATAGTCAACTGATTAGTATGTATTATAAATTTATTATCAGAAGCTTCATGTACTTCAGCTACATCAAATACATTAACGGATTTGCTTTTATTGGTTACAAAATTTAAAATTTCTTGTTGCACCAAAACCGACTCCATATTCTCTTCACCTAAGAGGTTATCCAAAAAACGAATCTCTATATCTAACTCCTGAACTGTACTTGATGAAGAGTTAATTTCGAATAATTGTTCACTTAATTCATAATACTCATTATACGCATCAATTGTTAACTTAAACGAACGCTTATACGCTGTAAACCCCAATAATACTGAAATAGCTATTATCACTAGAAACTTCTGCTTATATGTTAAGTTTTCAAACATCTCTATCGGATTAAGATTTTAATTTCAAAATCATATTGATTTTGTCTGTTTTTATTATATGTGACAATATCTATCTTTGACATCCAAGACACTTTTTTCAATCCTTTATACCAATTATTAAAGTTTAGGTTTGATGATGATATTCCTTTTATTGTTATCGTATTTGCTTTAAAAAGCACTTTTTCTGATTGCTTTATTTTTTTTGTATTTGGAAACATTAAAAACTCCGACAAACTAATAGTTGTAGGCAAATCAGTAGTTAACTCATTAATATAATAACTTAAGAAACTTGACGTAAATACTCCAGATTCATTTAAAATAGCTTTTTTATCATCACGCTCTTTCTTCAATACTTTAACCCTACTGTAGGTATCTTGCAACATATCTAGACTAGTATTAGCTTCAACTGTTTTATCATTATAATACCCCAGTAATAAATAACTCAATAACAGTAACAAAAAGAAACTTCCTAATATCGCTCCTCCTAAAAGTTCAAAATACTTTTTAAAGTTTTTTTCTTCTCTATTTATGGTTAAAAAATCAGCATCATATACCAATTTTTCATTTGGATAATAATAATTTAATCCCGTTGCAAACAAAGGCATTTCATGAGCTGATAACTGTTGTTCGCCGATTAGCTCCATTTCCTCTTCTGTACTTTTAGAAAACGAATCCAATTCATTACCCGTAAAACTCAACACTACATCATCTGACGCCAATACCTCCTTTTTCACAAATGATTTTAACAGCACCGAAGAAAACACTCCAATACTATAATCTACTATTAAAAACTTATTGTTTGCAAATAATTCTAGCTCAGCATTTACAATTGATTTTCTTGCAACAGAAATAAATACTTCTGTTTTTTGCTGATATTCATAAAAATAAAACTCATTTGTATTTACATTCAATAATACTTTTGATTTGTAATCAGGTGTTCTTTTTACTTTTTTATTTAAAACCCCTTTGCCAGAAAACACAAGTATAACAGGATACTTTTTATCTAGCTTACTTTGTAGCCCTTCAAAAGAAAGACTACTAAATTTCTCGGTTACAAAAAGCTCATTATTAGTATTATCCAATCGCAATATATGGTACCGCGTTTCCCTTCCAAATTGCACTCCTACAACTTGGATTGTTTTATCATGAGTAATTCTATTTTTTATATTTGGTAACATTAATAGGTTACTGTTGGTTTTATAAATATGTGTAATTGTGATTTTGATTTCTTTTTCGACCTACCACTAAAAAACCATTTCAACACAGGTATTCTAGATAACAATGGCACACCTGTCCCTGAGTTTTCCCTGTTCAATTCATCTAAGCCTCCTAATAATACCATTTCATTATTTTTTACTCGTATGGTAGAATCAAATGACTGTGTTGCAATCCCTGGCGGTGCATTCTCTCCAGCACTTCCTAAAAAAGAATTTTTAGTAACAGTTAACTTCAACGTAATTTGTTCATCTTTTGACACAAAAGGTTTTATATTAACACTTAAATCTGCATTCGTAGCCGTCCAAGTTCCAGATTGTGTGGTTTGGTTACTATTTCCAAAAGGGACTATGTTTGTTGTTTGTTGAAAATAATAACTTTGCTCTCCAATAGTAAGTGTTGCATCATGCCCACTTAAAGTAGCGATCTTTGGTCTTGATTCTATTTTAACAATAGAATTATTCTCCAAGTATTTCAAGTTTATATAAAATTGCTCGGTAACTTTCCCTAAATTAAATCCACCTACCAAACCATTAAACATATCAATTAACCCGTTTACTGACTGAGCATTTAAATTTACATCACCAGTAGGAAACAGCAATCCTGAAGTTGTTCTCGCTTTGCTATCTAACCCAGCTTTCATTCCTGTTTGTACATCATGCGACTTATTATATTGCACAATGATAACCTCTAATTGCACCATTGGAACCACCTTATCTATTTGATAAATATAGTTTCGTAGCTCCTCAATTTGTGGCTTAGAACCTGAAACTACTAGCCCATTTAACTCAGGAAATTCTTTTACATCTAAACCTTTTTTTAATTCCGAAGGAATAGATGACAATACTGTTTCTATAGTTCTGTTTTCTAACTGAATCAATTCTGTAGCACGTAACCCTTCTTCATTACGTTTCCCTATAAAATAAAAACCTTTATCATCTTTAGCATAGGTATAATCTTTTCCTCTAAAAACAGTACTCAACAAATCATCAAAAGTAATTTGGTTAGCCACTAAGGTTGTGGTAATATCACTTGGTATACTATATAAATAATAGTTTAATTTTAACTTTTCTGCTGCTTCCATTAACACATCAGAAACAGTAGCGTCAAAGGCCTTAATATTTAAAAAACCCTGATCAGAAATTGCTACGTCATAAAAGCCTTTTTCTCCGAGTTTTCCTTTTGGTTTTTTTCTATTACCCCTACCATTATTTACAGCTGTTTTTCCTTTTTTAGGAGTTTCATTTTTTTCTATAAAATAAGATCCATTTTCATTTTTTGTAACTCGCAATCCATTAGATTGACCGATCATATTCAAAATATCTTCAAAAGGTCTGTTTTGAAAATACCCTGTTACTTTAGCGTCTTTTAATTTAGGAGATACTATGATGTTCTTTCCTGTTTTTTTAGTAATAGCTTCCGCTACTTGTGGCAAAGAATCATTCTTTAAATTCACCGATAAAAATTCATTTTCAGCACGATAACTTACATCAATAACCTTTGGTGTTTTCCTTTTAGGAACCACTACAACAGCTGCCTTCTTTTTAAAAACAATAAACTTATTAATAAACTCAACATCTAAATTATGTTTCTGAATTAAAAAACTAAACGCATCCTTTACAGGTACATTATAATAATTAGATTCTACAAGCTCGGTCAGTTTAGGATCAGCATCAACATTTAACTTATGCTCAATGGCTATTGAGGTTAGCAGTGAATATAAATTTAACCCTGTAACTTCCGATATAATATTTTCATCCAATCCAGGCTGCTCTTTAGCCAACTCATTAAGCTTTTGCTCAATCACCTTTATATTTTGCTGTGCTTGACACCAACCAATACAAGTAAGTAAAATTACTACTACTATTTTTCTCATTTATTTTTATCTGTTTCTTCCGGTATTTCGGAAATATCTTATATTTATTTTCTAACTACCCATTAATCAGTATCGCATATACTTCTTCTAATGCAGTTTCCCCACTAGCAAAAAGCTGGTATGCTTTATCTGACAATCGCTCTATATTATCTACCCCATCATGCTCTAAATTTTGAGCGTCTTTTTTAATCCTATTAGCCAATTCATAATCAATAGGAATTACTTCATAAATGGCTCTTCTTCCTTTATATCCTGTATAATGACATTTATCACACCCATTTGCCGTAAAATGTTTTTTCACCTCAAAAGGGGCTTTAAAATTTCGCGGCAACTCTTTATTGTCAAAAACATGCTCCTCTTTACATGAAGTACATAACTTACGTAATAAGCGCTGTGCTACTGACACGTTTAATGTTTCCGCTATTAAAAATGATGGTACGCCCATATCAACCAATCGTGATATCGTTCCTAATGCTGAATTAGTATGTATTGTAGATAGCACCAAATGCCCTGTTAAGGACGCTCTAATGGCCATTTTTGCTGTTTCAGCATCACGTATTTCTCCTAACATAATAATATCCGGATCTTGACGTAAAAATGAACGTAACGCACTAGTGAATGTTAATCCAATGTCTTCTTTTAACTGTACCTGATTAATCCCTTTCAGTGTATATTCTATAGGGTCTTCTACAGTAACAATATTTGTTTTGATTTTATTTAACAGCTTTAAAGTAGCATACAAGGTTGTTGTTTTACCAGACCCCGTAGGACCACTTATCAATACAATACCATTGGTATTTTTTACCCCTTCTAAATAAATTGCTTTCTCTTCAGGTTCAAACCCTAATTGATCTAAATCAATATTAGAAGCATCTTTACCTAGTATACGCATTACGATTTTCTCTCCGTGTAACGTGGGTAATATAGACACACGAATATCAAAATCGGTGTAATTTATTCTACCATCTTGTGGCAACCTTTTTTCAGTAATATCAAGGTTGGCTTTTATTTTAACTTTATTGACTAGTTCTAGATAATTGTCTTTTTCTATTCGGTATTTCTCTATTAACAAGCCATCAATTCGTAAGCGTACTCTAGCTTCTTCTTCATATACTTCAAAATGAATATCACTACTTCCAATTGCTTTCGCTTCAAAGATTAATTTCTCTAAAAAATCTTCATTATTCAAGTTTACACTTGCATCTTCAGTTTTATACTCGTTTTTTCGATAATAAACCGCCAATGCTTTTTCTAGAACAGCATCCGCTATAGGAATCAACTGTATTGTTTCTCCTAATAGCATTTCCAACTCATCACTAACATCTTCTATTACAGTATCTGAACTATAAAATGAAATTCCACTTTCAGTTTGCTCACATGGAACCACCTTATAGTGCTGTGCTACGTCAGCATTAATTAGCTGTTGCAATCCTACAGAAATTTGTATGTCAGTTATAGTATTCAAATGATGTTATGGGTGTAAAATAATTCTTTATCTATACAAAAATCAACAATAAATAATAAGATTAAATATATTGATAAATACCCCGCAAGAGGGACGTGAGCCTCTTTATTTTTTGTAAACAACATATGGCAAATAATTGAAAACAACATTCCTGTACTAAAAAAAAGAATGTATGTTGTAGAAAAGAACAAGGGAACAACTGCAATAAAAAAAACGATATCTCCTAAACCAATAGAACTGTCTACTGGATTGATTATTCTTTTTGATTTTATTGAGGTATACACAAATAATCCTAATAAAACCAAGGCTAAAAAGAGGACTGTAAAAAACAACTCATAAACTGGATGATCTAAAACCAAAAAACGAGCTATCGCAACAACAACTAAAATTATTGGTAATATTACATGAATTGCTCTGTATTTCAAATCCTGAAAAACAACAGCAATTAATGTCCCTAGTAATATGATGTTAATAGCAGTGAGCACAACTTAATCCTTAACGGGTTCTGTCAAAAATTTACGATGATCAATTTCCCAAGTATTGAAGTTACCATCGTCATCAAAATCTTTTACTGAAACGGCTCTAGCCTTAAATGTATTTACAGATGCATCTATAATTTCTATTTTATAAACTGCTTGTCCACCTTCATCTATAGTTGCTTCTACCTCAAACCCTAATTCTTCAAAAGAAGATGAATATTTGGAGAATCTGTAATTATAACTTTTTTGCAATCCGTATAAATGATTCAGCATTTTTTGTGCTTCAATACTTTTAGCCTGGGCTACTACAGAGGTTTGATTTGGCAATACCATCATTAATAAAATACCTATAATTGCTAATACAATTAATATTTCAGTTAACGAATATGCCTTTAAATATTGTTTGTTAGCTGCCTTATTAATGTTTTTATTTTTTAACATACTATTTAATTATTTCCTTTTTTCCCTAAAAAAAACTATAACTTTCCTACATTTATGAAGAATACAAAAATATCACTTTTTTTATTGTTAACCGATTGCTAACCAATTATTTTACTTAGATCAAACATCGGAGAATACATTGCAATCATAATCACCCCGACAATCACCCCTATGACAATGATTATCAAAGGCTCCAGTATTACTCCAATCATTTTTGTTTGGTGCTCTACATCTTCATTGTACTGCTCTGTTAGTTTTTCAAACATGTCATCTAGCTTGTTTATTTGCTCAGCAACTTTAACCATAGATACTAATTTATGATCGTACACTTCATGCTTTGAAAGACTATCTCCTAGAGCTGCTCCTTTCATAATATCAGCCTTAACGTGTACTAAACTTGATTCAATAGGATAAAAATCAATCATTTTTTGAGTCAACTCTAACGACACCACCAATGGTGTTTTTGCAGATAACAATAAACTTAATGATTGACAAAATCTTGAAATAAATATTTTTCGAATTAATCCTCCAAAAAAAGGCATCTTCAAAATCACCTTAGAAGTGATGCTTCTATAACTCTCTTTTTGTTTATTCAGTACATGAAACCCAACGATAGAAACTACCACCAACATAAACACTCCAGAAATAGTAGAGAAATTTTGAGATAAGGCAACTATTTTTTGAGTTAATGGTGGTAAATCCGCACCAAACTGTTTAAATACTGACGAAAACATTGGCACTACATTGTTCATCATAAAATACAACACCCCAAAAGTTACCGCCAACACAAATACAGGATAGGTAAATACGGATACCAATTGTCGGCGCATTTTTATTTTCCTATCAAAATATTTCTGTAATTCTATAAGTACTTTATCTAATTTTCTAGTTTCTTCCCCTATCTTAACACTGTAATATTCATAAGCCGAAAATTGCTTACTCTGTTGCATTGCCTCATGCAATGATTTCCCTTGAATTACCTGTTCTTTAATTTTGGTGATTAACTCTTGATCTTTCTTGTTTTTATATTGACCGATAAGAATTTCCAATGCCTGCTTGAAATCAATTCCCGATTGAATCAAAACAGCCAATTCCTTATAAAATAGTTCTTTCTTTTTATCAGAAAATTTCGTTGAAAAACTAATCTCCTTATTTAAAAAATGAGTTTTTTTATTTTTAACCCCTTTCGGTTTCTCTTGTTGCTTGTATGCTGATAAATCAATTCCCATTTGCAAAAAATGTATTATTTATACTATCCGACACACCATAATCTTTAAAATAAACCGCTTCCAATTGCACACCAAACAAATCATAAGTCACCTCAATTCGTTTAATCCTATTCCCTAAAAGCATATTCTCTTTAACAGCATTAAACTGTGGCACCTTAACCAAAAACGTATCTATCATTTGCCCCCTCATACGTATTAAACTATCATCATAGCTATAATATTTTATAGTATCATTACTACTTAACAAATACACCCCCTCTTCAATAACAACTAATTTATTTGAATTATGGACATCTCTTACAAGAAGCGAATGTAATTGATTGTAATTATTTACCAACTCCGTTTCATCACTATACACATACAACTGCTTACTCAACATTGCATACAACGAATATACCATAGAAATGATAATACTCATCAGCGCCAAACTAATAACCACTTCCAGTATTGTAAATGCTTTTATATGATTAATCCGTTTCTTCAATTGATATCACTTTTACTAAAAAATGTTGTGTTTCTTTTTTCGTTTTCGTTTGCAACTCAAAATCAACTTGATTTACTCCATAGCTATATGCTGCTACTAGCTTTGTAATAGTATACGACTCAAAACTATAGGTTTCATTTTCAAATAATTGCTCTTCTATGGTTTCCAAATGCAAGAACGTTATTTTTTGTTTCGCTTTATAATAAGCAATTTCATAATCAGACTGTAATAACCTCACATAAACCAATGTAGCTAAAGAGATACAAATTGATATTATAGCAATAGCCATAACTGATTCAACCAAAGAGCTCGCTTGTAATTTACAATTCCTTAATAAGCTCATAATTGGTATTTTCATTTAAAAATAATGGTAGCCCTATGAAATTATCTGGTAATTCCAATCTATTTATCTCACCACCTACAATATAATTCTCATAAATTGACGAAGCCGTTTTTAAATAAAACCGATCAGTATAAACTGTACCAATCACTTTTCCTTTTAATTGTGTTTTGCCATAACAATACACATCTCCAATTACTAAAGCTCCTTTATCTATGGTCACCATCCTTTTCAATGAACTCTGATAACTATCCCCCGTAAGTACAATACCTCCTGCTAACTTACTTTTATCTTCCAATAAAATTTCTATCTTATCACCGGAATCATGAGCTATATAAATACTTGATGGATACTGTAATTGTACTCCTTTTTTTAGAGAAACATATCTTTTTGCAAATACTTGTACTACACCTTTAAAATTATCGTCAAAAACTACTGATGGCGCTTTGATTAAAATATTATTTAAAGCTGCAGTGTTTTTTATACAAACGGAGTCTTTTGACTGCAATATAATATTCCCTGATAACGAAATATTACGAACATCATATACTCCATCAGCATATACCACAACGGTAGGTTTATGAAAACTATTGTACAGTGATTTACCAGCTAACTCTTCTAATAAAACTTCAACGATTTTATGATTACCTGTAACATCATCATGCAGTTGCAGCGCAGGTAGTCGTTTCTCGGAAATTCCTATTGCTCCGTGTACTAACTTAGTTCCCGTAAAATTCTGATTGTTTATATACGCAGGTTTTACTCCGTATTTAGATATTTTAACATCTCCTTGAATTTTTGTAGTTCCACCAATATTCAACGGCTTATCTAAATCAGAGAGATACAAGGCTAGTTTTTCTTTTTTAGCTGTACTTCCTATTAAAGCTACCTTGTACAGTGTGTCTTTTTTAAAAACTGTTTTTGTTTTTACTAAATTGTAAAAACCCCATTTTGATATTGTATATGATGTTGTAAATCGTTCGTCAGCAAACTGAACTTCTCCTTCTGATTCTTGAGCACCATCTTTATTTAGTACTTGCAAAAAATTAGCAGCACTTGCGCGAACCAATTCTTCTTCTAAAAAATATTGCTGTTTTAATCGGTACTGATAATTAAATATCATAATTAAGCTCCCACATAGTAAAGAGACTATGAGGCAAACAAAAATAGCATAGAGTAAAGAACTAGCTTTTAACATTTTTGCTTGTTGGTTTTTTCTTAAATAAACGTTTTAAAAAGGATGATTGCTTTGAGTTTTCATTGGGCGTTTTTTTTGTTTTTTTCACCGCTCCTTTTTTCTTTGCGTCTTTATTCTTTTTCTTAAAAACACGAGTAAACAACCCTTCCTTTTTAACTAGGGTAGTGTCTTTTATTTTTTTTATAAAAACTATACCTTTTTTATAACGAGTGGTGTCTTTTTTTACATAATTAATCCATTTACCTACTCTTTTTCCTTTTGAATACTTTCCCTTTAAAACTAATTCTCCAGAACCATTATGCAAAAAATATTTTCCCGAAAGCTCCCCTTTTTTCCAATGTGCTATTGTTTTAAGCTTTCCATTTTTAAACCAACTCTTCCATTCTCCTTTTTTCAAACCGTAAGAGAAATTTCCTTTCTCCGCCAATTCATTCGTTATATAATGCCTTACATATTTATCCTGAAGTAAATCCCCACTATAATCCCCTTTTGATTGGTGTATTTCATTTGACTTGTACCAAAAATATGTACTATTTAAAGATGGTTTTACATTTTTTAACACAACAACACAATCCTCCTTATAGGTTGTAGTTTGAATTTTCTTTTTTTGTAATAATTCTGCATTAGGCTTACAAGCAAAGAATAACAGCGTAGAAAATAATAGTAGAAATCTCATTAATAGTCTTTTATAGTTTGCAAAAATACATTATTATTTACTTTAAAATAAAAAAACATAAATTTAAGAAAGCTTTTAACATTAGTTGTATTTAAAGGGGTAAAAAATATAGATTTCTCTTCCTTTTTAGACTTGCCTCCCAGGAAACCGTGTTAAAAAAAGAGCTAATTGCATTAATCACAGAAGACAACCGAATGAAGGTTTTAAATTAGCTGCTTTTTCATTTGTTTTTAATATTCACTCTTGTATCGAGTATCTCAGTACATGACAAAATACAATATTAAATACTAAATCGAAAAAATGCTTTTATTAGTTGAATTTAAGAAGTTAGTTTCACCGTTTATATTATTTTCGCGAATCTTTTATGGCAACTACTTCTAAACGCAACTATAATCCATTAATTCCGCTATTATATTCAAAAGGACTATTGAGTAAACAGCAATTATGTGAAATTCCTAAGCGAACTTTACAGCATTGGAATCAGCATAAAAACAAAAACTATGATTTTGACCATTGGGCTAGTCCATTTATAGAAAACATTGAGGATTTTAAAAAAACATATGAAAGAACTTATCTTAAAAAAACAATGCAATTTATTGTTAAAATGAGTGATGGATATGAGCGTGTTTTAAATCAAATTGCTGGAAATAAAAAAACAATAAAAGAAAACGCTACACATATTATTACCGCCATTGATGAGATTCTTTCCTTTTCAAATATTAAAACAAAACGAGCATGTAAATTTTATGGTGTGTCCAGTGATTGGTATTATCGTGAAAAAAGAAAAGTTAATTGCTCGCTTAACATTTTCGGCACTTGTTTCAAGCAACATCCAAATCAATTAACATTTAAAGAAACAAATACTATTGAAACACTTGTAAAAGATCCTGAACATTCTGGCAAAACAAAGGTTACTTTATATTATCATGCTTTGCGTAATGGACTTGTATCATGCGGGAAATCCACTTTTAGTAAGTATGCAAAAGCATTGGGGTATAAAAAGCCTAAGAAACCTAAAATACCTCCAAGAAAAGGAGTGCGAGCTAGTCGTATTTTTGAATGGTTACATGTAGATATTACACTTGTGCCCACACTAGATGGAGGTATGCAAAAAGTAGCTTTTGTAAAAGACAACTTTTCTAAAGCTATTTTACATTGGGGTTCAGTTTCCGAAAAAGCCAACAGTCATTTTATCACAGCGCTATTTCAAGAAACATTTGAAATGTATGATTTACACAATATAAAACAGCCTATCAATATCCTAACCGATGGAGGTTCTGAAAATAAAGGTGAATTTACTACTTGGGTTAATCTTTTTAATGCACCACCTGTGGTAACTAAAATTACTGCACGTACAGTTGACTTTCCTCTTTCAAACAGTATGGCAGAAAGTACACATAGTATTTATAAAACCGAGTTTTTAAAAGGGCATATTTCAAGAACAGTTAAAAATCATTCGGATAGTTTAAAACAATTTGTTCACTATTATAACCATGAACGATACCCTACAGATTTGTGTGGACTCACCACTATGGAAGTTATAATAGGCAAAATACCTGATAAAGATTATTTTAAAGAACAAATTTTTGAAGCTAAAATGAATAGAGTAGTCGCTAATAAAGCTTTTAACAAGTGTGCCCTTATTAGGTAAGTTGCGTTTTTTCGTTACTAAAACAACATTCTTATTTTGTTTACTATTTTAAGGCTAATTTTATGTTCTATACTAATTTCATTTCTGTTAAATTTAAAATGAAAAACACTCCTTACTAAAAATGGCTTCTATTTTACTAAAATAGAAGCCATTTCTTTATACCTACCCAAAACGCAAACATTGGCGTCCTTTTGTTGTAGACTCAAGTAGATGTTGCTCGGTGTTAATTGCATTGATTACAGAGGGTATTTCAATACAAATTATAGAAACCGACCATTAAATGGAGCTGCTTTTTTTTGTATACCAAAGCTTTATAAAAATAAACTTTCTTCACTTTGGAGTACAAAAAAACCGAAAGCTTTCACTTTCGGTTTTTTTTTGCGGAGAAAGAGGCTCCCCAACTATTCCAAGTACTCCTTTATATACAAGAGGTTCAAAGTACATCAATAAAAAGGTAACCTAATAGGACGCTTTAAATTAGTTTCTTTTTCATCTGTATTAGTGTACCTATTTCAAATAATAATTAACTACGTTTAACGTTTTTTAAACCAAATCTGTGAATACACAAACCTACTAAAGAAACTACCACCAGTTAATTATATTACTTTACACTAGTGGGATTATACTTATAGAAGATTAAAAAAAACTTACAAGAACTAAACA
>JABSPO010000127.1 GCA_013214625.1 Flavobacteriaceae bacterium
TGGGTGATATTTGCTAAATTTCACCAATCCACTTAATGAGTATCTTGTAACATGTACGTTTATTGGTGACATGAATATAGATACTTGTAGTCTTTTGTCTTTAAAGTATTCTTTTTCGAACACTTCTTCAATAACAACAACCTTCCCGTCAACAGGAGCGATTATATGGTTTTCATTCTGTGCAGTGTATCTTTTAGGGTTTCTGAAAAATTGTAAGATGATTATTAGTAAAAACAATGCGACACCATAAATAATGTATTGTATTATTTGATTACTAGTAACGTGTTCAGCTCCTAAAAATAAAGCGACTACTATGAATAACGTTATTAAAATTGATTGATGACCTTCTTTATGAAACATAATTGATTAATTGTAAGTATAAATATACGAATGATGAAACAAAAATTAAGCTGTCTAGTCTGTCTAAAAACCCACCATGTCCGGGGATTAAATTACTACTGTCCTTAATGTTTGCTTCGCGTTTAAATTTTGAGGCAACCAAGTCGCCAATTGTACCAAAGATACTAATAATAATACTCAAGACCATCCAATGTAGGATAGAAAGACTTGAGGTTGTAATAGCAATAATTAATGCTGCAATTATTCCAAATAGCATCCCTCCAATAAATCCTTCTTTTGTTTTTTTAGGAGATATTTTTTCAAATAATTTACGTCTACCAAAGTTTTTACCTATTAAATAAGCAAAAGTATCGTTAGACCAAATGATTATTAGTATTCCGAATATGATATACGGATTGTAAGTGTTGTTTATTATGGATGGTGTTAGTGCAAGTAGTGAAAACGGTATTAGTACGTAGAGCAATGGTAGTTGCTGTTTTAAGACACTGTTTTCTTTTATTTTTTTTAATTTGAATAAGTTATTAGTTAAAAAAAGATGAGTTACTAATGTTCCGATAGCTAAAATAAAGAATACAATATTTGATGATTGTGTTTCTATGGTTAGTGCTAAATAAGTAAAGTACGCTATAATAACTAATTGAAAGTATGTTCTGAAGTTGTTTACTTTAAGTAAATTATTGAATTCCCAACATGAAATCCCTGCAAAAACAAACATTAAACCTGCGAATAAGAGCCCGTTGTTAGAAAAGAAAATAGCAGAAATTAGTATTGTTATGTATACTAATCCAGACAAAGAGCGGGTTAAAGTTTCGTTCATATTTACAAGTCTTCCAGAAGTAGCAAATATAAGTTTTTTGTACTATTCCCGTAAGTCATAAAATCTTTTTCTTTTGAAAATTTAAAGTGTTTTAGACTAGTGATATTTGTAGGGAAGAATTCCTGACGATTATTTTTAATGGTTCTTAATCCTTCGCTAATGGTTTCCTTTAACTGGCTTGTTGTTGCGAATAGAATAAAGTCATTTGGCAAATCATTTAATCTTTGTTCTTTAATTTGATTAGAGGAAATTAAAATAGATCCTTTGTCAGCAATTAAGGCTTCACAACTAGTTAAGAAAAAAGAAGGATCTTTTATCGTGTATTCTATGTTAAAATTACGAAACCTTTTTTTTAGAGAATCATTATAACAAAGCACATTTTTTATATCCCAGTTATTTTCTTCTAAAATTGAATTGAAATTTTCAGCAACCTCTTCCATTGAATCACAGTAAATGAATTTACCGCCATTTTTCTTGAAATTAAGTGTGAATTGTTCGTCGACTGGAATTTTTACTTTAGGCATATATTTGCCTAGTTCGTTCTGTTTAGACGAAGAAGCTTTCTTTTTTTTGCCGAAAAGGTTTTTAAATATCCCCATAAATAGAGAAAAAGTTTTTTAGTAGGGGTTGTTAATCCAAATATATAAAAAAAACTTAATTTAAATTAGATTTAAATTAAGTTTTTTTAGATGTTTCATTTGAGTGGGGTTATTCCTCCTCTAGGTCGTTAACCTTTGCTTCTACTTTAAAGGGTCTTTTTCCGAAAATACTTTCTAAATCATCACTAAAAATCACTTCTTTTTCAAGTAATAATTCGGCTAATCGGGTAAGGTTTTCTTTATGACTTTCAAGTAGTTCTAAAGCTCTTGTATATTGTTTCTCAATGATATCAGAAATTTCAGAATCAATTAATTCAGCAGTTTTTTCACTATATGGTTTTGTGAATCCGCTTTCTTGCCCTGAAGAGTCGTAATACGTAATGTTTCCAATCTTTTCGCTTAATCCGTATACGGTAACCATTCCTCGAGCTTGTTTAGTAACTTTTTCTAAATCACTTAAAGCACCAGTTGAAATTTGATTGAAAATTACTTTTTCAGCAGCACGACCACCAAGAGTAGCGCACATTTCGTCAAGCATTTGTTCTGGACGTACAATCATTCTTTCTTCTGGCAAGTACCAAGCAGCACCTAGAGCCTTTCCTCTAGGGACAATAGTTACTTTTACTAACGGAGCAGCATGTTCTAGCATCCAACTAACTGTGGCGTGACCAGCTTCATGAAATGCAATTGCTCTTTTTTCAGATGGAGTGATAATTTTGTTTTTCTTCTCTAACCCACCGATAATTCTATCAACAGCATCTAAGAAATCTTGTTTTTCAACTTCTTTTTTTCCTTTTCTAGCGGCAATCAATGCAGCTTCATTACACATGTTTGCAATATCTGCTCCTGAGAATCCTGGGGTTTGTTTTGAAAGAAACCCAGTTTTTAATCCTTTTTTTATTTTTAAAGGTTTTAAGTGTACTTCAAAAATTTCTTTACGCTCTCTAATATCTGGTAAATCAACATATATTTGTCTGTCAAACCTTCCAGCACGCATTAAAGCTTTGTCAAGGATGTCTGCTCTGTTGGTTGCAGCAATAACAATTACATTATCATTAGTGCCAAAACCATCCATTTCGGTTAGTAATTGGTTTAAGGTGTTTTCTCTTTCGTCATTACTACCTGACATAGCATTTTTCCCTCTTGCTCTACCAATAGCATCGATTTCATCAATGAATATAATTGAAGGAGATTTTTCTTTAGCTTGTTTAAATAAGTCACGAACTCTAGAGGCTCCAACGCCTACGAACATTTCAACAAAATCAGACCCTGATAATGAAAAGAAAGGAACTTTTGCTTCTCCAGCTACCGCTTTGGCAAGTAGTGTTTTTCCTGTTCCGGGAGGACCAACTAATAAAGCTCCTTTAGGTATTTTACCTCCTAAGGCTGTGTATTTATCAGGGTTTTTTAAGAAATCTACAATTTCTTCAATCTCTTCTTTAGCACCTTCAAGTCCAGCAACATCTTTAAATGTTGTTTTGATATCTGCATTTTGGTCAAATAGTTTTGCTTTAGATTTTCCGATATTAAATATCTGTCCACCTGGCCCGCCGCCAGCTCCGCCAGACATTCTTTTCATAAAAAACAGCCATAATCCAATGATTAATACAAATGGTAAAAGGCCCAATAGTAAATCGGTTAAGGTGTTGTCTTGCTGTTTTACGTCTAGAGTGAAGTTAAGATTGTTTCTTAGTTTCTGATCACTTAAATAGTTTTCAAAATTCTGTAAGTCAAGATATTGCACAGAAAAATCGGGCGTTTTCCCGATAAACGAAAGTCCTTTTTTCTTTGAAAACTTCTTGTACTCCTCTTTTTTTAAGGCCGCTTCTGTAAGGTATATATGGGCTAACCTCATGTTAGGAACCATTACAATCTCCTTAATATCGTTTTGAGGAACGTATTCTTTAAATTTAGAGAGGCTTACTTCGCTTTCTGTAGTTGTATTGTTGTTAAGTACAAAAAAGAGTAAGACTAAAGATATTGCGCCATAAATCCAAAACACATTGAATTTAGGTTTTTTAGTTTCATTCTTGTTATTGTCTGACATACGTCTGGTTGGTTTAGTATTCTGTTTTTATTGAAGTTATTTTAGCATCTCCCCATAATCCTTCTATGTCGTAATACTCTCTAATATGAGTTTGAAAAACGTGTACAACAACATTTATATAATCCATTAAAACCCATTCAGCATTATCACTTCCTTCAATATGCCATGGCTTATCTTTTAGTTCTTTACTAACTAATTTTTGTACAGAACCTACAATAGCATTTACTTGTGTATTAGAGTTTCCACTGCAAATAATAAAGTAATCAGATGCCGTGTTGTCTATTTCACGTAAATCCAAGATCTCTATGTCATTTCCTTTAACCTCTTCAATTCCTTTAATAATCATTGAGATTAAATCGTCAGTATTAATTTTCTTCGTTATCATTAATTGTAATTTGAACTTGCAAAAATATTATTTTTTTGTCGTTTAATGGTTAGATTTATTATAAGTTTTACATTTGTTGTATCAAAATTATCAAACTACATACCATTGCATCAACAAATGACTACTTAAAAGAGTATGCGTCATGCAATGAGGTGGGCGATTTTACGGTTGTTTCTGCCCAGGATCAAACAAAAGGGAAAGGACAGTTGGGAAGTGTGTGGAGTTCTAATATCGGGGAGAACCTGACGTTTAGTGTGTTTTTGAACACCTCTTTTTTGGTTATTCAAAACCAGTTTTATTTAAATTGTGCAATATCAATTGCTGTTTTTAATGTGATTAAAAAAATGTCAGTACCACAATTAAGTGTTAAGTGGCCAAACGACATATTATCACATCACAAAAAGATATGTGGGATATTAATTGAGAATGTTGTTAAATCAACCGGAAGCTCTTATTCAATAATCGGTATTGGGGTAAATGTTAATCAAACAGTTTTTGATTCTGAGTTTAAAGCTAGTTCATTAAAAAATATTCAAGGAAAGCATTTTGATTTAGATGAGCTTCTAATTTTAATTATTGTTGAGTTACAGGTTCAAATTAAAAAACTAAGGGAGTGTAAGTTCGAAGAGCTTCATAAGGCTTATGAAAAGGATTTGTTTAGAAAAAACAAACCTTCTACATTTAAGAATGCAGAAGGTGAATTGTTTTCTGGTTTTATTAAAAGTGTAACTTCATCAGGGAAATTACAAGTGTTACTTGAAGATGAAATCTTACAAGAATATAGGTTGAAAGAAGTTAAACTATTGTATTAATAAGAGTAATTACGAGGAGGTAATCTGCCAAAAAGGAAGGTCACTTTATGTTAATCGGAATCACGTCTAATCATATTGCAGTTAAATTTTCAGACAATTGTCCTACAAACTTAGTGATTGGTCCTTTAACCATCATAGCCATCATAGCATTGAATTCTCCTACAAATGACAATTGAGTTTCAGTTTTAGAAGCTTCAATTTCATTAAGGTTTGCTGTTAAAGTAAATGGTAGTTTGTCACTAGCGGCACCAAGTACTACTTTGTCATCAGTTTGTTCTTTTAAGCGTAGCTTTATCTCTGGCATTCCTTTTAGTCCAAAAAGAAAAATGTCGTCACCTAAAACTTCAAATTTTGTGTTTTCAGGCATCAATTGCTCATAGTTTTCCATTTTTGTTAAAAATGCGATAACCTCAGATTTTGATTTATTTACAATTACTTTGTTTCCTTCTATATTCATATAATTCAGTATTCAGTCATTTAGTATTCAGTTATTCAGTATTGCAGCTAATTTTAGTGTACAAGTAGAAAATTATGAATAAAGCATATCCTAGTTATTTAATTTATTCGCAAATAGCATTCCATTCAGAAGGATTCTCTCTCCATTCTTGTAAAGTTCTCTTCTCTGTGGTAGAAATATAATTTGTTTCTACAGCTTGTTCAATTAAATTTTCATAATTACTAAGTGTATATAATGTTACGTTAGCATCCTCGAAGTTTTTTGTAGCAATATCAAATCCGTAAGTAAATAATGCAATCATCCCCTTAACGGTTACACCATGTGCTTTTAATGCTTCTACAGCTTTAAGACTGCTTCCTCCAGTACTGATTAAATCTTCAACTACAACAACATTTTTGCCAGTATCTAAAAAACCTTCAATTTGATTTTTTCTACCATGTTTTTTAGCTTCAGGTCTTACGTAAACAAACGGTATTCCTAATTCCTCAGCAACTAATACCCCAATTGCAATTGCTCCAGTAGCAACACCAGCAATAACATCAGGTTTTCCGTAGGCTTCTACAATTTGTGTAGCTAACTGTTGTCTTAAAAAAGTTCTTACTTCAGGAAATGATAAAGTGACTCTGTTGTCACAGTAAATTGGAGACTTCCATCCAGAAGCCCATGTAAATGGATTGTTCGGTTGCAATTTTATAGCGTTAATTTGTAATAAAGCTTCCGCTGTTTTTTTAGCAATGTCTTTGTCTAATATCATGCTGCAAAACTACATTATTTTTCATTTAAAATCGTTTAAAAGTCTAAAAATAGATTAACTTTAGCGAGTATAACTAACTATTTTTAACTCTATAAATGTATAAAATTTTCGTTAATGACCGACCAATCATTCTAACTAATGTAATGATGAAGGAAGATGGTTTTAAAGTTTTTCTTTTAAAAAGCGTTGAAATGAATTATGTTATCCGAAAATTACAGCGAAATAACCTTAGTGAAGTGTACTTGTATCATCCTGATGCTGATAAATTACTTTCTATTTTTAAAGATAGAATGGGGTATATAAATGCAGGTGGAGGATTAGTGAAGAATGATAAGAATGAGCTACTCTTTATTGAGCGAAATGAAAAGTGGGACTTACCTAAAGGACGCGCAGAAAAAGGTGAAGATATAGAAACTACTTCCTTGAGAGAAGTAGAGGAAGAAACTGGGGTTCAAAACTTATCAATTAATAGGTTTCTTCAGGAAACATATCATATCTACAAAAATAAAGGGAAGTATAATTTAAAAATCACATATTGGTATTTAATGGAAACCGATTATAGTGGTGAGTTAAGACCACAAACAGAAGAGGGAATTACCCAAGCAGTTTGGAAAACAAATGAACAGGCAAAAGTAGCTATGAGTAATTCGTATGCTAACGTAGTTTTGTTAACTGAGGCATATTTAGCTAGTTTATAGTATGTTCTGATTATTCAATACCAATTGGTTTTGTTTCATAAGCCATTTTCAAGTATTTAAGAAAATATAAAATCAATAGTGTTGTTTAGTTTACAAATAACACTATTTTTGCACGCTTAAATAAACCGGTTAGCAGAGTTGTTAACTAGTTGAAAATATAGAAGTTAGTACTTATGAATGCATTAATACGTAAACACTCAGCAAACGCAAAAAATGATATATTAGCAGGGATGACGGTGTCATTAGCAATGATTCCAGAAGTTGTTGCCTTTGCCTTTGTAGCTCAAATAAATCCGTTAATGGCGCTTTCAGGTGCTTTTATGATTGGGTTAATTACGGCTGTTTTTGGTGGTCGTCCAGGGTTGATTTCTGGGGCTGCTGGAGCTGTTGCAGTTATTTTTGTGTCAATGATTTCTGAAGGGCATACTAAAGGAATGTTGTTTGATCAGCCTGTAGAAAATATGGGGATATTTTATTTAATGGCTTGTGTTATCCTTATGGGAGTGATACAGGTTCTTGCAGGTGTATTTAAATTAGGGAAGTTTGTAAGATTGATACCGCATTCAGTAATGATGGGGTTTGTGAACGGATTATCTATTGTGATTTTTTGGGCGCAAGTAAAAATGTTCACCCATAAAAAAGTACACGTGTCATCTTCAGGAGTTAAGGAGTATATCAATGAATATATGCACGGAACTGAATTATATACCATGATTGGCTTAGTTACTTTAACAATGGGGATAATTTGGGGTTTACCTAAATTGACTAAAAAGATACCAGCAGCGTTAACAGCTATTTTAATTACGACACTTATTGTTGTGTTTACTGGTTTGGATGTGAGTACTGTAGGTTCGTATATTATTGAAGGTGGAGGTACTGGTTTAAAGGGAGAGTTTCCAACACCAAATATGGAGTTATGGCAAAATTTACCAATAAACTTGGATACGTTAACTTTTATTTTACCGTTTGCTTTTTTAGCGGCTTCTGTAGGGTTGATAGAGACTTTAATGACAATGAATTTGGTTGATGAGTTGACGGAAACTAGAGGAAAAGGAAATCGTGAGTGTGTAGCTCAAGGAGCTGGTAACATTGTAAGTGGGTTGTTTGGTGGTACTGGAGGTTGCGGTATGATTGGGCAAACTGTGATTAATGTTAATAATGGAGGTCGTGGACGTTTATCGGGAATAATGATGTCCGTTACGTTATTGTCATTTATTCTTTTTGCTGATGAGTTAATTGAACAAGTGCCAATTGCTGCTTTAATAGGAGTAATGTTTATGATGGTAATTGAAACATTCGCTTGGTCTAGTTTTAGAATTTTAAAGAAAATACCTAAGGCTGATGCAGCGGTATTAATTGTAGTATCAGCGGTAACTGTAGTTTACGATTTAGCAATAGCGGTTTTTGTAGGGGTAATTATTTCTGCTTTGGTATTCGCGTGGGAAAATGCAAAGAAGATTAGAGCGCGTAAGCGTATAAAGGAGGATGGAACTAAAGTATATGAAATATTTGGACCATTATTCTTTGGGAGTATTCAGGCATTTAATGAAAAGTTCGATATTAAAAACGATCCTGAAAAAGTAGAAATAGATTTTTTAGAATCACGTATATCGGATCATTCAGCTTTAGAAGCCTTGTTTAATTTGATAGAGAAATACGAAAAAGCTGGGAAACAAGTAAAAATGAAACACCTTTCTGAAGATTGTAAGAACTTAATGGTAAAAGCGTCTCCTAAATTAATGGATGCTATTGAAGAGAGTATCGATGATCCTAGATACCATGTAATGGCAAAAGGAGATTTTGTATAGTAGAAAATATATGTATAAAAAAAAGCTTCAATTGTATTTTGCAATTGAAGCTTTTTTTTGTACGGTTAGTTTAATTTTAAAAATATATAGAATAATCACACTGTTGTCCGATAAAAATAACATTGACTTTTACAGCTCTATACGTTTACGGGGCTCCAATCTTTTTCATAAATAGCCGTTTACTTTTTATGAAAATATTTAAAATAGCTAGTAAATTATGGTTCTTCGCCAAAAGTTATGGGTTTTGTGAAATTTGTCATTTCGAAACGGAGTGAGAAATCGCATTATTTTATAGTTTATTCTCAGAAATAGTGGAGTTGAGTTTTTTGTGTGATTTCTCCGAAAGTCGAAATGACTAAAAATTCAATTCTTTATCGTATAGCTGTCTTTATTCTTTTATCAGACATTAATAATAGATAATAAGACTACTGATATATGAGTTCCATAATCTCTCTTGCTATATGGGGTCTGTAGTGTGAGTTTTCGTAGTAGTTTCTGTAGTCAGAAGTAAATATATTGATGCCAGAAAAATCAAAAACCACATATTCTCCGAATGTTTTTTTTAGAAAAGCTAAGTCACTTTCATGTAAGTATAATTGGTCATATAAAGGGTTAATGATAATTTTTGTTTTAGAATTGTGTTTTTTAAGTAAATCGGCAATATTTTGAAGAATTATTTTTTGAGGGTTTCCAATTGCGATAGGGGAGTGCTTCTTTATAAAATCTCTTTTATAAAAGGGTAACAATCTTTCTTTTGTATAATAAATGTTATTTGTAATTAAATCTTCAAATACATCATATCTAATTTCATTAGAAATTTCATTATAGTTTAATGGGGTCTTCTCTAGTAAGTGTGAGTCACTCATATATGGCTTGACTTTTTTTGAAATGATAAAATCAATATATGCATATAAGAATTTGGGTGTTATAAATGATTTAAAAAATGTTGCATGAAAACTAATGAGATTTCTATTATTGACTAGTATGGGAGATGTTATAAATAAATGTCCTTTTTTTGGTTTGTCAAGAACAAGAGTTGAATAGTCAAGTACTAGTAGCGTATTGTTGATTTTTAAGCCAAGATTGTCAATGTACTCTATTTTTTTATTTATAGCCCAGATGCTTTCTGAAGATGCATCAAAATGATAACCGATACTGTAACTGGGTATGTGTTTTTTCCAGTCGCTTAGTTGGTAAAAGATGGAACGTGAATTACCAAAAATATAAGAGTCGTAGTTAATAGACAAGTTTTCGATGTTACGAATAAAAGTTGAAGAGCTTATGTAGTCTTTGTTAACACCTACACGTCCTTTTTCTTTTGCATCAAAAAAAGAATCATACGTGTGTATTACTTTAAAAGGGTCAAGTGTAATGTAGGTAATTAAGGTGGGTATTAGTAGAATAACACCAATAATAGAGAAATATGATAGATTTTTTAGAAAAAGTTTCATTTTGCCATAAGGTTTTGACGATCGGATGCTTTTTGTGTAAAAGAGGTTGCATTATTATGTATTGCTTCAGTTATTGAATTAGCTATTATTTTAGCGCCTATGGGCGACCAATGTGAGTCGTCAACAAAATAGACGTCCTGAATTTCGTTATCAATATGTTTCTTAAGGACTATTTTAGAGTCGATATAAATGTATTCTTTTTTTAAATCTCTTATGAGGTTAAAAAACAAAGGTTCGGGATTGTCTTTAGTTGTGATATAATCATAATGAATATCGTATTTATCAGGACTAGGAAGGACGATTAATGTAATGCTTTGTTTTCTTAGTTTTTTAGCAAGGGTGTTGAGCTCGTTATTTAGTTGTTTAACTAATTTTAAATTATTGTTTTTTTCTAAAGCGATAAGATCATCTTCTAAAAATAGCAATTTATTATCGGTAGAGAATATTTTTTTGTTAATGTTTTTCTGATGTATTGGTGAAAATAATGCATTGTCACTAAAGTTGTACAAAAAATTATATATAGGGAATTTTAAATAGTCGGAGTAGTTTTCGGTGTAACTAAGATGATGATTATCGTTCTGAGTTTTTCGGAACGATTCTAATTGTTTAATGGTGATTGTGGTATTTTGATCTAAGTCTTCTCCTCTAGTAGTAATACTTCTTTCTACGGATTGTAGGATAAGGTATTTGATATTTAATTTGTTAAGAATATCACCATTAGCTAATTTGTAAGCGAAATCAATAGGGTTGAATGAGGGTATTGCGTATGCTCTCGTGTCAAAATTGAGAACACTAATGGAATAATTTGTTAGGTAGTTTTGATAGCTATGGCTTCTTTGTTGAGAAAAAGAATCGCCAACAGTGAGGATGTCAAAGGTGTTTAAATCATCTAAATTGATAGTTGAGAATTCGGTGTAATTCTGAGCTTGATTATAGTCCTTTTGAAATTTATCTCTGTAGTTTTTGTCAATAGAAATTTTCCCTAATCTATTTAAATCTCCACCGGTTTCAATGTAACAAAGTTTTGTGATTCCGATTAAAATAATAAACGGACTCATAAAAAAGAGTATGGTATAAATGAAGCGTTTCATTGTTAAAATTGAAAATAAATAAATTCTTGCTGATTGGCGCCATACAACACTATAATGATGATAATACTATAGTATAAAGTCCACCGGTATATCCGATTTTTGTTTTCTCCTGTTTTTTCAATAGCATATTCATTGTTTCTTCCGAGCCATTCAAAAACCATAAAAAGGATAATTAGTATAAGTGTTATAAGAGAGTCTCTTCTTCCTGGGAAATCAGGGATGCTAAGTAAAGAGCTGGAGAATATTTCAGAAAAATAATCAAACGCATGTTTTATGTTTTCTGCTCTAAAGAAAATCCAAGCCAAAATGGTAAGTAAAAACGTATAGCCTATTTGAATAATTTCTTTAAGTGTAGGGAGTGTTTTTCCTTCGGCTATTGTATCTAAATGTTTTCTGTTTCTTTTGGTGAGTAACAGTGGTATAAAATAACAAGCATTAATAAAGCCCCAAGCAAGAAAAGTCCAGTTAGCTCCGTGCCAAAATCCACTTACAAGGAAAACAATCATGATGTTTCTGAGAGTAATCCATTGGTTGCTTTTACTTCCGCCTAAGGGGATGTATAGGTAGTCCTTAAACCAGGTGGATAGCGATATGTGCCACCTTCTCCAGAATTCTCCAATATTTCTGGAAAAATAAGGGAAAGCGAAATTCTTCTTAAGGTCAATACCGAATAGTCTTGATGTTCCTATTGCTATATCAGAGTATCCAGAAAAGTCACCATATATTTGAAAAGTAAAGAATAACGCTCCTAAAAATAAGGTGCTCCCAGAATATTCTTCTGAATTATTAAAAATAATATTGGCGTGTTTTGCACAATTATCGGCAATGACTATCTTTTTGAATAGCCCCCATAATATCTGACGTAAACCATCAATAGCTACGGAGTAATTAAAGCTTCTTTTTTTCTGGAATTGCGGTAATAAATTCACAGCTCTTTCAATAGGTCCAGCTACTAGTTGCGGGAAGAAATTCACAAAGGCAAAGAATGAAACTAGGTCCTTCGTTGGTTTCATTTTATTGCGATAAACGTCAATCGTATAGCTCAGTGTTTGGAAAGTGTAAAAACTGATTCCTATTGGTAAGATGATGTCTAGTCTTGATGTTTCAAGTGATTGTCCGAATAAAGTAAAAGCATCGGAAAAGCTTTCTAAAAAGAAATTACAGTATTTAAAAAAGCCAAGTAGCCCAAGGTTTACAAAAATACTTGTGTATAGTAGTAGTTTTCTGTTTCTCTGATTTGTAGTTTCTGAAAGTTTTAGTCCAATACTATAATCTATAGCGGAACTAAAAATAATTAAGATTAAAAAACGCCAATCCCACCAACCGTAAAATACGTAGCTGGATAATAGGATTATGATGTTTTGTGCTTTTAAGTTTTTTGGAGCAATAAACCAATATGCTATAAAAACAAGAGGTAGGAACAGCGCAAATTCAATGGAATTAAAGAGCATAAAGTATACTGGTGTTTAAATAATACTATTTTACTCGTACGCTATCTGGAACCAGTATAGTGAAATCACCTCCGTTACGAAGTACGTCACGTACAATGCTTGAACTGATATAAGAAGTTTCTGCGCTAGTTAGTAAAAACAAGGTGTCGATTCCGGATAATTTTCTGTTGGTTTGTGCAATGGCCTTTTCAAATTCAAAATCGGCAGGGTTACGAAGTCCACGTAACATATAATCAGCATTTACTTCTTTGCAGTAATGTATGGTTAATCCTATATAGGTAGTTACGGTAATTTTCGGTTCGTTTTTGAACGTTTCTTTTATAAAATCAACACGTTCTTCAAGAGTAAACATATATTTTTTAGCCTCATTTATCCCAATAGCAATGATTATCTCATCAAACAAGGGCAATGCTCTTAAGATGATATCTTGATGCCCTAAAGTTATTGGATCGAATGATCCAGGAAAAACTGCTTTTTTCATTATAAAAACTTGTTTTTATAATTCCCGAGCAATCGGGAATCTTATGTTTGGTAAAGTTACGTTATTAATAGGAGATAGAATTTCAAAATTTTATTCCTGATTCCTATTATTACTTCATAGCTTCTTCAATGGTATTCATAAATAACTCTTTTAATGAAATACCTGCTTCTTTTGCTTGTTTTGGAATAATACTTTCTTCTGATAATCCAGGATTGGTATTTATTTCAATAAAGTGAGGTGCGCCGTTGTGAAAAATAAAGTCAGATCGGGATAAGCCACTCATGTCTAATAATTCATAAATTTCTTTAGCTACTTTGCTTACGGCTAGTGCTTGTTCACTTGAAATTCTTGCAGGGGTAATTTCTTGTGATAAGCCTTCGTACTTTGCTTTATAATCGAAAAAATCAGTTTCTGATACAATTTCTGTAACAGGTAACACTTTAGTTTCTCCTTTATAAGTAATTACGCCAACTGATACTTCAACTCCATCAAGGAATGATTCTATTAATACTTGAGAATCTTCTTTAAGGGCGATAGCAATGGCATTTGGTATTTCTTCTTTTTTGTACACTTTGGTTATTCCAAAACTAGAGCCGGCTCTATTAGCTTTAATGAAACACGGTAAGCCAACTTTTTCAACAATATGATTCGTATTAATTTCATCACCTTCATTGAAATAAACCGATGTTGCCATGGCAATTCCATATGGACGTAATACGGATAATAAGTCGCGCTTGTTAAAAGTTAATGCGGATTGGTACATTTCACAACTTGTTTGTGGGATGCCTAATAAAGTAAAGTATGCTTGCATGTGTCCATCTTCACCAGGTGTTCCGTGTATGGTATTGAATACGCAATCGAAATTTATTTTTGTATTATCTACAGTTACTGAAAAATCACCTTTATTAATTGGGTGTTCATTTTCTAGCGCATCAACATATATCCATTTATCTTTGAATAAATGAACTCTGTAAGCGTTGCAAACATCTTTTATGTTGTTGTAAACTACATTTCCGGAGTTTAAAGAAATTTGATATTCGCTAGAATATCCGCCCATAAGTATTGCAATGTTCCTCATTAGATGCAAATAGTTGAATTAAATAGGTCATTATGAGTTATAATGAACGTTAACAAAAATACTATTATTATATTTGCCGTCTAAAGAAATAGCATGGGTCTTTTAAAATTTATTTTCAGTAAAACATTTTTGGTGCAATTAGGATTGGCGATTATAGTGTCTATAGTAATTCTGTGTGGTTTTTATAAATGGATGGAGAGTACTACTAATCATGATGAATTTACTGAAGTGCCTAATTTAAAAGGGAAGAAGTTAGAGATTACAAAGAGCCTTTTGGATGAAAGAGAATTAACTTTAGGAGATGTAGAGTATAAGGATTATAACCCGAAATTCCCAAAAGAAGCTATTGTTGAGCAAAGTCCTGCAGCAGGAGCAAATGTGAAAGTAGGGCGGAAAATTTATGTAACGGTAAATAAATCGGAATACAGATTAGTGCGTATTCCTAGTCTAAAAGATAAAACTAAGCGTCAAGCAACAAGTACATTAAAAGCTATCGGATTTAAGATAGGAGAAATCACTTATAAACCACATTTTGCAAGAGATGCGGTGATAGATTTAAAACATAAAGGAAAGAAAATTAATAAAGACGACAAATTGCCCTATACCTCAGTAATTGATTTAGTGTTGGGTGATGGAAAATTAAATTACAGTGATAAGCCTAAGGCTGAATCTGATAATAATGTTGATGTAGTAAAATAGATATGATAGAGAATCAAGAAGAAGTAGGGCCAGATAAGGAATTGTACGAACATCATTCGTTTACTGCTACAGCTGGGCAAGAGCCCTTACGTGTAGATAAGTTTTTAATGAATTTCATTGAAAATGCTACCCGTAATAAAATTCAGAAAGCAGCGAAAGAGGGCAATATTTATGTAAATGATAAGGCTGTGAAGTCTAATTATAAAGTAAAAGGACATGATGTTGTAAGAGTGATGTTTGAGCATCCTCCACATGAGAACTTATTAGTTGGTGAGGATATTCCTTTAGATATTGTGTATGAAGATGATGATTTATTAGTGGTAAATAAGCCGGCTGGTATGGTAGTACACCCTGGTCATGGAAATTATTCAGGTACATTGATTAATGCATTGATTCATCATGTTGATAGTTTGCCTAAAAATTCTGATGAACGACCTGGTTTAGTACATAGAATTGATAAAGACACAAGTGGTTTATTGGTGGTTGCTAAAACGGAGCAGGCAATGACTCATTTGGCGAAACAATTTTTCGACAAAACTTCTGAACGTAAATACCATGCATTAGTATGGGGTAATGTTGACGACGAAGAAGGTACTATTGATGGTAACATTGGTAGGCATCTTAAAAACAGATTACAAAACACGGTTCATTATGGAGATGACGCGGAATATGGTAAACCGGCTGTTACGCATTATAAAGTTATAGAACGTTTTGGTTATGTTACTTTGGTGGAATGTCAATTAGAAACTGGACGTACACATCAAATTCGTGTACACATGAAACATATTGGACATACCTTATTTAATGATTCTCGTTATGGAGGGGAAAAAATATTGAAAGGGACAACCTTTACAAAATACAAACAGTTTGTGGATAACTGTTTCAAGATTTTACCGCGTCAAGCACTACATGCAAAAACATTAGGATTTGTACACCCTACAACTGGAGAGAAAATGAGTTTTACCACAGACACTCCAGCTGATATGTTGGAATGTTTTGATAAGTGGAGAGCTTATGCTAAGCATAGAGAGTTATGGGGGTAGTTTGTTTTGGTAATCCCATAGTGTAATGACTTTAGGAGAGGAACATATATAAGAATATAAAACCCAATGGAGGGGAAAAGATACTGTAAAAGGTATCTTTTTTTGTTTCAGCTTTGGTAACTTTGATTTTAATAAATTGGTGTAAAAAATGAAAATAGTAATATCCCCAGCAAAGTCTTTAGATTTTGAATCTAAGCTTCCTACAGAGCAATATTCAGAGGCGTCTTTTTTAAAAGAAGCAAAAGCGATAAACGGATTATTGAAAAAGAAATCGCCTAAAGAATTGTCTAAGCTGATGAAAATTTCTGATAAATTATCAGAATTGAATTGGCAACGAAATCAAGATTGGAAATTACCATTTTCATCAGAAAATGCACGCCCAGCAGTTTACGCGTTTAACGGAGATGTATATACTGGATTGGATGCCTATAATTTACCAAAAGATAAAATAGAGCGATTACAAAGTTCTCTGCGAATTTTATCTGGATTATATGGTGTATTAAAACCACTAGATTTAATGCAAGCCTATAGATTGGAAATGGGGACGAAATTTCCGGTAGGGGAATCTAAAAATCTACATTCGTATTGGGAGCCTTTGGTTACGGAAATGTTAAATTCTGAGTTAGAAGAAGAGGAATTGTTTGTAAACTTGGCAAGTAATGAATATTTTTCTGCAGTTAATGTAAAAGAACTGAAGTCACCAGTTATTACGCCAATATTTAAAGATTGGAAAAACGATAAATTAAAAGTAATTTCATTTTTCGCTAAAAAAGCTCGTGGGTTAATGGTGCGCTATATACTAGATACAGACGTAAAATCTATTGAAGATTTAAAAGGGTTTAATTATGAAGGTTATTCTTTCTCTGAAGAATATTCTAATATGGATAAAAATGAATTGGTTTTTATAAGGTAGTTCCTATCGTCACTTCGAGTGAATTTTACGATTGAAATGAGTGAAATTTGTATCGAGAAGTAGTAAGTAGTTGAGTCTAACGTTATTTTAGTACTTGTGGCTAAAGATATCTAAAATTAAATTGGTCGATAGTATCCCACAATTAAGTAAGTTTTATGGAATAACTGGATAACCTAATATTTTCAAACCAAAACCTTATCTTGGTAGTAAAAACACTACTTTTAATAGACATAATGGAGGTATTGCACTCACTGGAAATGCTTTTCACGATAGTGCGGGAAAAATGAATATCTCAGTTTTAGTCTCAACATTATTTCATGAAATTTATCATTCTTATCAAAATAATGTAATACAAAGTGTTTTAAATGGGATGAGTATTGCTGATTGGGTAAGAGAGAATATTGGAGAAACAGCTCATGATTTCCATGATGGGAGTAGATTTATGGAAATGCAGGCATATTATTTGAACTATTTATTTGAAACACAGACCCAAGAGTTCTGGATATGTATAACAAAAAAAGTATTAAAAACATGAAAAGAATAATCACAATCATTTTAGTTCTTTGTACTGTTTCCTGTAAGAAAGTGAAGAAAGTTGAAAGTAATGATTTTAGTCAAAAAAAAACTGATACCATAGTGGTACACTATCAAAATGGAAATATCAAAGAAAAAGGAATGATGAAGGAAGATTTTAAAATTGGTTGGTGGTCATATTATGACTCTCGAGGAGTTTTAAAGAAAAAAGATGAGCATCGAATATTTGACAGTAAGTCTATAATACATCAAACTAAATCTTATAATACATCAGGTGATATAGATTATGATAACAGCTGGTTTTTTAACGTAAAACTTCCAGACACCATAAAACTTGGAAGAAACAAGGGGGAAGTGCATTATTACTCAAACAAGAAGGGATATAGGAAATATTTTTATGTCATAGTTAACAATGAATATTCTGAAAATGAAATAAAACAGGATACTTTTATTAAAGAGCCTGATTACACTTGGTTTGGAGTTTTTGCTCATAAAATTGGTCGGAAAAAAGTAAAAATTAGACTAGTTGAAGAATTAGTAAAGTTGACAAATAAAGATACCGATTCTTCTAAATTAAATATAATTTACCATAGTAAATACTTTGAAAAAGAAGTTTACGTAAAAGATACTATTAAAAGTGTTTCAAAATAAATGAAAAGAGTAATCACAATCATTTTAGTTCTTTGTACTATTTCCCCTGCAGATTGACATTTGCAATGGCAATTGATTGCTAAGTAAGAAGTATTAAAACAAGTATAAAGCCACCTTTAACGAGGTGGTTTTTTATGTTTTAAGAATAAGATATTTAAGAAATATAAACAGCATTAAATTAGAGTCTGTTTTTAAATTATTGCTAAATTTATACTTAATGTTTTTAAATGTTTCTTCGCCCAGGAATTCCTTATGAAATTAACTTTACAGGTTCAGCAATAATACAAGCCAACTCGTCAGCGATTCAACATGCACTAAACTACGAAGAAAGAGAATAATCATAATTAAGAAAAAGATGAAAAGAAAAATATTTTAAGTTTTGATGATCTCTCATTTCATGATAATGATTATCAGTTAGAAGCCCCAGAAAATATAGAGGAGTTGTTTGTAAACTTGTCAAGTAATGAATATTTTTCTGCAGTTAATGTAAAAGAACTGAAGTCAACAGTGATTACGCCGATATTTAAAGATTGGAAAAACTATAAATTAAAAGTGATCTCATTTTTTGCTAAAAAAGCTCGTGGGTTAATGGTGCGCTATATACTAGATACAGACGTAAAATCTATTGAATATTTAAAATGGTTTAATTATGAAGGCTATTCTTTTTCTGAAGAATATTCTAATATGGATAAAAATGAATTGGTTTTTATAAGGTAGTTCCTATCGTCACTTCGAGTGAACTTTTCGGTTGAAATGAGTGAATTTTGTATCGAGAAGTAGTCAGTAGTTGAATATAACGCTATTTTAGTGCTCGTGGCTAAAGCTATCTAAAATTAAATTGGTCATTTTTACTATAGGAAAAAACTCACACGGGCATAGTTTGTGCATATTGTCCTAAAAACAAACTAAAATAACCAACATGAAAAACATAGTAGTATTAACAGGAGCTGGAATGAGTGCAGAAAGTGGTATAGCTACTTTTCGCGATGCTGATGGTTTGTGGGAAGGTCATGATGTAATGGAAGTGGCTTCACCTGAAGGGTTTTATAATAACCCAGAGTTAGTATTGGATTTTTATAATGCGCGAAGAGCTCAGTTAAAGACTGTAAAGCCTAATAGTGGGCATTTTAGTTTGCAGAAATTAGAAGAAAACTATAATGTACACATAGTTACTCAAAATGTAGATGATCTACACGAACGTGCTGGAAGTAAATCAGTATTGCATTTACATGGGGAATTACGAAAAGTTCGCAGTACTAAAAAGGAACAATTAGTGTATAATTGGGAAGAAGATTTAGTGTTGGGAGATTTATGTGAAGAAAAATATCAGCTCCGACCACATATTGTTTGGTTTGGAGAAGAGGTCCCAATGATTGATCGAGCTATGGAATTGGTTGAAAAAGCTAATGTTCTTGTAATAATAGGAACATCAATGCAGGTATATCCTGCTGCTGGATTGGTGAATTATGTGCAGCCTGGGACGCCTATTTATTTCATTGATCCATATCCGTCAGTTAAGGAGTCTGACTTTAATAATCTCACAATAATAAAAGAAGGAGCAGTTAACGGTTTAATTACATTGGTAAATCGGTTGTCTCATACTTGATTTTTAATAACACAATCCAGTCAGTTAATATTTTAATTTCGGAATCAGATAATTTTGCTTCGCCATGAGTTAATAGGTAGGATTCCAAAGGCATTTTTCGCTCATTAATCATTTCAATACATTCTTCTAATTTATGCGCTTTTCTTTTAGCGCTATATTGGTTCCATAAGGAGAAGTTTAATTCTTTTTTAGCTCCTTTAATATGTCCGTTTAACCAAAAGTTAACAGGGGTAATTCTATCGTACCAGGGGTATCTTGTGTTATTGGAATGACAATCATAGCATGACTCTTTTAAAATAGCAGCCAATTGTTGAGGTGGTTTTTCGGTTAAAATAAAATCACTCTCAGGCGTGCTGGTGTATTCGTTTTTTTGAGGATTGAAAAATTGCGCAATAGCGAATAGTATAAGGAATACAGTGATTAATTTTTTAATCATGATGTGTGTAATTATAATGAATAATAGTTAAAGATACTTTTTTATTATAGAATTCAATTAATGTGCAATCATTTTAAAAAAGAGTATCATTATTTTACAGTGTTCCGTATCTTTGCGCCTTATTAAAAAAGACACAACAAAATGACACTTACAGCTTTAAATGCAGTTTCTCCAATTGATGGTAGATACAGAAGTAAAACGGCTAATTTGGCTCCTTATTTTTCTGAAGAAGCATTGATAAAATATAGAGTATTAGTAGAGATTGAATACTTTATAGCATTATGTGAAATTCCTTTACCTCAGTTAAAAGATTTTGACAGTTCGTTGTTTGGGAGTTTACGTGATATCTATAAAAACTTTACAGCTGAAAATGCTCAAGCAATAAAGGATATTGAAAAAGTAACAAATCATGATGTAAAAGCTGTTGAGTATTTCA
>JABSPO010000128.1 GCA_013214625.1 Flavobacteriaceae bacterium
TTTTCAAAAAGCTGTTCGTTTTGAGCATACCCAAAACTTGTGATCAATAGTAGTATGTATATAAGGTATTTCATAAGGTATTACTTCTTAATTTTAACTTCAAAAATCAATATTCTTCATTCGATATTCTTAAATCACAAGGCTTTATCAATTTCTGAAATTACACGCACTGCATTATCATAATCTTGCTGCATTGCATCACTACTTATTGGTGTAAAACGTGCTAAATCACAAGACTCTATTAAGCTTACAAAGTTTATAGTTGTATCAGCATTAATTTTATTTTCTTCAAATACAGTTGTAATTTTCTCTTTACTGAATTCAGTCGCTTCAATTTGTAATTTTGCTTTTAAATAATTGTGTAATGATTTATGTAACGACTCATAAAAAGCATCCTTATTATTTAAGTTTCTCTTCGCTTCTGACAAAAACTTCTTCGCTAGCTTATCAGCTTTTTTAATTTTATTTCCTTTAACATCGTTTGCTATTAACTTTTTCTTCTTTTGAAATAACAATACTCCAGGAATCACTAATAAGGGCAATAATAACAAGTTCCAAAACAATGTAGACTTGAAGAACTGAGTAGTATATGTTGCGACTAAATTTGAACTGGTATGGAACGACCGGAATTGATTATTCTTCCCCACAACTTTCTGATGAGTAACACTTGTATTGTTTGATTGATTTACAGCATTAGTATTTGTAGGACCTGTCAACACCTCAATAATATGCTCTATAGAGCTCAGTGTGTGATAGCTAGCTGTTTTAGGGTTAAAGTAACTAAACTCCAATTTTGATACTGGATAATTACCTTTATACTGTGGCACAATAGTATACGTATCGCTTATAGCCCCACTCATTCCCGCTAAATTGGTTCTGACGTTTTCTTTATGTTCAGGTTCATATACCTCCAATGAACTTGGTACAACCAATTTTGGTAATTCAAATAATTTTAAATTCCCTCGTCCACTTACTTTTACCGTAGCTTGTAATGACTCTCCAGATTTTAATGCCGTTTTAGTAGCTGTTACATCAAACTCAAATTCTCCAACTGCACCAGTAAAACTTGCTGGTTTTCCTGCTTCTGGGAGTGGTTTTACATTTATAGTTCTATTACCCGCGGCTACCTTCTGATGTACTGCTTGATACTGTCTACCTCCAAAGAAATCTCTTCTGTTAGTCGGCACATTCACAATAACATCCAAGGTTAACGGTTCTATTGCTAATTTTCCTGTTTTCTGAGGCAATAATACTGACTTACGTACTACTACAAATTTATAATCCTGTCCTTTATAAGTTCCTTGTTCAATTTTGAATTGCTTGATGTCAATATTCTGACTCCAAAAATCAGCAAACTTCGGGTTGTCAATAGGATTAAAATTACTCACATTTACTGATGACCCTACATACAATTTATACTTAATTGTAATAGCTTCATTTAAATAAGGAGACGTGTTAGATATTTCCGCTACTAAATGAATATTCTCCTGAGCGACATAATCTGGATCATTCGGATCTTTTGGTTTGGCTATGGCAGCAACAACCACTACAGTTACAGGAATTGTTTTATAAATTTCGCCTTCTATTTCAATTTTCGCTTGCTTAATAGTGAACTTCCCTCTTTTTATAGGAGATAAAATATAGGTATAGGTTTTTGAGAAAGAACGTTTACCGTTAATCCATGAATGACTAACCGATTGACTCGGCCCCCCTACAACAGTAAAACCTGTAAAAGCTGGTGGAGAGAAATTATCTCCTTCACTATTCATTACAAAATCTACACGAAGTCTTTCATTAATTCCTAACTTTTTCTTGCTCACTTTTGTAGTAAAGGCTACCTGAGCTGAGAGCAATTGGGTAACCAAAAGTAATAAAAATAATATATGTGTTTTTAATTTCATCTACGTTCTAGTTTAAGAGTTTAAAAGTTGATGAGTTTAGTTTTTCTTTAAAAACTTAAAACTGATAACCTAAAAACTGGTACTCTAATTAACATTCCCCTTTTCCCAAAGGAGAAGAAACCTTTTAATTTATTACTCTTCAATATTAAAGAAAATATCCTTAATAAAATTAACAATTGTCAATCTAAAATCATAAATCGATATTACCAATCTTTTTCATTTTTAACAGGAACACCTTTCTGTTTATTAGCATTCATTTTTTCCTGTAACTTCTTTTCCTGATTATTCATTGCCTCTAACAAACTCTGCACTTGTTGAGGAGATAACTGTCCTTTTTTAGGTTGAGGGGTTGATTCTTTTTTAGTATCAGACTGATCTTGTTTTTTATCATTCTGTTTATCCTTTTTTTCATCGTCCTTCCCCTTATCGTCCTCTTTTTTATCCTTTTTATCTTTATCGCCTTTGTCGTCCTTATCTTTCTTCTCGTCCTCTTTTCCCTTATCGTCTTTCTTATCAGAGTCCTTGTCATTTTTATCCTTCTTGTCCTTCTTGTCTTTATTATCCTTTTTGTCTTTATTCTTGTCCTTGTTTTTTTCGTCCTCCTTATCTTTCTCCTCTTTCTTTTTTTTAGCGAATGCTAAATTATAACGAGACTCATTGTCCTTAGGGTTATTACGCAAAGCATTTTTATATGCTTCTATGGCATTGTCATATTTTTTTTGCTGCATAAAACTATTTCCCATATTATGAAATGCCTTATGTTTTCCCGATTTCGTTTCTGCTACTTGTTGAGCTTGTTCATAGCGTACTAATGCTTCGTTAGTCTTCTTGTTTTTAAAGTATGCATTTCCTAAATTATATTTAGAAACTGAATTTATAGGGTTTTCAGAAATAGCATTACGGTATTCTGCTTCGGCATTTACAAAGTTATTCTCTTGTAATTCTTTATTTCCTTGATAAATATATTTTTCATCTTGAGGCTTCAATTTTTCTTGCGAAAAAACCGAACAACCTATCAATGCGAATATGTAAAGTAAATTTTTCATTTTTTAAATATTATTCGAGGTTATTACTATATTCAATACCTCATACTACCTTTCTTCTCAAAGAGAAGGCACTTATTTATTTTCATTAAATAGATTCAATTGCTTGATCCATTTTGTTTTCTTTTCTGACACTAATACATCTATGAACAAGAAGAATAATCCGAACCCTAAAAACCATTGAAACTGATGGTCAAAATCAGTATATTGTTTTGTTTCAAACTCCTTTTTATCCATAGCCAATAGTCTCTTTTTAACTTCATCTACTACTTGCTGGGTATTCGATCCGTTTAAATAAAATCCGTTAGTAGTTGTAGCTATTTCTCTTAAAACAGTTTCGTTTAATTTGGTGATTACTGTTTCTCCATGCTTATCTTTCTTGTAACTCTCAATTATTCCATTGCGTTTAATTGGTATTGGACCTCCTTCAGGTTTCCCTACACCAATTGTAAAAATTTTAATTCCTTTTTCAGCTGCTAAACTAGCCGCCGAAACTGCATTATCACTATGATCTTCCCCATCAGAAATAATCACTAAAATTCTATTAGTCTGCTCTTCATCATTAAAATACGTTGTTGCCATTTCAATAGCGTCAGATATCGCTGTCCCTTGAGAAGATAACATATCCGTGTTCATGTTTTGTAAAAACATTTTAGCAGCAGCATAATCCGTAGTAATAGGCAATTGTGGATATGCTTGTCCAGCATAAGCAATAATCCCTATCCTATCACTTGCTAAATTATTGATGATTTGTGTCACCAATTGCTTTGATTTCTCAATCCTATTTGGCGCAATGTCTTCAGCCAACATACTTTTAGAAACATCCACAGCAAATACAATATCTACTCCTTCCCGTTTTACAGTTTCTAATTTCGTTCCGAATTTAGGATTCACCAATCCTATTGCAAAACAAGCTATTGCTAAAGACCATAACACTACTTTAAAAACTAATTTAAATACTGATTTTTCCGGTGTTAATCTTTGTAACAATCGATGGTCAGCAAATTGCTTTTGTTTCTTTTTTCGCCAAATAGAAAGCATCAGAAATGCAACTACCAATACTGGTATTGCTATTAATACATAAAAATATATTTTCTCCTCTAACTCAAACATTTTTAATGCCCGTGTAAACGGGTAACTTTTTTATTGTTTATACTTTAAGAATAATATTTCTTTTTTAAGAAAACATTCCCCCTCATCCTAACCTTCTCCTCTAGAGAAGGAACTATCGTTTTATTAGAATTTTATTAGTGACATACTCACCAATAAGACTAGTTACATTTTCTGGTATATCATCATTCTCCATCCATGTGTGTAAATGCCCTAAATAGTCCATCCCTAAATATTTTGCACTTTGCACAAAAGGCATTTCAAAACCTTCAAAAACGATTGCATCGGATCCGCAACTCACAATTCCCATTTGCTTACCTCTTAACAATCTTCCAAACTCCTTTTCATGGAATAGGAAATCTGAAATTCTATCTAAAAACACCTTTAACATTCCACTCATGGTATACCAATAAATCGGTGTAGCAAATAGAATTACATCATAGTTTTTTACTATCTCTTTAAACAGTAAGTTAAAATCGTCATTTTTGTTTTTAAACTCATAATCAAAATGATTGATTTCTTTTTGATTTAAATCAATCACATCAAATTTAGTTTGCGCTTTTATAACACACACAATTTTAGAAGTATTCCCGTTACTTCTTGAACTTGCCTGTATGATGACTCCTTTTTTCAAATAATTATTTTCTTACTAAATCCCCCTCATCACCCAGTCAAGCTGAGTGTAAACTCTAATCTTCTCCCGAGGGAGAAGGAACTGATTATTCTTTTTCTCTGGCTATCGTCCTACGATTTATATAAAACTCCTAAACACTGTAAATCGCAATAACAATTCAAACAAAAACAATCCTAAGCCAAACAATGCGAAGATTCTAAATTTTTCATCATAATTATAAAATTTGAATTCTTCTACTTCCGTTTTCTCTAGCTTGTTTATTTCTGCGTAAATCTCTTGAAGCTTCTTATTATTCGTAGCTCTAAAATATTTACCGCTTGTTGCCTTAGCAATCTCTTTTAATAACTTTTCATCAATTTCAACTTTCACCCTCTCAAAAACAAAGCTTCCATTAGGTCTTAATGCCACTGGAGACAACGCTGTCCCATTAGTTCCTAAACCAATAGTGTATACTTTAATTCCGAAGTTTAATGCTAATTCACTTGCTATTTTCGGGTCTATTGTACCTGAGTTATTCACCCCGTCCGTCAATAAAATAATAACTTTACTTTTTGCTTTACTATCTTTCAATCTATTAACAGAAGTTGCTAATCCCATCCCAATGGCTGTACCTCCAGAAACCCTACTATCATACTTCACCTCACTTAAAGAACCTAATACAATACTTTTATCACTGGTGATTGGAGTTTTGGTATAACTCTCCCCTGCATATAATACCAAGCCTATCCTATCACTCGGACGCCCTTTGATAAACTTAGCCGCTACTTTTTTTAAGGCATCTAATCTGTTTGGCTTTAAATCTTTCGCCAACATACTTGCAGAAATATCAATCGCCATAACAATGTCAATCCCTTTATTCGTTTTTGTTCTTGAAGATATATCAACTGTTCGTGGTCTTGCTAAAGCTACAATTATAGCCGACATTGCTAACAATCTTAACAGCAACAACAACGGCTTTAACTTTGGTAGTAATGAGTTGTCTTGAAATCCTTTCAAACTACTCATTTGTAAGGTTGCTACTTGTTCTTTTCGTTTAAAAGCATACCATATTATCGCTAATGGTAAAAGAGCAAATAACCAAAAGTATTCCGGATTTACATATTCATAGTTCCAAAACATTATTCTTCAGTTTTTTTAAGTTCAGCAGAATCCATTACTTTCTTTACAATTTTTGCGGCGTAATTATCATCTTTTTGATAGAACACTATTATTTGTTGCAATGCATTACCCTGTTGAAAAGTTATGATTTCATAATTAGTAGCTTGTACACCACCGGTTACTGGATTTTTAATATTTAATGATCCAAATGCCTTCATTCCACTTAATCCATTTCCTGAATATTCTTCTTGCTTTACAATTAAGTCAGTTGCGCCTTGCTGTGCTAATCGTTGTAGCGTCATTTCATTCACTTGCTCTAAATCGATTTCCTGCTCTTCTTCCTCATCTTCTGAATCGCTATTCATTTGGCTTAAAGCAGCTTGAGCAGTTTCTGGAATTTGTGTAGTATTTAATACCAATGCAAAATTACCCGTCATACTTCCGTACCCAAAACTTTGTGTATTCATCGCTTCTAATTGTTCGTTAGAAACACGTTTCAATACTTTCGGAGTAGTAACTACTATTGCAGGATCACCATAAGCACTACGAATCCATTTCCCTTCTAACAACTCTTTTGTTGGATGACCAAAAACTTCATCTTTCAATTCAGAGAATCCGTATTTAACACCTAAGCCTATTACAATAAGTATAATCAATGCCACTCCTGTAACTGAAGCGTAGATAACCTTTTTACGTTTCTTTTTACGCTCTTGCGCAATTCTATATTGCTCATTCAGTAACAACTCCTCTTCAGTTGGTTCTGGAATTGCTTGTTTTGTTTCATGAAGCATTTTTTCAATCGTATTTCTATCTACTCTTGCTGTTCCTTCATCTGGTTGTGACTTAGCAAACTTTACCAAATCTGAAGTTTTTAATACTCCATTCAGTTCTGCTATCGCTTCTTTAGATATTGGTAGTTTTCCAGAATCTCTTAATAACTCTAATTGCTCAATTAATTCATCAGAAGTACTTTCTAATGCATTGTCATATACCTTTTCATCTAAATATTTTTTCAATACATCCGTCAATTCAGAATAGTATTTTTTGTATTCATTAGCTGCTAATAGTCCTTTGCTATCTAATTGTGCTAAATGTTGTATTGCTTCTTCAAATGGAGCTAATTTGTTTTCTTCTTCTCTTTCTGCTTTTGTTTTTCTAAAGAATAAAAAATATAACAATGTCCCTAACAACAATAATCCAATTACAACGTAAGCGATCCACATTGGAAATCCTTCAGATGGCTTCTCTACTTCAATGACAGGTTTTATATCAAATAGTTTTTGTTTGGTAGTGTCTACAACAACATCTCTCACTTCTACCAATAAGGAATCCGTAATAAATATCTTGCTATTAATGATTATTTTTTGCTGAGGAATGGTATAATGACCAGAATCAAATTGTGTTAATCCATACTCTTTCTTCAGAATATATTTCGATTTATTTCTAAGCGTATCTATTTTATAAGATGCTATGACTTCTAACAAACCTAACGATTTCGATTCTGGAAAAACCACTAAATCAATAGTATCTACTTCTACTGATAATGTCAGTTTTAATTCTTCTCCAATTAGAATTGAAGTAGTATCAATAGCTACTTTTATTTGTTGAGCGGTAGAAACGTTTGCAAAAAGAATGAAGAACAAAGAGCAAAGAACAAAGAGCAACTGTCTTTTTTCTCTTCTCTCTTCTCTCTTCTCTTTTATTATATATTTTTTATTCATTATCAACTTTATTGTTTACTGAACACTGCCAACTGAATACTGTTCTCTTACCCTCTATTTTTAAAATAGCCCAATAATTTTTTTGCGTAATCCTCATCTACACGAGTACACAAAGCTCCCGAGCCACTTTTTTTAAATGATTCTTCAAAATAAGCCGCTTTTTCTTTATAAAACGCAGCATAATTAGTTCTTACTTTTTTAGAAGCAGTGTTAATTACTTGTACCTGACCTGTCTCTTCATCTTTCATCTGAACCAATCCTAAATTAGGAATTGTTTCTTCTTGTTTATCATAAATTCTAATACCCGTTATATCGTGTTTTTTACCAACTATCTTGAGTGTTTGATCATAATCATCAGCAACAAAATCCGATAGCACAAATGTTATGGCTTTCTTTTTCATTACACTTGATAAATATTTAAAAGCAGCTCCAATATCTGTTTTCTTACTTTTCGGTTTAAACTCTATCAATTCTCTGATGATTCGTAATACGTGTGAACGTCCCTTTTTGGGAGGAATAAACAACTCTATTGCATCAGAAAATAATATCAAACCAATTTTATCATTGTTCTGCATTGCTGAAAAGGCCAATGTTGCAGATATTTCTGTAGCCATTTCATCCTTAAATTGATTTTGAGTGCCAAAAAACTTCGATCCAGAAACATCAACCATTAACATCATAGTCAGCTCTCTTTCTTCCTCAAAAACCTTAATATGTGGTTCATTACAACGTGCCGTAACATTCCAATCAATTGCTCGAACATCATCGCCATATTGATATTTACGTACTTCAGAAAAAGTCATACCACGCCCTTTAAAGGTAGAATGATATTCTCCTCCAAAAACATGGTCGCTTAACCGTCGAGTTTTAATCTCGATTTTACGAACTTTTTTTAGTAACTCTTTTGTATCCATCTTTCTTTAGTGTTCAGTAATCAGTTCGCAGTGTTCAGTATAAATGATAACAGTGAGTAACAAACTACTGCTTACTGGCCACTGCAAACTGATTACTAACTTATGGTACTTCTATTTGATTTACAATTTTAGTAATGATTTGCTCTGAAGTAATATTTTCTGCTTCCGCTTCATAAGTAAGTCCTATTCTATGACGCAACACATCAGTTACCATCGCACGAACATCTTCCGGAATTACATACCCTCTACGCTTGATGAATGCATAACATTTTGCCGCCATAGCTAAATTAATACTTCCACGAGGAGATGCTCCAAAACTAATTAATGGTTTTAAATCAGCTAAGCCATATTTTTCTGGATAACGAGTTGCAAAAATAATGTCTAAAATATATTTTTCAATTTTCTCATCCATGTATACTTCACGAACCGCTACTTGTGCTTTTTTAATTTGATCTACAGAAACCACTTCGTTTACTTGAGCATAACTACCTTTAAGGTTGTCACGCATGATTTGCTGTTCGTCTTCTAGTTTAGGGTAATCAATTACCACCTTAAGCATGAATCTATCCATTTGCGCTTCTGGCAACGGATATGTTCCCTCTTGCTCCACTGGGTTCTGTGTAGCCATTACCAAAAATGGTTTGTCTAATATAAATGTCGTATCACCAATAGTAACTTGTTTTTCCTGCATCGCTTCCAATAAAGCTGATTGCACTTTTGCTGGCGCGCGGTTAATCTCATCTGCTAACACAAAATTTGCGAAAATAGGCCCTTTCTTTATTGTAAATTCGTTTTCCTTAATATTATATATCATTGTTCCAACAACATCGGCTGGCAATAAATCTGGCGTAAACTGAATTCTACTAAAACTTCCTTTTACTGCTTTGGACAATGTATTTATTGCAAGGGTTTTTGCTAATCCAGGAACTCCTTCTAATAAAATATGTCCTTGACCTAACAAGCCAATTAACAATCGTTCTATCATGTACTTTTGCCCAACGATGACTTTACTCATTTCCATAACAAGTAAATCTACAAATGCACTCTCTTTTTCTATTTTTTCGTTAATCGATTTGATATCGATAGTCGCAGTTTGTCCTTCCATTTATTTAAAAATTTAATCCTGTGAAAATACTATTCGTAATTGAATCGTGCAAATTGAATATTTTACTTCAATATCCTTGTTAAAAATTGGTTAAAAATGAATAACTTTAAGAAAACTTAGCACTTTAACTGTAAAAAAACAATAGTTGACACTCTTATTTGAATGATTAATAAACGACTCCTTATAAAACGATTGCTTACTTATAATGATGAGAATAGTTTTTACGACAAAAAACGTCAGTTAAACCTACATTCAAAAGAAGGCAAAGGAAAATTTTTAAAACATATTTGCGCCTTAACAAACGCAAACCCATACAACAACTCTTATATTGTAGTTGGTGTTGAGGATGAAAACAATGTACTCACAGGTGTTGATTTTTTCGATGATAGCAAAATTCAAAATTTGATAAATGCTTATCTACATAACCCTCCTTCTATTTTATATGAAAACATTCCTTTTCCTAAACTAGCAAAAAACAAAGTTATAGGCTTAGTAACTATAAAACACAAGGATACTCTTAGCATATCATCTTTTAAGAAAACGATTTATAAATATTACAGAAACTTCTCCTATAAAAGAATCGGCAGTAATTCCGCCTTAATGATCACTAATTTTAGCCTAAAAGACATCAATTCACAAATTGTTGCTGATATTGAAAAAAGTGCTAAAAACAACATTAAACACACTTTAGATGCAGTTGCTGACTTTATGAAAAGTCACAAAAACAGAACAGCTGAATACATTGTATTTAAAGAACAATTTGTACTCTGCTGGTCAGGTATTAAAAAAGAAGTTGAAAACTCCACCTACTACTCAAGAGTTTCTATAAAAATGATTACTGAGCAAGTTAAGTTATTTTATTCTGCTTTAGACGAGGTGGACATACACTACAATGAAAACTCCTTCATCATTACTGAGTATATCACATTAGGGATTCATAATGATTTAAAACGTTTTCCACTGGAAAAAAAAATTATTCACTTTTCCGATAATGGCAACTACAAAATAGCTTCTGAACTTATATTCACTCCTCCTTTATATGATAAAAAAACCTTATTTCACATCTATAATTCCAATACTGTATTATTAGATAAAATAAATAAAGACACTCTTTTAAATGAGCAAGAAAAAATTGATGTTTTAAATCTACCTGCATCTTATTTGATACTAAAGCTAAATGGATTTAAAGATGCTAAGCAAAAATTAAACAGTGTGAAATGGTATTTCAAAAAACATTCAGAGGAATTATATCAAGAATACAAAGAGGTGCTACGAGTTTTACGTAAAGTAAAATACCAGTAATAAAAAAGGTAGCAATATAAAATTACTACCTTTAAGTTATTAATTCTTTAACGCTATTTCAAGACGGGACAATAAAAAAACATAAAAAATGCACAGGTACCTTTACTTAACCTCTTCCAGTGCATTATTAATTAAGGTTGTTAAATGCGCTTTATGTGCTTTTGTAATAATGTTTCCACTACCATTAGCTGCCATCTTTTTAATGTTTTTGATATTATACAACACCATAGAACGTGATACGTTTCCGTAACGTCCTTTAGAACCTCCAGTAAGGATGTCAATTAACATGTTTACATATTCCACCTGTAAATTTTGACGGAAAGTATTTACACTACCGTAAATATCTGCTTTAAAAATTCCATTGTTTAAATCAGTCAAATACTCTCCAATGTCATATGTATTTCCGTATAATTCAGAATCTACCACACGTTGTAAAGTGTTGTAATGTAATAAGTGACGTAACACGTTACGTTGACTTCTTAGCACGTTTCTGTGCAATTTAGGATCTTCAGGTCCTCCAAAAAAATTAAATCCTCTACGTTGGCGCGCTAAGTAATTGTACAACTCCTTAGGTGTGTTATTCGCATTAGGCGCAAAAAGGTATTTGTTTAATGCATTCATTGCTTTTTTCTGCTTTGCATATTCAACAGGAGTATACGGTTGTTTTGCATTAGCTTGTCCTTGCATTGCTCTTTCCACATAAACCCCACCTATGAATCTTGAAATTACACCAGAAGCATTTGCTGCTTGCTTTTGTAAAATACCGTACGCTATTAATAACTCTTGGTATGATTTCCCTTCCGTTGTGTATTGAGTCTTTAACTTCGCTAATAATTCTTTTACCAACTTAATACGGTTGATTGAATAGGTAATTTGATCGTTGGATAAATCACCAATCATAACCCTAGGGTCAATTGCTTTCCCTGGACTACGCATATCATCAGCATCATTACCAAAAATCAACTGAGGTTCTGTAGAACGCTTTAATATCGTTTCTAATTCTGCGTTATTCTTAACATTTTTATATCCAAACTCAATTGCCCATTCATCGTACGGTCCTAAAGTTGTTGTAAAGTAATGCCCTTGTTGCGAACGGTCGTTTGTAATATTGATTGCCTCATAATCCATTACTGATCCCGTTAAGGATTTTCCGGTAATGAATTTTTTATCGGCTAATTGTGCTGGACTATATAACTGACTCGATTTCATGTTATGATTTAATCCTAAGGTATGACCAACTTCATGCATTACTAAATGCATCATCGCTTCCTTTTTCATCCCTTCCATTGCTTCTGTAGAAAGACCTAAAGTATTTAATGCAGTTTGACCAAACAATAGGTTTTCATGTACTAAATGCCCTAATGAACAATACGATAATGACTCATTTGGAGTTTCTTCATCAAATGCAGTGGTGCTTACATTGTGCAATTCGAATAACTTATCAAATCGTACTCTGTTGGTATGGTGCACATATTCCAACATAATATCCGCTCCCATAATTTCTCCAGTTCTTGGATTTACAAAAGAGGGCCCGTATCCTCCAAAAGGTGGGTTAGGAGAAGCTGTCCAACGCAATACATTGTACCTAATGTCCCCAGCATCCCATTTAGCATCATCTGGTTGTACTTTTACCTGAACTGCATTTATAAATCCTGCTTTCTCAAAAGCAATATTCCATTTTAACACGGCATTGGTAATTGTTTCTCTAAAAGCAATTGGCGTAGTATTTTCAATCCACCAAACAATAGGAGTTACTGGTTCTGAAACACTCGCTTCTGGATTTTTCTTTACTAAATTCCAACGGTGAATCATATCACGATACGGAGTAGCACTTGCAGAAGTCATATCCGTTACCTGAGTAGCAAAATACCCTACTCTAGGATCGTCCATTCTTGCCACAAAATCATTTTCTGGCATCGCTATTAAACTGTGATATACTTTTACACTTACGTTTCTTGCATCAGTAACAGCGTTTGAACCACTATTTAACACTGACGATTTTGAATACACATACTCTACTGCTAAATCCGTATTTAGCGGGTAATTACGAATGGCATTTATTTTTGTTTTATTCTTATCTAAGCTTCCTAACGTAAATGCTGTAGACGATTGCTTTGGATGTTTAGCTCTTTTTATTTGAGAAAGTGTTTCTTTTAAAAACAAATCATCTGCCTTAATTAAATACAACCCTTTTTTATCGTCACTTGCTTCAATTGTGATAGCAGCCATAATTCCTTGACTTATATTTGCATTAGCTGATTTCGATATAGGATTGTTAGGATCAAAATAATACGAGTTATTTTTAGCTACAAACTCTATTTTATTAAAATGCTTATTTAATTCAAACACATGCGAACCTCGGTAAGAACCTCTAAAAGCGCCAGCATCCATAACCCCATCAGCAATTTGACTGAAATATATAAACTCTTTTTTTAACTGATCTTTAGAAACCAACATTTGTATTGATCCGTTAATAGTATCTTGATAGATGGTAAACAACCCTTCTATTTTTTTACTTGTTTTAACGAGTTCAGTAATTGTTTTTTTCTTGTCTTCCTTTTTTTTAGGAGCTGCTTGTTCTGTGTTGTTTTTTCTGTTTTTTCTTTTCTTTTTTTGAAAAGCAAATGTATTTGTTGTTGCTAAAACAAGAAATACAATCAATACGCGTTGTAAGTTTTTCATCTAGTAAATGTAGCTTTAAAATTCTACTGGATAAAAAAAATTAACAATTCATTAAGAAAATGGGTGCGATAAACTGAATCTAACTCATACCTTTTTCCTATGAATAGATACAGTGCAGAATGTTTTTTATTTTTAATATGAAGATATCCCAAAGCTATTTGTCAGCAAACCATCGAGTTCCTTGAGATCAGCTGTTAACTCAATATGTTTTTGTGTAAATGATGATTCTGACTTGATTTTCTGTAACACCTTTTTTAGTTCAACCATTTTAAAGTAAAATGATTGAGATTTGAGCGTAATATTTAGCGCCACTATTTTTTTTCCTATAGCAATCTTTTTTTGCCTCGTTCTATCTATTATTTCAATAGCCGAATCAAAACCCAATTCCTTTTGCTCATAAGATGTTAAAAGTCCACAATTAAAACTAGCACATTGTTTCGGTCTTTGGGAATAAATAGTACAACCATCACAATATTTGCTACAGGGATGAAGAAAAAAGCCATTTCCGCTTTCATCTTCTATATCCATTATTTTTCTTAATGCTGGTATCTCTTCACGATTGAGCTGTACATGACCAATCAAGGTTCCGTCACAACAGAGCCCACAAGACAAACAAATATTTAACGAATCATTCATTTTTTAGGAATTTAAACACCTTTTAAGGTGCTATTTAAAAAAGGGTTTCTTTATTTGTGAGCAATGTTTCTTAAGCATTCAGTAAATAAAAATCTTTTACGCCTTCTCTACTCCGCGAATTTATTCAATTTTTCTCGTAAAACGTTTCAAAGAAGTCATTGTTTTTTTCTGGGTATTAACGCTAATTTTCCGATAAGGTAACAAGTACTTGAATTGCAGTACTGGCATCTTTTTTAGCAACAAAAATATGATCATGATAATAACCTGCAATCACATTACAACTAATTTCATGTTTTGCCAATTCAGTAGCAATCAATGCTGTTAAACCCACCGCTTCCAAAGAAGAATGAATTTGCAAAGTAATCCATGAAGCCACATATTCATATTTCAACTTTAAAGCGTCTGCCTTATTGCGTTCTATAACTATGGTTACTCCTTCTACTTCTTTAAACTCGCAAATGGTATCTGTCCTATTAATATTACTAATATCTGGCACGGTACAAAACACATATTCTCCTGAATTTAACTTTGGGGTCATCCCCTTAATTAATGCTGCTATATTTTTTTCTCCTGACATGACATCTTATTTTTTTATAATTATATTATTCTCATTTCCATGACTGGTAAAAACCGTCCTTCAATTGAACTTTTTAGCTTTTCAATTACTTTAAACCCTGCGCTTTTATAAAATACTTCTGCGTTTGGATCAGCGATTAAGGTTACTTCATTATATTTTAGACTCTTTAATCGTTCAATGAAATCTGTAATTAATAGTTTCCCTAAACCCTTTCCTATAAATTCTGGAGCTACAAACAAAAAGTTTAACTCCACTTTTAAATTTGTTTCTGGAAGAAATGCATAAAAACCTACTAAGGTATCATCTACAAGTAACTTGTATACCTCATTATTATCAACATAATCCGAATTGATTGTTAAATCGTCCTTCCACCCTTCAATTTGATCCTCCGTATATCCCCAGTGTAATTTTGACCTGAGTGTTAATTCCGTTAATGCAAGTGCATCAGTATTTGTAGCTTTTACAATTTTCATTACAATTATTTAACGCTCTAATTTAACATTAATTTTTTAGTTTATCTATAATAAAAAAGAGGCTCTTTAAATTTAAGTAGCCTCTTAGAATATATTTGTTTTAATTATTTAGTTAACTAAAGTTTCTATTTTATGACTTTATTCCAAAGTAACATCGCGCCAATTGCCCCAAATGTTGGTGCAATTATGTAAATCCAAAGCATTGCTATATTTCCTGAAACAATGGCAGGAGCAATACTTCTTGCAGGATTAAAAGAACCTCCCGAAATTGGGCCAGCAAATAATATAAAAGCGACTACTGCTGCTCCTGTACCGCAAAATACCAGTGCAAATGTTCCTATAAACTCTGCTAAGTACTTTTTCATATCCTTATTATCCATTTTTACGCTGCTTTATTTGATCGGTTAATCCAAATATTATTCTATTAATCACATAAAAAAAGAGGTTGCTTAAAACTCAAGCAACCTCTTAGAATATATTTATTTTACTTTTTAGATTGCTAAAGCTCCTGCTTCAGCAACAGTATGATCGTTCTCTACTGAACTTCCACTTACTCCAATAGCTCCAATTACGTTACCATTAGCATCCTTTACTGGTACTCCTCCAGGAAATGTAATTAGTCCGTTATTTGAATGCTCAATGTTGAATAATGGTTGACCTGGTTGAGACAACTCTCCAATTATTCCTGTATTCATATCAAAAAAACGTGCTGTTTTTGCCTTTTTAATAGAAATATCTAACGATCCTAACCATGCTCCGTCCATACGTACGAATGCAACTAAGTTTGCTCCTGCATCAACAATTGCGATGTTCATTTTTGTATCTATAGCTGTAGATTTTTCTTTTGCTACTGCTATCATTTTTTCTGCTTGTGCTAATGTAATATTCATAATATATATGTTTTAGTTTATTTTTTTAACACTGCAAAGATACCACCAGAACAACCACATTAAGCAACTAAAAAAGGTCAATTACTTATGAAAACAGTTCGTTTTTATGTGTCGAAATTTTATATATGAGAAAATTTAAGTCTAAAACCTACACACGCTTTGGGCTCACTCCAAATTTATTCTTGAAAGCAGTACTGAAATTTGATAAGTTATTATACCCCAACTCCAAGTATATGTCTGATGATTTCAAATTCCCTTCGGCTAATAATTCTTTTGCTTTTACCAGGCGTTTATCGCGCAACCATTTTCCAGGGGAAATATTGTACTCACTTATAAAATGACGCTTGAATGTAGATAAACTCATATTGCATAAAAAAGAAATTTCTTCTAGCGTAAGACTTGTGTAAGTATTCTTCTCAATTGTTTTTTGAAACGCTGAAGTTTTCTCTGCAATTAACGAGTATAAATAAGATTCAAAAACAACTCCGTATTTACTAATTAGATATAATAACAACTCTTCAAACTTAACAGAAAGCAATCTTTCCATAAAAACAGAAGGAGCAGCATTTATAGTAGTTAGTGAATTTAAATACCCCGTAATAAAAGAGTCGTTCTGTATCACAAAATATGGTACTTCATTATTAGACTGAACTTGAGTAGTGTGTTTTTCCAAAAACTCTTTTAGTCGTTTATCCGAAAAAAATAAGAGCTTGCAGAAATAAACCGATTCGTTATCTAACAACTCCGTCCAGAGACAGTTTCCTTTTTTTAATAATAAGGATTGCTCATTATTAACAGCAACTGTAACATCGGAAAAATGAACTTGTTTTTTTCCTTCTTGCAAAAAACTGAACATGTGCATATTTAAATTAACCTTTGTTTTGATAACATCTTCGGTCATTTTAAAATCATAAATAAACAAATCTGTGTTATCAATGGGTCTTTCTAAATATAGCTCTGGTATGTTCTGTACTGGCATGTTGTTTTTCTACTTATATCTCAAACCCAATAGTGGGGCTAACTCACCAAGGCTTGCATTGAGGGTATTGATTACTTATACTTGAGGCAATATTGTATGAATCCGTTTTAAATACTGAAATTTTTTTCAACAATTTTCTTTACTCTTTTATTTAAAGCTGCAATTCCTTCGTAACTGGTATGTTCTAAAACAATAACCACCAAATCGTCTTCCATGTATTGTGTAAGTCCTGTTCTAAACCCATTCCATTTACCATGATGGTAAATTTTGTTCTCTTCATCATTTCTAATTCTAAACCCAAATCCGTACGGTATTTTTTTACCATAAACAGTTTCTCCTTTAGTATACATCAGTGCTAAAGATTCTTTAGAGAATAGTTTTTCACTATTCAATCCGATGGTCCATTTAAATAAATCTTCGGCTGTAGAATATACATTTTTATCTCCTACAATAGCGTCGTTTATTGTCTTATTGATTTTTAGATGCCTCCAACCTTTGTGCAATCGATATCCATCTAATTGATTAGCAGCAATAGTATCATTTTCAAAACTATATACATACGAATCATTCATTTCTAAGGGTTCAAAAATATTTTGTTTCACAAAAGCACTAAAAGATGTTCCAGAAACTTTTTCGACAATAGAAGCCAATACTAAATAGCCTGTATTTGAATAATCAAAATTACGTCCAGGTTTATAAAATCTTTGCACCTTGCTTGATTCCAGCAAGTCCATCATTTCACTATTGGTGGGAGCGTTTTTATGTTGCCATTTATGTTCCGCAACCCAAAAGTATTTTGGCAAGCCTCCAGTATGATTTAACAGATTTTTAATAGTAACATCTTCATAAGGAAATCCAGGAAAATAGATATTTACGGTATCTGTAAGTTTAATTTGATTCCTTTCATTCAATATCATAATTGCTGCAGCAGTGAATTGTTTACTTACTGAAGCCAATTGAAAAACCGATTTTTCATCTAGTAATTCTTTCTTTCTGAAATCTTTATACCCAACCTGGTTACTGTATATTATTTTTCCGTTTTTTGCGACTAGTAATGAGCCGTGAAAATCGTGTCTTTTATTAATGCGTTGCAATAATAAATCTAACTTATTACTTACCTTTTGTGTTTCCTCCTCCGAAAAACGCGCTACTAAAACAGGCTGTTTTTCTTTAGTTTTTTCTATTGGTATTTTAGTGCTTAGTTGTTCATTAATATTTAACGATTCTAAGGGATCATTTAGCATAGCGCTACAAAAAGCAACTATGACTATTACAGCGATATAAATACTATATTTTTTCAATGGAAGTTTGGTAGATTGAGGGGGTGATTTGCACAAAATAACGATAAACTGCGTATTTTCAAAACTATCTTTTCATTTTTAACTAAAAATGTTGTGTTCTAGTTAAAAAACGTCATAAGTATTAAAAATGGAATGTTATTATTAAGTATTATATAATCCCAGACAAGACATAAGAAAGGTACAATACCAATTAAAATTCAAAATGCACTATTAAATCGTTTATTTTCTTATGAGCATCTTGAAATTTAATTGGTATAAACACAGAAAAGTCTAACATTGCTGTTAGACTTTTCTGTGTTATTATAATGTCATACTAATCTATATACACAAAGTGTCGTGCACTATTAGGAGGAAATGACTTCTTTATCATACATATAGGAGATTCCCAAAAGTATAACTCCAATTATAGCAGGTATAAAACCTAAATCATTCACAGCTATATGCGCTCCAAAAGCAAGCAAGAAATTGAAGAAAAACCCTGCATAAGCTAACTTTTTCAGCATATTTGCTTTTTTATACCATATGGCTATCAATCCCAATATTTTTACAACTCCTAATGGGTAAATAATATAAGTTGGAAACCCAAACCCAATATAGGCCTCACTTACCATTTCATTATAGAAAAGGTCAAGTCCAGCCGATACAAGTATTAATGCACTTAATAGTCCTGTGGCTATCCAATAAATATTATTTTTATTTTTGTTACTCATCATTGTTATTTTTTAAAATAGCGATGATTGCTCTTGGTTAATTTTTTTTCAATAATACACTTAATTATACAAACACCTATGTGCTTATGTTTACTAGAACCATCTTTTAATTAAAACAGTTCTTCCTTACTAAATATAGTGAATTTATTTCAATTTAGCAAAAATTTATGAGAATATAAATACAGTATTTAGTAATCCAAATCGTTAACATAAGCATGTAGATATCCATTGGATGATAATTAACCGAGTGGAAAACAAGGACTATTCTATATGAAATTGATTTATTTTTTTAGAGTATAGACATTAAACATTTCAAAAAAAATACAAAAACAAAAAAGTATAGCATTGCTATCAGACTTGATTTTGCACCCCACAACTTTATTTTGTCGAACAACTTTAATCAAGAAATTAAATGTCTAGCACTGTTGCATGACATATTAAACGAATAAAACCAATTCATTTATAGTGGTATCTATCAAAAAAACCTCTCTACATATATCTGCAAAGAGGGTTTGTTATCTTAATAAAGGTATTACTTATTTATTTTACCACCAATTTAATAGTTGCTTCCTTAGTACCCGACTGTACTTTAATAAAATAAATACCAGTAGTGAATTGTTGGGTGCTTAATTGAATAACATCGGTGTTGTTGAGTGTTTGTGTAGTAACTAGTCTACCTAATACGTTAAATGCCTTTACAGATACTTTATTGTAATGCTCCCCTAAGTGTATTTTTGATACTCCAAAGCTCGGGTTAGGGTACATGTTAAACTCACTGCCAAATGTATTTTCTTGTATGCTTAAAATTTTTCTATTAAACACTTGAACAACACCTGTATTAAAACCATTATCATCATTTGTTGGTGCACCAGCAGCTAATATGTTACCATTAGAGCTTAAACTAACATTAGTTCCAAATCTATCATCAGCTACTTCACCATCAATATCATTTCCAATTTGAGTCCAAACGCCTGATATGTTTTCATAAACTCGTACATGACCAGAGTCTCTTCCATTATACTCATTT
>JABSPO010000129.1 GCA_013214625.1 Flavobacteriaceae bacterium
TTTACTAACACGGGAGGTGTAGCAACTATTACTCTTGGTGGTGTCGCAAATATATCTGCTGAATCAAAATGGACAGTATTAGGAATGTAGCAAATACTAAAATTCATGAGGAGTACTAAAAAACTCCTCATTTGTTTACTTTTTTTAACAGTTTAAAGGTTTTTTTTATTACATTTAAAACTGTTTTAACCAAATTAAAAATAAATATTATGAGTATCACCAATCCAATTATTCAAAAAATAGAAAAAAATATACCAAATCCAAAACCAGGAAATGAGTCTAAGCCAATAGCTCCTACAGTTACATTCGTAAGACAAATGGGGAGTGTTGCACAATTTGAACTTAGAGCTTTTATAGATGCTAAAGCTACTCAACCAAATGTACAATGGGCAGGAACAAATAACAATTATAAAGTTTATATAGATTATAGTTTTCCATCGGAAAATCCTGAGAAAGTTAATGAATATAAAATTGCGTTTGATTACAAAGGTAATATAGCTAATCAAACAGTTACTATATATGTTAGAGATACAAACCCAGCTAATTCAATTGAAGCAGAAATCGGTTCGGGTACCACAGGTCCTGAAACTTCTAGAGGAACAGAAACTGTTGTTCAACCTCCAATACTTGATGAAGTTAACAAATAATAAGATCAAAACTATTTTTGTTTTAAAAATAATAAAACAAACTTTTTTAAAAGCAGAGACTATTTAGTCTCTGCTTTTTTTTATATTTTAAAAATTAACTAAATTGCTGAAAAATTTAGTTAATGAACATTAAGATTAAAGTATTATTTCTAACTCTTTTTTTGAGTATACCCTCACTTTTTTTTTCTCAACAAAAAGAAGGATTAAGTATAGTAGAAAAAGAAATTAAAATTAAGAGTAATCAATATATTCGTGAAGTTAATTTTCAGAAAGCACAATCCTTTTTTTTAGAAAAAGAATGGGACTCTACATTGGTATACTCTATGAAACAATTGAGTATACCAACAAAAAAATCGGAACTTAAAAATTACTGTCATTATTTTAGAGGCTATAGTTTTAATGAAAAAAACATACATAAAGAAGCTCAATTTGAACTAGAAAATATTTCAAAAAGTTTTGAATTTTATTTTCAGGTAAAAATGCTTTTAGGTACAATTGCTTTAAAACAAAAAAAATATAAAAAAGCCATAACTTATTTTAAGGATTTTGATGGAAATAATACGCCTGAATTCTTCGGGACAAGGAAGAGTAATATAGAACATAATCTAGGAATTTGTTATTTAAACCTGAAAAAATATGATAAAGCTGAATACTATTTCCTAAAAAGCACAAAAACACAAGAATTAAAAAATGACACGCTTATGTTAATAGGCGGTTATGTAGATATTGCTAACTTATATTATGTACAGTATAAAGATGATTTGGCCATTCCCTATTTTCAAAAAGCCTATGAATTGTCAAAAAAAACAAATGATTTTAATTTAAAAAGAACTGCAACTAAAAATATGGCTGTTGTAGAGGAAAACCGTAAGAATTATCCACTATCACTCGTTTACAGAAAAGAATTTGAAAAATGGAATGATTCGTTAAATAATCAAAATAAAATTTGGGAAGTAGCCAAGTTGGAAAAAGAATTTGCCGTAAAACAAAAACAAAAGGAGGTTACTGTCTTAGAAGCTGAAAATAAATTAAAAGTAGCTGAACGAAATAAATTATTTTACTCCGCAATAGGCTTATTAGTATTACTAACAGCTGGAGGATATTTTTACAGCGAAAAAATAAAATCAAATAAAATTATAGTCTCACAAAAAGTAGCTCTAGATGAAATGAATGCTACTAAGGACAAATTGTTTTCTATAGTTAGTCATGATTTACGCTCTTCCGTAAACGCTTTAAAAACAAGTAATACCAAACTACAAGAAAGTCTAGCCACTAAAAACTTTACTGAGCTAGATACCCAACTCAATACGAACGCTGCTATTACCAATGGCGCCTATAATTTATTGGACAACTTATTGCATTGGGCCTTATTACAAACCCAACAAGGCTACTTTGAAATTACGTACATGCGTTTATTTTTTATTGTAGAGCAAGTAGCGTACAATTACAAACCTTTACTGCTCGACAAGAACATTTCCTTTGAAAACACCGTTACAAAAAAAGACCTCATAGATGCTGATCAAGAATCTTTAAAAATTATTCTTAGGAATTTACTGGATAATGCTATAAAGTTCTCTAATGAAAACGGTAGTATTAAAGTCTATTCCAGAAACACTAATGACACATATTGTGAACTTGTTATTGAAGACAACGGATTAGGAATGAGTGAAGGCACCCGTTTAGAATTATTAAAAGACACTGCCCTACTCTCTAAAAAAGAAAACGAAAACATCATCGGTACTGGGTTAGGAATGCAGTTGGTAAAACAAATGCTTCAAAAAAACAATGGAAAGTTTAACATTGAAAGTGAATTAGGTAAAGGAACAAAAATGATTGTATCTTTACCCAAAACAGCTCGCTAATGGATAATGTAAACGTACTTATTATAGAAGACACTAAAGCAGAAAGTGATGCGTTAGTTAAAGTGCTGGAAGAAAATAACTATAACATTGTAGGTGTTGCTACTTCTTATAAAGATGCCTTAGACCTGTTTTATAATAACAAAGTTGATGTAGTTGTTATTGATATTTTTCTAAACGGGAATCCTGATGGAATTACGTTTGCCGAAACTATCAATGTAGTACCCGATGCGGCAAGACCTTTCGTATTTTTAACCAGTTCTACCGATCGTAAAATATTTGAACGCGCAAAGCTCACCCAACCTTTCAGTTTTTTAATGAAACCTTTTAATGAGTTGGAAATTTTATATGCCATAGAAATGGCAGTAGAAAAATTTTATGCTCAAAACGATGTGTTTTTAAGTGATGAAGAAGACACCGTTATCAGTAAAGAGTATCTATTTATTAAAAAAGGAAAGTCATTAAAAAAAGTACACCTCAAAGAGATTATATTTATTGAGGTTGAAGAAAAATACTGCAATATCATTACCGAAAAAGAAAAGTTCGTGATTCTGATATCACTAACAAAAATTCTGGATTTACTGGATGATAACAATTTTTGTAGAACACATAGAAACTTTATTGTTAACACTGAAAAAATACTCGAAATTGTTCCTTCGGATAACCTTATACTATTATCAGGTGGTCATAAAGCAACTCTAAGTGATACGTACAAAACGATCATCAAAAAAATACGTACGTTAAAATAGGATGGGGTTCTCCTTTATTCAAATACGTACATAGTTTTTCTTTTCTATAGGAAATTAGCCAAAAAAAATACATGCTATTTATTTCCTCTCTCATGGGTAGGAAACAATCACTTATGCCTTTTTTTTAAAATTAATTACTCTTTTACAATAGTTTTATATAAAATCAATTTATAAAAACTTAAAAAAGTAATCATATGTCAACATTAAAAATTAAATTCAAAAATCAAAGTGGTTTATCTGATAAACTAGTATCAATAGGTTTTGTTTCAGGAATCGGAACCCCTTTTCATATCAGTTATCCTGCACCTAACCAAATCGAACCTCTCGAATTAAGTATTAAACCCCTTAATGAATCAAAAGGTGATGGAAATTGGTATTCTTTAAGTGATTTGAATAATGGAGTAAACATTCAAAATTTTAGTGGTCGAATTTATATCAGTTACGGGAAAACTTGGGCAGTTCAAAATGCAAATTATGAGCCTGCTCAGAATATTACTGATCCAAATTTTTTTCTTCGATATGACAAAATGGAATTAACATTTAACGGAGACCCTGCTGATGTTGCGGATTTAACAAGCATTGATTATTGGAGTATACCAATGCAATTAGAAACATTTCTAAATGAAAAATCCATTAAAACAGATCAAGGGCTTAAAACAGATACAACAGCTCAAATGGTATACGATCAATTGAATAATCTTACTTCTACTCCACAATCTGGTTTAGCCAATGCATTACCTGCTTTTGTCCCTGGTAAGTTCACACAAGAACCAACCCAACCAGGAAGTGGATTTGCTCGTATTATTGGCCCTTCTTCTTACCCACCAGTTGGAGGTGTACCAGTTACACCTTATAACCTTTTTGAAGAGTATCTTACTTTTTTAAGCCCCAATCTTTTAACAAAAAAAGATAATTCGGAGCAAGGACAAATAAAAACTACTATAGCTACAATTTCAGGTACATTTAGCGGAGTTGGTCCCAGTGTACCCACTTCAGGATCACAAAGTGCACAAGGGTATAATTTAACGGCCACTATTGATAGTTCAAATGACATTACCTTAACTGGAACAATTGGTAGCGTTTCAGGAATAACTACAATGGTTTATAAAAAAGAAGCCCTTATCAATCCAAGTGGTATCTATGGCGCCAATGCTCCTTTTTCACTCAATGGAGGAACTACACAAAATCCAGCAAACGATGTGTATGGATGGATCACCGGTGATTTATTATCTGGATTAAATATTGGTGCTATTGGCTCTGAAACAATTATTAATGGAAAAGTGGTAGGTGAAATGACAAGTAGTGAATGGTTTACAATACCAAATACTTCCTTATTTGGTAATTTACAAAGCAACGCTACCAATTACAATCAGTATGCTGCTACTTTACAAAAACTTTCTGATGCATATAACTTTGCTTATTCTGACCGTTTTTCACCAGTATTAGTTTCATTAAACCCAGATAAAGTAAACACATTACAAGTTTCACTTCTTAACGCTAGTGTGAATTAATTAAAAACAATATCATATTTTCAATACAATGAGCCAGATAATAATCTGGCTCATTGTATTTTTATTACATACCATCGCAGTAAAATGACCAGTACTCCATATGTTATTCTCTATAAAAAAATTACACCCTATTTATTCAAAAGTATTAATCTGTAAAAAGATACTCTTATAAAACCTGTAAAACACTCCTATACTATTTTTTTCCTCTCTCATGGACAGGAATTACTCACCTGTGCCTATTTTTCATATTAAACATCTCTTTTACAGTAGCTTTACTACAGAAATAAAAAGCTAGCACAATTTATTTTCAAGATATATTAAAAGTGGAGTTCAGTATCACTATAAAAACGAGGCAGAATCCGAAAAGCCTTATGAGTAGGAAACTAATATTAAATATTATGTCAAATATTATAGAAATTACAGCATGTGATAATCAACTTATTCTTATTGCTATAGAAGAAAATGGGGGAAACAGTTTTGATCTTTGCAATATTAAAAGTGGGTATCATTACAAAGTAGGAGTAAAATTACAAATTGAAGAAGGGGAATTTAGTGAGAGCTTTAATGCAAATGGTACTGGCCATGATTTGAATGAATCAGTTGTAATCAAACTTCCCAAAGGTAAATATTCTTTAGTATATGCTGGGGTAAATTGGGGTGCTTCTTATAACTTCAATTTTGATTTAAATAATAAAAATTATAATTTAAAAAACAACCCTAACAAACCATTAACTGGTGTTATTTGGAGTCAAGGGAATGAAAATATAACATTCGAAGTATTACAAAAAGAAATGAGTTTATCTTAATTGAGAGTACTATTTTCAATACTTTGTATTAATTATTTTTTATTAAGTAATACAAAATAATTAATACTTAAAAGCACCCTAAAACAGGGTGCTTTTTTAATTTCATACTAGGACTAGTCCCTTTTTCAACCCTTATAATTCCGGCATTTTCGAGAATCGTTCAGATATTTGTAGTAACAATTAATCTAAACAATTTTATTATGAAAAAGTTATTATTTAGTACATGTTTATTTATTTGCACTATCGCATTCTCTCAAGAAACAGTAAACAGTACAGCTGGTATTTTAGAATTTCAATCAGAAACTATTGATTACGGAACTGTAAACAAAAACACCGACGGAAACAGAACCTTTACTTTTAAAAACACAGGTGATTCTCCAATTATCATTACAAGTGTAAAAGGAAGTTGTGGCTGTACAGTTGCTACAAAACCTAACAAACCAATTATGCCAAATGAAACTGCAGTGATTGGAGTAAAATACGACACTAAAAGAGTTGGTCCGTTTTCAAAAACGATAACAGTAGTATCAAATGCTTCTGAAAAAAGTAAGGTGCTACGTATTAAGGGTTCTATAACTGACACTGCACAATTGGTTTCGAATTAAAATCAGTAATACTATAATTAAATAACAATTCAAGACACGTCAATTCGAGTGGTTTTCAACAGAAAACTGTATAGAGAATAGTGTCTTGAATTATTTAATCCCACCAGTGGGTTTAACTTTCCTTCCCGATGGCTATCGGGATACCTCGAACGAAAAATGGCATTAGTTAATTCATTCCTCGCGTGCTTGCATCAAGGATATTGATTTATTATTCTTAAGAAAGCTTATATTTGTTATACAACATAACTACCAATATGCAGAAATTACTATTCTATTGCATTCTTTTATTAAACGTATTCGTTGTAAGCGCACAGTTTCAGTTTTCTGGAGAAGTGACTGATAATTTTAAGGACGCTACTGCATATTTAACTATTGTTGATGAATATCAAAAAAGTGACTTACTACTCACCGAAAAAATCATACAGGAATGTAAAATTGATTCCTTACAGCAGTTTCTTTTTAAAGGTGATTTTTTAGCTTCTAAAAACATGTTGTATAAAATACATGTTGACACCTGTAATGATGAAATTTCTGACTCTAAACACCTTTTAAATCATTGTGAAACGAGTCATTCCATATTATTTATCGCTAATAATACCGATACTGTATTTTTTCCTTTAAATGATTTGTCACAATTGTTCTGTGAAATCAAACAGTCAAGCACACATAATACTGCAATTTTAGAAATAAATGCATTACAGGAAACCTTACTAAACAATTTACAAAGCTCAAAGAGTGATGCACAACGTACTATAATTTATAAAAACTGTTTTCAAAAGTTAAAAGAATTTAGTAAATCCTTTGATGATCCGTTGGTAGAATTATATACCTATCACTTGTATGCCAATGAAAAATCATTCAGCAGGAGTTCTTATCTAGCTGATTTAAAATCCTCTAATTATTATGCTGATCTATTGGAACGTCTCACACACAATTACCCTAAATCCGACTATGTCAAGCAGTTTACGAGTGACTTAAAAAAGGATCAGTATACATTCTTAGAACCTAAAAATGCAGATACTAGCATTACACTCTATATCATTGGTGCATTATTAGTTATATCAATAATTGTAAACATTGTTTTGTTTCAAAAAACCAAAGTAAAAAAAGAACCTAAAGTAGATTATAAAACCATCCTTACTCCTCAGGAGCAAAAAGTGTTTGAATTAATGCATCAAAAAAGTAGTAATAAAATTATAGCGGACTCTTTATTCATAAGTGTGAGTACTGTAAAAACCCATATCAATAATATATACTCAAAATTGAATATTTCTTCAAGAAAAGAGGTTGATGTCTTTTTTGATTAAAAGGAACAACTTAACTTTTATAAATAAAGTAGCTCTAAATTATTTCTGAAAATTAAAGCGTTGTATAAGGGACTTTCAATACTATGGAACACAATTTTTTCAGTGTATATTTCTAAATACTTGACATTAATAATTACTTTCGCCATTCAAATTTAAAATGGATGGTATTATGTGGGTTAAATTCAAATTTCACATCCTAAACTAGCAATTCCCCCATTATTTTTAATGATTAAATTATAAATGAAGAAATTAAGTTACTTGAATCATATTGATGCGTTAAGAGCAATTGCTGTATTATTAGTAATTCTATTTCACCTAGACATACACCTATTTAAAGGAGGGTTTATTGGTGTTGATGTATTCTTTGTAATTAGTGGTTTTTTGATAACCCGCATATTAAAAAATGAATTTTCAGAAACAGGAAAAGTTGATTTTAAAAACTTCTATTTAAAAAGAATCAGGCGACTAATCCCTACGCTTTACTTAGTAATCTTTTTGACATTTATTTTAACCTTTCTAGCTTTTTCTCCCTCTGATTTTATGAATGCAACAAACTCTATGTTTAAGAGTTCTATTGCTATATCTAATTTTCATTTTTTAGGAGAATCGGATTATTTTGATACTGCTTCTAATTTCAAACCTCTACTTCATACTTGGTCGCTTGCTATTGAAGAACAGTTTTATTTATTATACCCTATTACTTTATTTTTGTTAATGCGGTTATTCTCTAAGAAAAAAAATGGGGTAATCATTAGTTTACTAGTGCTCTTTTTTTTAAGCCTTTTTTATACCTTTTACACTTCAAAATTTGGTGTTTCAGTAAGGTTTCATGATTTGTTTTTACCTAAAGACGATTCCTCTATAGGACTATCATCAATGCAGTTTTACCTCCTGCCTTTTAGGATGTTTGAATTTTTAACCGGAGGTATTATTGCTCTTATTGTAGTCAATAAATTAAAATCAGAATATTTAAAGTTGATCTTAAATATCATAGGATTATCTCTAATCATTGCATCAGCAATAGTCCTTAGTAAGAATACTCTTTATTTGAGCACTCTTAACCTACTCCCTTGTATAGGAGCTGGTATATTATTATACTTCCCCCCTTCAAAATACTTATCGCTCCTTTTTGAGAATAAATTTTTAAAGCATATAGGAAAAATCAGCTATACACTTTACTTAATACATTGGTTAATTATAGTAATTTATCGATATATTTTTGATGGAGAATTTAATTCCTTTGAACAAATTGGATTATTTATCCTGATGATTTTACTTTCTTCTGTCATATATAAATATTACGAAACACCTTTAAGATATACGAGCGCTACGTATAGTATAAAAACGAATACCTCATTGATTATTTATCTTATTGCAGGTATTCTATCAATATATGCCATAAAACTAATAGTAAATAATAACGATGGTTGGCTATGGAGATTAGATGATAAAAACATCGAACTTATTGAGAGGTTTGGAAATACAAAAGATTATAACAAAAACAATTGGGGTGCTGCAGGTTATAGACCTGGTTGGGTTGGAAAAACTCCTGAAAAAGGAACAGAGCCGGATATGATTTGGATAGGAGACAGTCATGCCGCACATTACTTGTATGGTTTAGACAATGTTTTAGTTAAAGAGCATAATAAAAAAATTTATATTTCCGATTGGATTACTACTTTGAAACTACCTGATATTATTCGTAATGATGAAGATGGTTATGCAAAGAAAAGTAAAGAGCATTTTGCCGCAAATTTAAAACTTATCCAGAAACATAAAAAGAGTATTATCGCTATGAGTCATTCTTGGATGGGAGGATTAGATAGAGGGGAAATACTGAATCAAAAAACCGGTAAGTATGAGAAATTCCCAAAGGATAGTACCAAATTTCTGCTTTTGGTTCAAAAAATAGAAAAATTCCATAAAATGATAGGAGAAGATAGAAAGTTACTGATTTTTGGTTCTTGCTCTCCAAGGACAGGTACTAATAAACTTAACTTCGTAGAAAAGTTATTACGCCCAAAATATATTACAAAAAATGCTACATCATTAATTCCTACATCTTCTACTTACAAAATAAATAAATTTGAATCTGAACTCAATTCTTATTTCTTAAAATATTTTTCTAAATCAAAGAATATTATATTTATAAATCCTGCAGATGCTTTTTGTGAAAACGGACTATGTTTAGAATTTAATGGAAGTGAAATATATTTTAGTGATGCTAGTCATTTATCAAAGGATGGATCATTAAGAGCTGTAAAATATATGAAAAACCAATTGTTGGAAATTATTGAAGAAAAGTAAAAAAGAACCAAAGTAGATTATAAAACCATACTTACTCCTCAGGAGCAAAATGTGTTTGAATTAATGCATGAAAAGAGTAGTAATAAAATTATAGCGGACTCGCTATTCATAAGTGTGAGTCCTGTAAAAAACCATCTCAATAATATCTACTCAAAATTGAATATTTCTTCAAGAAAAGAGGTTGATGTCTTTTTTGATTAAAAGGAACAACTTGACTTTCTCATAAAATTCAACTAACTTCGTTAAACCTCAGACAAGAGAATTGAAACACATTTTATCATTAACTTGTTAGACACAATCACTTATATTCTCTAGAAAATTAATTATTTTCAGAAAACGCTTTAAGTAGAAAACTGAATAAATTAGTAGTAATCCCCCCCCTCTATCTTTACTAAACATAAAAAAAGTTACTAAAAATTAACTCAAAAGTAAAAATTAGAAAATGGAGGAAACTAAAGAAGATTTAAAACGAGTTATTGGAGTTTTTGGGCTTAGCACAAATATTATTAATATCATTGTTGGTTCAGGTATTTTTGTATTACCTGCAATTATTGCTGCTGGACTTGGCTCTTCAAGTATTTTTGCATATTTATTTTGTGGTATTTTGATAACATTGGTTATGCTTTGCTTTGCAGAAGTTGGCAGCAGAGTAACAACTTCAGGTGGTCCATACGTTTACATAAAAACTGCTTTTGGACCTTATTTTGGTTTTCTTACTGCGGTACTTTTTATTTTAGCAACTATTTCAGCTGATGCTGCTGTAGCTAATGCTATTGTAGACATAGTTGGCTCTTTATTTCCTATATTTAAATTACAATCCGTTAAAATACTTACATTCCTTATCCTTTTTTCAGGCTTTGGTTATATTAATGTAAAAGGAGTAAGAGAAGGAGTAAGAGTGGTTAAGTTTGTCACTATAACAAAACTTATTCCATTATTATTACTAATTTTATTTGCTTGGGGTGAGGTGTCTATTGATAACCTTTCAATTACAACAACACCAACCTTTACTGAAATAGCCAAAATCTCATTAATTTTGTTTTTTGCATTTCAAGGAGCTGAATCTGGATTGTCAATTAGTGGTGAAGTAAAAAAACCTAAAAGGAACATACCGAAAGGGATTTTTATAAGTATTATAATTGTATTAATCCTATACATTCTTATTCAAACGGTGGCACAAGGAGTACTAGGAGATTCATTATCAGGTTTTAAAGAAAACCCTTTGGGCGCTGTTGCTGATCAAGTCTTTGGCTCAATTGGATTTAAAATAATGACTTTTGCAGCAGCTATTTCTATGATAGGCTACTTAAGTAGTTCAATATTGAGTATGCCAAGAATATTATTTCGAGCTTCAAAAGATAATGTCTTACCTATAAAACCTTTAACAAAAATTCATCCCAAATTTAACACTCCACATATTTCTATAATTTGCTATGCAGCAGCTGGATTCTTATTTGCCACTATTGGTGGTTTTGAACAATTAGCCATTATTTCTAGCGCTACTATTTTACTAATTTATCTAGGCGTGTCTTTGTCTGTAATGAAACTTAGAAAAGGAAATCATGAAACGAAAAATGAATTTAGAATTCCTGGTGGCAATATTGTTCCCATTCTTTCAAGTTTGACTATTATATATTTATTATCAAATCTTGCTCAAAATGAGTTTATAGTTATTCTAAGTGCAATCGTTATTTTAACTATTATATATTTTGTGAGAAAAAAGAAAACCGTGAAAGAATAACACCATAATAGTTCTGGCATTCATCCTAAAGCGTGTGTATGTTTACGCTAAACTGAGTATTTCCTATAGAAAGAAGTTGATACATTTTTTGAAAAATAAACAACTTGACTTTCTCACAAAATTCAACTAACTTCGTTTAACAATCAATAAAAAGAATTGAAACTCATTTTATCTCACCGTTGTGTTTCATACAAAAACGAAAAATCTAAACAAGAAAAGTATTTATGAAAAGAGCCTATTACTCAAAATCCATTAAAGAATACTTATTAGATACTGAATCGAGTATTTTAGGCGAATTAACAGCAAATCACAGCAACAGAACCCTTGAAGAATTACAAATAAATGCTTGGAGAAAACAAATAAATATATTAAAAAACCAACTTGTAGGGTTTGAAGGTCAAATATATTTTGAATTTGCAATACCAAGAATGGGGAAGCGGGTTGATAATATTGTAATCATAAATGATATAGTTTTTGTAATTGAATTTAAAGTTGGAGATGGTGGATATGAAAAGTATGCAATCGAACAAGCTATTGATTATACTATTGATTTGAAAAACTTTCACGAAGGAAGTCATCACTCGAAACTTATTCCAGTTTTAGTAGCTACAAATGCAGAAAACTATAAAGAACCAATTTCAAATGTGATTTGCCATAATAGTGTTGCAAAATCTAATCAATACAATATAGCTGATACACTTAAAACCTTCATAAACTACAATAGTAAACCAATCAATATTGAATATTGGGGTAACTCAATTTACAAACCAACACCAACCATTGTGGAAGCTGCTCAAGCATTATATAAAGGGCATAATGTAAAGGAAATAACACGATCTGATTCTGGAACAATAAATCTATCCAAAACGGCTGACTGTATTAATACAGTAATTGAAACTTCAAAGTCCAAGAATTTAAAATCCATTTGTTTTGTTACTGGCGTTCCAGGTGCAGGAAAAACGTTAGCTGGTTTAAATATAGCTGTAGAAAGAATGAAAGCGGATGAAGATGAACACGCAGTTTTTCTATCAGGTAATGGTCCTTTAGTAGACGTATTAAGAGAAGCTTTGACGAGGGATGAAGTTTTAACAGCTAAAGAGAAAGGAGAAAAAGTTACAAAAAAGCAAGCAGCAATAAAAGCCAATGCTTTTATTCAAAATATCCATCACTTTAGAGACGAATACTTAAAAGATGAATTCAATGCACCTATTGAAAAAGTGGTTGTTTTTGATGAAGCCCAAAGAGCTTGGACTAAACATCAAGTTAGTTCATTTATGAAAAGAAAAAAAGGAGTTGAAGATTTTGATATGTCAGAGCCCGAATTTTTGATTGACGTGATGAACAGACATTCAGATTGGTGTACAATTGTCTGTTTAATCGGTGGTGGACAAGAAATAAATACTGGTGAAGCAGGTTTAGAAGAATGGATAAGTTCTTTAAAAAATCATTTTCCAGATTGGAGTATTCATTATTCAGATTCAATTTTAAATAGTGACAATTATCTAAAGTCTGAAGACTCGAAAAACTGGTTAATTGAAAATGGAATAAGCGAATTAGAATTGCATCTTTCTGTATCTATAAGGTCATTTAGATCAGAAAAACTATCCTCATTTATACACGAATTACTTAACCTCAAAACAGACAACGCAAAAAGAATATATTCAGAAATAAGGGAACATTACCCTATTATTGTTACCAGAAATCTCGACAAAGCAAAAGACTGGTTAAGGAATAAAGCAAAAGGAAGTGAAAGAATAGGTTTAATCAGTTCATCTGGTGCAAGACGATTAAGACCACTTGGAATAGACGTTAAAAATGAAATTTCGGCACCAAATTGGTTCTTAAACAACAGTCAAGACATACGTTCTTCATATTTTTTAGAAGAAGTAGCAACGGAATTCGATATACAAGGACTTGAAATAGATTGGGCTTGCGTTGCTTGGGGTGGAAATTTTCATATGAACAATACTGATTGGAAATATCAAAATTTTAAAGGAACAAAGTGGCAAAATATCAATAAAGAAATAGATAAAGAGTATCTTAAAAACACGTATAGAGTTCTTTTAACAAGAGCAAGGCAGGGAATGGTTATTTTTATACCAGAAAGCAGTAAAACTGATCATACAAGACCAAAACAGTTTTACGATAATACGTTTGAATATTTAAAGAAAATTGGGATAAAAGAAATAGAATAAAAAAGTACGAAAACACAACAATGTGTATAAAATCATAGCTTTTTGCCGCAGGCGTAACACAAGCCGTTAAACGAAGCTCTTCTACTCTTGTCTTCCATCAACTTAAAAATCAATTAGCCAATCAACTCCAAAAACTCTGTCTCTGTCAAAATAGTTACTGTTCCTAAAGCTTCTGCTTTTTTAAGTTTGGAACCTGCTTTTTCACCTACTACCAAATAATCCAACTTCTTACTGACACCGCTAATCGTTTTTCCTGCATTTTGCTCCACCATTTCTTTGGCATCATCACGAGTAAATTGCGTTAACTTTCCTGTAAACAAAAAAGACTTTCCTTCCAAAACAGTACTTGATAACTGTTGATCGTCTTCATTTATTGCTAACTGGATTCCAGCTACTTGTAAACGTTCTAAAACTTGTAAATTTTTAACATCAATAAAAAAGGCAACCACACTTTCGGCAATACGCACTCCAATTTCGTCAACCTGCTCCAACTCTTCTTGAGTAGCATTAGCTAAATCCCAAACATTTTTATAATGTTTCGCTAACTTTTTTGCTACGGTAGCACCTACAAATCGTATTCCCAATCCGAACAATACTTTTTCAAATGGCGCATTTTTAGAAGCCAATACTCCATCAATTAAATTTTGAGCTGATTTCTCAGCCATACGTTCTAAAGGAATAATTTGTTCAAATTTTAAATCATACAAATCGGCATATGTGCTTACCAAACCTTCCTTGTATAACAAGGCAACTGTTTCTCCTCCAAGTCCTTCAATATCCAAGGATTTACGACTAATATAATGTTGTATTCTTCCTACTACTTGAGGTGCACACCCAAATTCATTAGGACAATAATGCTTAGCATCTCCTTCTGTTCTGACTAATTCAGTTTCACATTCCGGACAATGCGTTGCATAAGCTGTAACAACAGAATTTTCATCACGCTTAGTAGTATCTACACCAACAATTTTAGGGATAATTTCCCCTCCTTTTTCTACATAAACGGCATCATTTATACGAATGTCTAATTTTTCAATCTGATCCGCATTATGTAAGGAAGCTCTTCTAACAGTAGTTCCAGCTAGTAATATTGGTGACAGGTTAGCTACCGGTGTAATTGCTCCTGTACGACCTACTTGATACGAAATACTTTCTAATATAGTTGAAACTTGTTCCGCCTTAAACTTGTAAGCCATTGCCCAACGAGGAGCCTTTGCCGTATATCCTAGTTCTTCTTGCTGAAATAAATCATTTACCTTTATAACTACGCCATCTATTTCAAAAGGCAATTCATGACGTGCCGTTTCCCAATGATTTACATAATCTAAAATCCCTTCAATACTAGTTACTTCCTTTGCATGATCTGGTACTTTAAAGCCATAATTTCTTGCCTTTTGTAAGCTTCCAAATTGTGTTTCAATATCGGTATTTCCTTTATCTTTTATTTTTAAATTATACAAATAACACTCCAATGGTCTTGAAGCAGTTTCTGCACTATCTTGTAATTTTAAACTTCCTGAAGCAGTATTACGCGGATTCATATATGGATCTTCTCCATTAGCTACACGCACTTCATTCATTTTATGAAACCCAGCAATAGGCAACATGATTTCCCCACGGATATCAAAATCTTTCGGATAATTACCTTGTAATTGCAAAGGAACAGATTTAATTGTTTTTATATTGGTTGTTACATCATCTCCTTCAAATCCATCTCCTCTTGTAACGGCTCTTACTAATTTCCCATTAGTATAGGTAATGTTTATAGAGGCTCCATCATATTTTAACTCACAGGTATAACTAATATCATCAGAATCTAATATTTTCTGAATACGTGTTTCCCAGTCTAATAAATCCTCTTTTGAATATGAATTATCCAATGAATACATTCTATACCGATGTTTGATTGTTTCGAACTTTTTAGTGATTCCTCCTCCTACTCGGAGTGTTGGAGAACTTTCATCATAAAATTCAGTATACTTGGCTTCTAAAACCTGTAACTCCTTCAATTTCATATCAAAGTCATAGTCAGATATGCTTGCATTATCCAACACATAATAGTTATGGTTATGCTGACGTAATTCTTCTCGAAGTTGTTGTATGTACTCTTGTGAATTCATTAGAGGGAATATAATTTTATGTCGTAAATTTAACTTTTTAAGAGCTTCTAGACAAGTTCTAATGAAGCTTATCTAAAAGTATTTAAATGTCATATTGAGCCTGTCGAAATATAAAACAACATGAATTTCGGAAAAGTAGACAATCCTGAAACTATTGATTTTACCTTACCTGATACCCACATTAGTACTAATGACATATTAGGAAAACAACAGGCAGAAAATTGCAATGTTTATGTGGGTTGTGCGAAATGGAATAAACAAGATTTAAAAGGGTTTTACCCTCGAGGAACCAAGGATGAACTTAGGTATTATGCTACACAATTTAATAGTATAGAACTGAATGCTACTTTTTACAGAACCTTTCCTACTGACACTGTAGAAAAGTGGTATCAAAAAACAACTTCAGACTTTAAATTTTTCCCAAAGATAAATCAGAGTATCAGTCAGTTTAATCGCTTACAAAACTGCGAAGCTGAACTTAATGGATATCTCGATAGTATTGCTCATTTACAAGAAAAGTTGGGCACAATTTTCCTACAAATGCATCCTACTTTTGCTCCTAATAAATTTGATGTGCTAACGAACTTTATTCAACAATGGCCAACAGGTTTTCCACTTGCTGTTGAATTACGACATACTGATTGGTATAATGATACCATTGTAGCTAATGAGTTATACGCACTATTTGAAGAAAATAACATTTCTAATATTATTGTAGACACTGCTGGAAGACGTGATTTAATACATATGAAATTAACCAATAAAGATGCTTTTATCAGATATAATGGTGCAAACCATGAAAGTGATTACTCCCGTTTGGACGATTGGTTTGACCGTATTAAACTATGGATTGAAAACGGATTAGAAAATCTATACTTTTTTGTACATCAAAATCTCGAAACCGAATCGCCACTATTATCAAAATACTTTATTGAAAAGTTTAATAATGAACTGGGGTATGATTTAATGGTTCCAAGTTTACCTAATGACAAAAAAGGGAATGAATTGACCTTGTTTTAAAACTTGGACAAACTACCATTAACAGATTTTAATCTTTCGTCACCCTGAATTTATTTCAGGGTCTCATATCAGTGAGAACTCCACTCTGATGTGATAATGAAACAAGTTCAGCATGACGCACTCCTTTGTTATTAAAAAACGTCGTCATTTCAACCGTTAGACAAAATTTTTGTGAAACGCCTCAGTGTGACAAACAAAATCAGCATATTTGAAATCTACTAGGTTTGATCTTTATTCATCCATTTCGGAACTGGTAACGGTTGGAACCCATTCATTTTTTCAAGTAATTCTTCTGCTGTATTCGCTACTAATAGTAACTGTTTATAGGAATGTTTTAAGAGTTCTTTTTCAATCATAACTTCAATAAAACTGAGTAAATCATCATAAAACCCATTGATATTCAATATTCCTATTGGTTTTTTATGCAATCCTAATTGTGCCCAAGTGAGCATTTCAAACAACTCTTCTAAAGTACCAAATCCTCCAGGTAACGCTACAATACCATCAGACAACTCATGC
>JABSPO010000013.1 GCA_013214625.1 Flavobacteriaceae bacterium
TGGTGCCTTATCCATTTTTTATTTTTTTAAGATAGCGCAAAGTACAAAAATCAACTGCCTTAATGCAAGCATAAGGTTATGAATTAAAACTACTGCTTTCATTTATCTAAAGCCTTGGGTAAAACTCACTTGTGAAAAATAAAAAGCAGCTCATTGAGCTGCTTCATAAATTATGTGGGTATGATAGTTTATTATTTAATAAATGCAATAATTTCCTTTGCCAATTCAGGAGCGTTTTTCAACTGAGGCATGTTGTAGGATTTGGTATTTTCTTGTGGATCTTTACTGGCTACGGTTTTTAATACATGGTTCATGTTTTCAATAATTACAACTACTGAATCTTCTTTTGCTTTTTTAAGCAGTTCGGCTTCAGTAGTTGAAACTTGAATATCATTTGTACCATTTATGATCAATGTAGGGATAGTTAATTTTGCTAGTTCCTCTGTTGGTGAATAGGAAATCCAATTCATGATAAATGGTTGTACATCTAAATTAAAAATATTAGCCAATCCTGGATTGAAATTTTTATCAACCTTTCCTGTCTTCATGATGTCAAATGTTTTTTTAGCACTTTCAACTAAATCATTAGCGCCCATCATTCCAATTTGATCTAGTATAATTTGATCAATGGATTTTCCCGCTCCAGCGATAGAAATTAATCCGTCTACATTTTCGGTTGCAGCTAGTATCCCAACTAAAGAACCTTGACTATGACCAATGATAAAAATTTTATCATATCGTTTTCTGTTTTTAAAGTAGCTTACTACTTTTTTAGCATCCGTTACAAAATGGTCAAAACGGACTTTTTTAATTTGTTTTTCGTTAGCTCCTTTTTTTAACATTGTTAAGGCGCGTTTGTCATATCTAAACGTTGCAATCCCTTTGTCGGTTAGGTCATGTGCTAAAAACTTCAAAGAGTTATTTTTCATGAAATTCTGATTCCCGTCACGGTCTGTAGGGCCAGATCCTGGAATAATAATAGCCAGGGTACTCGTTTTACTATTAGGAGTCAATAAAGTACCCTCCACATAATCACTAATAATTAAGTCTTGAGCAATGATATCTTGAGCAATTGATGTTACACTGAATAATATTCCGAAAATGAATAATAGGTTTTTCATGATTTATTTTTTATTAGAAGTTCAAATTAGATGCCAAAAGGTAAATGTACAACGTAAAATAATTATTATTAATTGCTTTATTCTTTCAATTTATAGGTTTTGTAATTTGATTTGATTAGTAAGTAGGGTATTCCGACAAGTATAGCTCCAAAGAACGAGATGTTTTCTATCATTGAGTTTTCAAGCCATTTTGAAATATAGTATCCCATTGTTATTGCTATAGCCATTCCGAAGAACACATTTCTGAATAGTGTAGCTATTCTCTCTATATTGAATTCAGCTTTTTTTTCTACCGACATTGTATTGTATCCAGCTATTAGATAATACATTTTTCCGTATTTGATTAAAATTCCAAATGCTATAAAAATAATTGAGGTGAGTATCATATTGTATTTTTTATAAAGACTATGGTCTTATTATTTTGTTGCAGTTTTGATTAATTAAAATAATGGATTAGAACTCTTGATGTAGTATCTGCTAAAATTAGTGCGATACCAAAAACAACCATTGCTTTAGTTCCTTTAGCATTTGAGGCTGTTTTAAAACCATTGTATAGTAGTGTAATGAACCAAACTAAAATTGCAAGGGTAAAAAATCCGAATATAACTAATGGAGTAAGATTCTCTAATGGTATTTGATTTGCTAATTCTGACGAGGCATATTTTAAAATGTTTTCTGTAGCAATTTTAATAGTGTCGTTAATATTGAAAACAGGTAATAGGTACAACGGTATAAAGGCAACTAAAGCTGTTACAATAATATCAATCAAACGTGTTTTTTTATAGATGTATTTTCCTGCTAGAAATAAAAATAAAATCAAGCAACTTAGAATAATGATATTATCTAAGATTGATTGACCAATAGAAGTGCCTTCTATAAAAGTCATTTTTAAGACTCCAATGAATTTACAATTTAATAAATTGGTTACTAATGCACCAATAAGTGTAGCAATCACTCCAGTGATTAAAAGTTTTTGCTCTGAATACCTTTCAAAAGGTTTAAATAATAAGGTCTTCATTCTGTTAGTTTTTTAAGTTGTTTATTTTTTCAAGAATATCGTCCAGTTTGTTTCTTACTGTTGGGTAGCTTTTCCCCATTTTAGCTGCCATTTTTTTTAAGCTACCACTGGTTAAAATGAATTCGAAAATAAAATCTTGGTCTTCGTTAGATAATTGCAATAATACAGGTAACGAATAGCTTCCTGAAATTACAGTTTCGCACTCAGAACAAGATAGTTGGCTTACTACAAGCGGACTTTCACAACTGGGGCAGTTTACAGGTAATTTTTTCATTTGATGTATCTTTGTTGTATTGAAACACATAAAGTATTTCAATACAACAAAGATACATTAGATTTCAATTAAAACAACTAATAACTAAATAAAATCAATATATTAATAAATAAAATCAAACAATAAATTCATTTAATTAAGCCTTGTATTTTTCGAATCGTTTGTGTTCACGAGCTAAATAACTATTGATTTTATTGGGTATAGCTGTAGAAATAATTATAGGTTCTTGAGTACTAGGATGAAGTAACTCAATATTTGTTGCGGCCAAAAATAAACCTTTATGCATCATTATATTTTTGGGTGCATATAATTTATCTCCGACAATAGGGAAGCTTAATTCAGATAAATGAATACGTAATTGATGAGTTCTTCCGGTTTTAGGTTCTAGTTTTATTAAAGAAAGGAACTCATTTTGTAATGCGGTAACTTGTTGAGCTGTATTGTATATCGTTAGTGCTTCTTGTTTGTTGACAGGTGTGTTTATTTTTCCTGATTCGGGTATTTTACCAACAACCACAGCATGATATTCCTTTTGCTTCAAACTGATTGTGCAGGTTTATTTGTGCTGATTCTTATTTATACCTGTCTACTTATGATATTTATATAGCTGTTCACTCACAATATATCTGTGATGATTATATTTTGAATTGTTAGAGAAATAGAGATTATTTAACTTTTATAACGAATAACGAAAGACAGTGATTAGTGGAAGATGAATTAGTCGAAGAGCTTAATCAGTCAAAAATGAATTCACTACTAACAGAGTATTATAGACAGTTGAAGCTTGATAATAATACTTACTCAGATCTCATTCATTTTAAAGTAAGCTCAATTAAAGTTAATAAAGAAAGAGATAGTCTTTATGTTAGTTTATTAGATAGTTATTATACTTTTATAAAAGAGGAGAAAGTAAAGACTAATTTGAGTTTAGATAGTTTGAGAAGAGTGTATCCGTTTAATTTAGCTATTGGCCAATATATTGTACTTCCACCGCCTCCTCCGCCATTCGATCATGAAATTGTTAGATTAGAAGATATCGACTAGTTATTATATATAAAAAACGCCTCTCAAAAGAGAAGCGTTTTAGTTATTACATGTCAATCAAAAAATTTTAATCTTTAATTGTAAATTATTTACCTGTGTATTGTCTGAGTTCTATCCGGACCTACAGAAACAATTTTGATAGGAATTTCCAATTCAGCTTCCAAAAATTCGATGTACTCGTTTAATTCTTTAGGGAATTCACTAGGGCTCGACATTTTAGTTAAGTCTTCCTTCCAGCAAGCAAACTTAGTATAAATTGGTTTGATATTTTCTGGTTCAATATTGTATGGGAAATGAGTAATTGTCTCTCCCTTGTAGTTATATGCAGTACATACTTCTAAGCTGTCAAAACCAGAAAGGACATCACCTTTCATCATCATTAATTGAGTAACACCATTTACTTGACAAGCGTACTTTAATGCAACTAAATCCAACCATCCACAACGTCTTGGTCTTCCGGTTACGGCTCCAAATTCGCGACCTATTTTTGCCATTTTAGCACCAGTATCGTCAAATAATTCAGTAGGGAAAGGTCCAGAACCTACACGAGTAGTGTATGCTTTAAATATTCCGTATACCTCTTTAATTTTATTTGGAGCAATACCTAGTCCGGTACATGCACCAGATGCAGTAGTATTTGAAGAAGTTACAAATGGGTATGTTCCAAAGTCAATATCTAATAATGATCCTTGAGCGCCTTCAGCTAAAATAGTTTTACCAGCTTTTAAGGCTTGGTTTAAATACTCTTCGCTGTCAATAAACTGTAATTCTCTTAATTTTTCAACGGCTGCAAAAAATTCTGCTTCCATTTCTTTTAAGTCATACTGGATGTCAACTTTATAAAAGCTAATCATCGCTTCGTGCTTATTAGCAAGACTTCTGTATTTTTCTTTCCAGTTATCTAATTCTAAATCACCAATACGTATACCATTTCTACCGGTTTTATCCATGTACGTTGGACCAATACCTTTTAGTGTAGAACCGATTTTAGCTTTTCCTTTAGACGCTTCAGAAGCAGCATCAAGCAAACGGTGTGTTGGTAAAATTAAATGCGCTTTACGAGAAATGATCAATCTTGATTTATAATCGATATCAAATTTATCTAAGCCTTCTAATTCTTGTACAAAAACTACAGGGTCAATAACTACTCCGTTACCAATTACATTAATTGATTTTTTATGAAAAATCCCAGAAGGAATAGTTCTTAAAACGTGTTTGATTCCATCAAATTCTAAGGTGTGTCCTGCGTTTGGACCTCCTTGGAAACGAGCGATGATATCATAATTTTCGGTAAGGACGTCAACAATCTTTCCTTTTCCTTCGTCTCCCCATTGTAAACCTAGTAGTAAATCTACTGCCATTGTGTATTGTATTTGTGTGTTGTTATTTAGTTTTTTTTGTTCCGTAAAAATATAAAGAATGGTTGTGAATTTCAATATCAAAAATTTCTTCAATAGTTTTTTTGATGGTTTGAATTCTAGGATCACAAAATTCTAATACTTCACCAGTATCAGTAAGTATAATATGATCGTGATTTTTATCGAAATAAGATTTTTCGTAATGTGCTTGATTGTCACCAAACTGGTGCTTTCTTACCAAGGCACAATTTAGTAGTAACTCAATGGTATTGTACAGTGTAGCGCGACTTACACGATATTTCTTCATCTTCATCATAATGTACAATGACTCAATGTCAAAATGGTCATTACTACTGTAAATCTCATTTAATATTGCATATCGTTCAGGTGTTTTACGATGACCATTTTCTTCTAAATAGTTCGTAAATACCGTTTTAACGATTTCTTGATTACTTTTTTTCTCCTCCATCTATTTATAAATTGGGACGTGCAAATTTACAATTATTTATGGCATAACCAATCAATTATTTTTGATAAAACCCATGAAGTTTATTAACAATTTGTATAAAAGATTTCTGTAGCCTTTTTATGAATTATAATTATGATGTTACGACCTTTTTACTTGATCAATTCCATTGATTTTTTTGATGTTATCAATAAGTTTATCGATAGTTTTTTTGTTTTTTACTGAAACAGTAATATTTCCAGTAAAAAAGCCATCATCAGTTTCAAAGCTTATTTTTCTCATGTTTACATGCATATTGTTTGAAATAACTTTAGTTAAGTTATTTACCAATCCTAATTGATCAATACCTGAAATTGTTAAATCAGTGAAATATTCTTGCTGTGAAGAATCAATCCATTTAGCTCTTATAATTCTGTAGGCATAATTTGCTTGCATGCTAACGGCATTCGGACAGTTGTTTTTATGAACTTTAATTCCTTCGCTTACAGTTACAAAACCAAATACTTTATCNCCAGGAATAGGACTACAACAACTTGTTAACTTATAGTTTAATTTTTCTTCTTCTTTTCCGAAAACTAGTAAATCATACTTTTCAGTAATTTCTTCTTTATTAATCTCTTCTTGTGATTGTTGTTTTCGTATTTTCTTTTTAAAGAAACTAATAAAAGCATTACTGCGTTCTGCTGCATAATCCTTTAACTTTTTGTTCTCTACAGTGCCTAGGCCTACTCTATAAAATAAATCCAAGCTTGTTTTTAAATCTAGGAAAGAAACTAATTCGTTAACACTCTTGTCATTAAGAGTGATTTTTAATTGTTTTAGTTTACGTTTTAATATCTCTTTTCCTTCAGTTGCAATCAATTTTCTCTCATCATTTAAAGATGATTTTATTTTAGATTTTGCTCGTGAGGTAGTTACATAGTCCATCCAGTTAGCGCTTGGCCTGGTGTTTTCGGAAGTGATAATTTCTACCTGATCACCACTTTTTAACACATGACTTAGCGGAACTAACTTCCCGTTTACTTTTGTCCCTCGGGTTTTAAAACCTATTTGAGTGTGTATACTGAAAGCAAAATCTAATGAAGTAGCTCCTTTAGGAAGGGACTTTAAATCTCCTTTTGGAGTAAAAACAAAAATTTCTTTAGCATATAAGTTTAGCTTGAACTGCTCAATAAAATCTACCGCATTGACTTCTTGATTTTCCAAGGCTTCCTGTAGTTTTATTAGCCATTCATCTAATCCTCCTTCATTTTTATCTCCTTGCTTGTACTTGTAATGCGCTGCATATCCTTTTTCAGCAATTTCATTCATTCGTTCTGAGCGAATTTGAACTTCTACCCATTTTCCTTCTGGGCCCATTACCGTAATATGTAATGCTTCGTACCCTGTTGATTTAGGAGAAGAAATCCAATCTCTTAACCGAACAGGGTTTGGGCGATAATGATCCGTTACTATTGAATATATTTTCCAAGCGATAAATTTCTCTTGATCTTGATCGCATTTATAAATGATTCGTACTGCAAACTTGTCATACACTTCTTCAAATGTGACGTTTTGTTTTAGCATTTTTTTACGAATTGAAAAGATAGACTTTGGGCGACCTTTAATTTCAAAATCAACATGCTCCTTTTTTAAACTGCTCTGTAATGAATTATTAAAAGCTATGATGTATTCTTTTTGTTCATCTTTTGATTCAAGGGTTTTTTCAAGAATACTATTAAATACTTCTGGCTCAGTATATTTTAAGCTTAAATCCTCTAATTCAGTTTTAATATTATACAATCCCATTCTATGTGCTAGGGGAGCGTATATATATAAGGTTTCAGATGCAATTTTCACTTGTTTATGCGGAGGCATTGACTCCATAGTTTGCATATTATGCAGTCTGTCGGCAATTTTAATAATGATTACGCGTACATCATCATGTAATGTCAATAACATTTTCCTGAAATTCTCCGCTTGTAAGGATACATCAGCATCACTTTGTAATTGAGAAATTTTAGTTAGTCCATCAACAATTCTAGCGACGGTTTCTCCAAACAGGCGCTCCATGTCATTTAAGGTGAACTCGGTATCTTCTACAACATCATGTAGTAATGCAGCTGCGATAGAGGTAGCGTCTAATCCAATTTCTGAAGCTACAATTTTAGCTACTGCAATTGGATGGAAAATATAAGCTTCACCACTTTTCCTGCGTTGTTCTTTATGAGCATCTACAGCAGTATTAAAGGCCAAACGGATTAGCTTCTTATCATCCTCCGTTAAGTTTTGGTAGCTTATTTTTAATAAATTTCGGTATTCAGCTGCAATGGCTGCATTTTCCTTTTCGATTTCTACGTCTGTCATAAATCTAAGATATAATAAGTACTGGAGTTTTGCAACGTTTTTTTTATAGAACTATATAAAGAATGAGCTATGATGAAAATTCAATGTATATTTGCCGTAGAAATGCTGATATTGCTAATACGAAAGAGTTATTAAGTAATTTATCATCATATAAATCACTGACAGATTAAGGTGTCAGAAAATTGATTAAAAAATAAATATGACATTTGAATCATTAGGATTATCAAACGCTTTAGTAAAAGCGGTAGAGAAAAAAGGATATACTGAGCCTTCTCCAATTCAGGAAAAAGCAATACCATTAATTTTAGCAGGAAAAGACGTGTTGGCTTCTGCGCAAACAGGAACAGGGAAAACAGCAGGTTTTACCTTGCCAATGTTACATAGGTTAGCAGCTGAAAACAAATGGAAAAGAAGGCCTATACGTGCATTGGTATTAACACCAACTCGTGAATTAGCGGCACAGGTATATGAAAATGTAAGAGAATATAGCGAGTATTTAGATATTGAATCAATGGTTATTTTTGGTGGTGTAAACCAAAAACCACAAATACGTACTTTGCGTAGCGGAGTAGATGTATTAGTTGCTACACCAGGTAGGTTATTAGATTTGCATAGTCAAGGGGCCTTGTCATTGGGGAAAGTTGAATTTTTAGTATTAGATGAAGCAGACCGTATGTTAGATATGGGGTTCTTAAGAGATATTAAAAAAGTTCTTGAACTTGTTCCAAAGGAAAGACAGACATTATTATTCTCTGCAACATTTTCAAGAGAAATAAAATCATTTGCAAGTAGTATTTTAAGAAACCCTGTATCTGTAGAGGCTACTCCGGAAAACACTACCGCAGAAAAAGTTGATCAGAAAGTTTATAGAGTAGATAAAGGAAAGAAAACCGAATTAGTTATTAAGTTGATTAATGATGGTCATTGGAAACAAGTATTGGTTTTTACACGTACGAAGCATGGAGCAAATAAGCTGACAGAAAAAATGGGGAAAGCTGGTATTTCTGCAGCTGCTATTCATGGAAATAAAAGTCAGAATGCTAGGACTAAAGCTTTGGATGGTTTTAAAAAGAATAAAGTACGTGTTTTAGTAGCGACTGATATAGCTGCTAGAGGATTAGATATTCCGTTATTACCTCACGTAATTAACTTCGAATTACCTAATATTCCTGAAGATTATGTACACCGTATTGGTAGGACAGGTAGAGCAGGGGCAAGTGGTGAGGCAATTTCATTAGTTTGTGGTGAAGAACGTGAATACTTAAAGAGCATTGAAAAGTTATTAGGAGAGAGAATGGTAACTAGTTCTATTGATGGATATGAACCTAGTAAGGAAGACATGGAGAGTCAGCCAATTAAAGGGAAAGCTCAAAAGAAAGGTTCTGGTGGTGGTAACCGAGGAGGTAAAAGTTCTAGGGGGCATCGTGGTACTGGTGGAATAAATTCTGGTGGAGGTGGCTCAAACAGAAATAAAAATAAAAGTAGACGACCTCGTAGAGATTAGTATATATAATGGAAGCGCAAAAAAACAACCCACTTCATGGAGTGAAACTAGCTACAATAGTAGAAGATCTGGTGGACTATTATGGATGGGAGCATTTAGGTGCTCAAATTAGTATTCGTTGTTTTACGGACAGTCCATCTATAAAATCGAGTCTGAAGTTTTTAAGAAGAACGCCTTGGGCTAGAGATAAAGTAGAGCATTTGTATTTGTATATGCTTCGAAAAAGCGGAAGAAATAAAAAGTAATTAGTTGTTTAGTGAAAGAATGAAGAAACAAGACTTGTTTTTGAATTACTAAAATATAATTTAAGCATAACAAAGCCCTGTCAATAATGATAGGGCTTTGTGTTTTTGAAAATAGATATAATTGATTTTCGCTGTATCAGTACAGGAAATAATAAATTAAAATATTTTTAGGTATCCTTTGGAGCAAAGTCCATTGGTGGATTAAATTACGGTTACATTTACTGCATTTAAACCTTTTCTACCTTCTTCTAAGTCATATTGTACTTCATCACCTTCGCGAATTTCATCTACTAATCCTGAGATGTGTACAAAATACTCTTTGTCTGAACCTTCTTCTGTTATAAATCCGAATCCTTTTGAGTCGTTGAAGAATTTTACTGTTCCTTTATTCATTTTATTTGTATTAAATTATTAATTACTATATGGGCTACAAAGATGATGCCAGTTTTTCTATTTCAAGCCCGTAATCGTACTGTAAGTCTTCATGAAGCAGTAGTGTTTTCTTTTTAGCATTAGCTAATTCACGTCTGTAGATGTTAAGTAATACTGTGTTTTTTTGAATGCTTGGCTTGAAGTTTTTGAGTTTCTCACAGAAGTATAGTAATAAGGTAATTTCAGTCTCTGTTTGTTTTGAATAGCGAATGTATTTTTTAATAATCCTTAAGATTTTACGGACACTCTTTTTAATAAAGTAATAGGTTTTTGTATTAATGAGCTCAAACTGTTCGTCAATTTCTAACTTCACACTCTTAATAAATGAATCTTCGTTCTCTGATTCAAATAACAGGTATGTCAATAACTCTTTATTTTCTTTTTTGAATTTAGATAATTGTAAGCATAGCTTAAGAAGATCATCATGCGATCGATGAGAGAGCTCTGTTTTAATTTCTTTAACGGTTACTGCCTTCATAAGGAGTGTTTGGTATTTCTCTTAAAAATATTACTTTTTTTCTGATTGATATAATTTCCAATAAAAATTAATGTACCACCTATAATGATAGTTGTATCAAATGTTTCGTTGTAAAAAAGAATGCCAGCAAGAATTAAAATAGGAAGACGCAAATAATCTAAAGGGATAAGGCTGCTAATGTCCTCTTTTTTTAATGCTTTGGCTAAGCTAAAATGAGCTCCGATACCTGATAATCCAATCAATATTAACCAAAAGTAATCCGAATAATTTGGCCAGTTCCAATTAGCATATGTACATGCAAATGAAATAGGGAGTTGTGTTAAACACATGATAATTACGACGTCAGAAGCTGAATTTGTTTTTACTATTTTTTTGGTGGCAGTATGTGCTATTGCAAAGCAAATTGCGGAAAGTAATACTATTATTGAGTTATAATTAATAAGTTCAATTCCGGGTTTCATAATTATTAAAACACCTATAAAGCCAAGGATGATACTAATTACTTTTTTAGTGGTTATTTTTTCTTTTAAAAAGAGGGAAGCGAGAATTAAAATCCAAATAGGTGTGGTGAATTCTATTGCAGTTACTTCGGCAAGAGATAAATACACAATTCCTAAAACCCAGCCGTATTGAGCAATAAGGTGAAAAAGGTTTCTGAATAAATGTTGTTTGATATTTGATAAGCTACCGATGATTGTCTTTTTAGGAAGTAATATCAGTAGTGTTATTAATCCTATTAATGCCCTAAAGAAGATAATTTGAAAAGGATTGACGTCTGTGTTTATTTGTTTTACACCAATGGCAACAATACAAAAAGTAAGTACACTGAGTAGCATCCAAAGTTTCGAATTCATAGGTGATTATATATATGTTAATAGATATCCAATAATAGCTCCTCCAAAAACGATAAAAGCGCTATTTATTTTTTTGAAAACAAACACTCCTATTAAACTTATAACGGCAATCAGCATTGTTCTCCAATCGGTTATTGTGTCTTTACTCATGTCAATACAAACAGCTATAATTAATGCTACTGCAGCAACATTAACTGCATCTAAAAAAGCACTAACTATTTTAGATTTTCTCATTCTAGGAATTAACGGATTTAGTAGTAAAACAAATAAAAATGATGGAAGAAATATCCCTAATGTTGCGGCCAAAGCTCCTGAAGCTCCGTTCATTTGCCAGCCAATAAATGTTGCGGTTGATAGTACTGGTCCAGGTGTAAATTGTCCCACGGCAATAGCATCAATTAGTTCTTGTCTGGTTAATAAGTCATTAGCTACAAGTTCGGTGTCTAAAAAAGCAAATAATACGTATCCACTCCCGTATAAAACAGCACCTACTTTAAAAAAAGTCAATAGAATTTTAAAACTTCCAATTTTTATAAGATTGGTTGTTTGTAATATTAGTATTGGCGCTATTGAGTTTAATGTTGTTTTCCTTTTCTTGATATAATAAATTAAAACACCAAGTATTCCACAACCAAATAGTGCGCTAATTTCATGTGCCCCTAATAAACAGGCGATAATTGTAAGAAGACCTAGTATGGCTAGTTCCGTGTTTTTAATTGCTTTTTTGCCAAGTCGATAGGCAGCCATGACGATTATTGCGATTACTGCTGGTTTGATGCCATAAATAAAAGGTTCAACGGTGGGTAGTTGCCCATAGGTTTGATACAACCATGCAAATACCATCGTAATAAGTATTGCAGGCGTGATAAAGCATGCTCCGGCTATAAATAAGCCTTTCCACCCACCACGTTCATAACCACAATGCATGGTCATTTCTGTGGAATTTGGACCAGGTATTAAGTTTGTAGCCCCAATAAGATCTAAAAAATGCTCTTGGGTAAACCATTTTCTTTTGTTGACCACTTCATTTTCCATCATGGCAATATGAGCAGCCGGACCACCAAAAGAAATACAACCTAACTTAAAGAATAGTTTGGCGATTTCTGATAAGTTGTTTTTTTGTAACATAAAGCTATATACTAAATTAACTTCTTGAATAAAAATACACGAGAAAAGGGATTAAGCTGAGGTATGATTATGAGAAGTTAAACCTGTTTGAAGGGAGCTAATACCAACGTTTCTTTTTCTTTTTAGAGCCTTCTGATTTCCTTCCTTTTTTATGTTTACTTCCTGCTTTTTTATGTACTTCAGGCTTAGCTAAAGGGTCAAGTGGATAAGGGTGTTCTTCCTCAACTGGGATAAACTTATTAATTAATTTTTGAATACTAATTACATAACTTTTTTCATCAGCAGAACATAATGAGTATGAAGTTCCTTTATTTCCTGCTCTTCCTGTTCTACCAATACGATGTACGTAGGTTTCTGATATGTTTGGTATGTCAAAATTGATAACTGCATCCAATTCTTTGATATCAATACCTCTTGAAGCAACATCAGTAGCTATTAAAATATTCACCTTTCCTTTTTTAAAATCATTAAGCGCTTCTTGACGTTCACTCTGAGATTTATCTCCGTGAATAGAAGCAACTTTATAGTCATTTTTAAGTAAAGATTTTTCTAATTTATCAACTCCGTGTTTAGTTCGCCTGAAAATAAGAATATTTCCTTTGATTGTATTTCGTAATAAGTGTAAACACAACTCTACTTTCTGAGGTTTTGGAGTATAGTATAAAATCTGATTTACAGATTTTGTAGTAGATGAGGTTGGGGAAATTTCTACTCTTTCAGGATCAGTTAATAGTGTATTTGCTAAATTAACTACCTTATGTGGCATTGTAGCAGAAAACAATAATATTTGTTTTTGACTAGGACAAAGACGCTCGATTTTTCTAACATCATCAATGAATCCCATGTCTAGCATTAAATCGGCTTCATCTAAAACTAGCGTTTCTATAAAGCTTAAATGGATTATATCTTGCTTGTGTAAATCTAATAAACGACCAGGAGTAGCAATTAAAATATCAACCCCTTTTTTAAGAATTTCTTTTTGCGGATCAATAGATGCGCCTCCAAATATCACAGCTGACTTCAGGTTTGTGTATTTGCTATATCGATTAAAATTTTCATTTATTTGTATAGCAAGTTCACGTGTAGGGCTTACTATCAGTGCTCTTATTTTTTTACCAGATTTACCTTCATTCTGCTTGTCATACAATAATTGTAAAATTGGTAAAGCAAAAGCTGCAGTTTTACCGGTTCCTGTTTGAGCAGATGCAATTACATCTTTTTTATCCAATATTAAAGGAATTGTATATTCCTGTATAGGAGTGGGTATCTCGTATTTTTTTTCAGAGATTGCCTTTAGTATCGGCTTATTTAATTTTAAGTCTTTAAACTGCATAGCTGCTTTTTTAGTACAAAATGTCCTGCAAATATACTGTAAAATTAGAAGGTATGTATTATTAGGGGGGGAATAACCATAAGGTATAAAAGGTTGGTAGGATGAGTTGTTTTGAAAATATAAGCATCAAAAAAGCCGAAGTAACACTTCGGCTTTTTTGATATAATAAACTATAATGTGTTATATTTTTATTCCTACTGGAAGTAAACCTCTGTACTGTTTGTTTTTTCTCATAAAACTAACTATAGGAGTACAAGTGGGAACAACGCTTAAATTACGTTCTTCTATATTTTCAAAAACATGTTTGATAAAGGTGTTTTGAAAATCACTTCCTGTAATTTCTTCTGGAACGTTTATTTTTGTTAAGAATATTTTTCGCTCTTGTAAAGAGTATTCAATTGTAGCTAAATGGTCGTCAACAATCATTTCAAATTGTCTTAAAAAATCGTTGTCCTTCAATGTCAATTCCATAATCATAGGTATAGGTTTTTTAGGTTGATAGCTCGGGTAGTGCTGTTTTTTGTAGAAACAGACCCTAAATATACGTAAATTAGCTGGCTTTAACAAAGGTTAATGAGTTTAACTCTGTGAAATTCACTAATTTAAATGTTTTTACGGTTCGCAAAGCTTAATTGATTAAATTTGCAGCATATAAAACTATGCGCATGCAAGATCATAAAACTCATATATACTTTGTTCCAGGAATGGCGGCAAATGCTAAAATATTTGAGAATATAAAATTACCTGAATCAGATTTTGAAGTTCATTATCTGGAATGGGTAATCCCGCTTGAAAAAGAAACTTTAGAAGCATATGCTTTGCGTATGACTAAATATGTAGTTCATGAAAACGCGATATTATTAGGAGTGTCTTTTGGAGGGATTTTGGTGCAAGAAATGAGTAGATTTATTGCGACAAAAAAAGTTGTAGTGATTTCAAGTGTATTGCATGAAAAAGAGTTTCCATATCGCATGAGATTTGCTAAAAGGACTAAAGTATATAAGTTATTGCCTACGAGTTTGTTTTCTGATGTAGATAAATTAGTAAAATATGCTTTTGGAGAAACAATTAAAGGACGTGCTGAACTCTATAAAAAATATCTATCTGTAAGTGATGAAAAATATCTAACTTGGGCAATTGAGCAAATTGTTAACTGGAAACAAACTCAAAAACTAGCCAACGTAGTACATATTCATGGTAATAAGGATAAAGTTTTTCCGGTTGAAAATATAAAGGGAGATGTGATTCGAGTGAAAAACGGAACGCATATTATGATTATTAATAAATATAAATGGTTTAATGAGAATTTGCCTGAATTGTTGAGTATTTAGATGATTTTTAATAAAATAATTTAGGCATATTACTTGCTGACGAAACATAAAATAGAAACAGATGAAACTAATAAAAAATATAATATTTGGGGTTGGGCTTATTTTTTTAGCAGGATTATTTATTAATTCAGTATCTAAAAACAGTAAGAATAATTCAAAGACTGATGAGATAGAAAAATTAGTTGATACAAGTTTTGTGAAAAACTATAATGTTTATGCACTTACCTTGCCAAAGAATTTAACTTTTGCAAGTGAAAAAGTACCAATGTCTTTACCGGATATAAAAGAACGAATTGATAGAGAGTTTTTGGTTAATACCTATTGGCAATCAAATGGGTTTTTAATGTTTAAGCGAGCAAATAAATATTTTCCATTGATAGAGAAAATATTGGCAGAGGAAGGTGTTCCAGATGACTTTAAATATTTGGCAGTAATAGAAAGTGGTTTAAGTAATGCAGTCTCTCCTGCAGGGGCTAGGGGGTTTTGGCAAATAATGAAAGTTACTGGTAGAGAGTTTGGCTTAGAAGTTAATGGAAATGTTGATGAGCGTTATCATTTAGAAAAAGCAACAAGAGTTGCATGTAAATATTTAAAACAAGCAAAAAGGAAACTTGGAACTTGGACGCTTGCGGCAGCAGCATATAATGGAGGAATGTCAGGGATGAGCAGGCGATTGAAAAAACAACAAGTTACTGGGTATTATGATTTATTGCTAGGAAGTGAAACGTCAAGATATGTTCCTCGAATTGTTGCTTTAAAATACATATTAATGCAGCCTCATAGCTTCGGGTTTAATTTTGAGAAAAAAGATTTATATACGGATATCCCTACAAGGTCTGTGGTGATTGATTCTGCAATAACTAATATTGCTAGTTTTTCTAAACATTTTGGGATCAATTATAAAATTTTAAAAATTCATAATCCTTGGCTGAGAGAAGGGCATTTGAATAATAAAACAAAAAGAATTTATGAAATTGAAATCCCGAAAAAAGGATATTATACCAATTAAAATGAGTACAATATTATTTCTAGTTGGCATAGGTTTATTGGCTGGGTTCTTAAGTGGGATTCTAGGTATTGGTGGAGGAGTAGTAATGGTTCCGCTATTGTTATTAGTAGGGTTTACTCAACATCAAGCTCAAGGTACTAGTTTGGCTGCTATGTTGCCTCCTGTGACATTATTAGCAGTGTTGCAATACTCCAAAGGGGGGCATGTTGACTGGAAAATGGCAATGGTTATTTCGGCAACATTTATTATTGGGGGTTTATTTGGTTCTAAATTAGCAGTCGCTGTTAACGAGCAGTTATTAAAAAAAATATTCGGAATTTTAATGCTTTTTATTGCTTTAAAAATGATTTTCGGGAAGTAAAATAAATTGTTTTAAATACGGGTTTATTGATTTCCCGTTTATTGTATAGTTGTTTTATTTTTCTTTCAGAGCTATTATTTACAGATTAAAGGTTGTTTTACATCGATGAAATACGTATTTTGGTAAAATAAATCATAAAAATCCTGATATATGAATAACCCAATTACCATACAGCGTCTTATCCAGGAAATACTTTTATCTAATACAATTGATGAAAAAAGAGAAAAAAGAAATCAGGTTATAACACTGTTTAGGGAATCAGAATTAGTAGAGTCTACTCCCGTGGTTATCCGATTAAATACTACTTTGGCATTGAAGGAAGCAATAGATAACTTCATAGTTTATGACAATTATTCATCAAGAGAAGCTTTAACTAATACTTGCGAAATTGTTAGTGAATTATTGGTAAATGATTTTAAAGTTGCATGACATTAAAACTTTAATATAACAAAACAGAGGGATTCATAATGAGTCCCTCTGTTTTGTTGTATAGTTCACTGAATAGGTGTTATTAATAAAGGCTGTATCAGTCTTGATCCAGCCTTTATTCCCATAAGCTATGAATATCACTTGAGGGTGTTATTCATCTATAAGTTCCTAAAAGATAGAATTTGTTACCCGTTTTTTTTTGAAAAACTATTTCTCACTAATTTTAGTGAGAAATAATTTAGCTAATTGTGGGTATTGTAAAGTCGTGTGGCTTTTATTAATTTTGGAATGGTAGTTGGAATGTATTTCACGACCACAAACTTTGGGGATATGAATAATAAAGTAGAGATACAAAAATTAATATTAGAAATACTAGCCTCACAAGTTATAGATGAGAAAACTAGTAAACGACAATTAGTTGTTAAGTTGTTTAAGGAGGCGGAGTTAGTGGCCTATACGCCAGTAGCTATTAAGATGAATACTGTATTAGAGTTGAGGGACGGAATAGATAGCTTCATTGTTCACGATAGCGCTACTTCAAGAGAACGTTTAAAAGCTCTGTACGTTTTTGTATCGCAGCTCATGGTTGATAGTTTGGATAATTCAAAGGTGGCATAACAATGTGTTTCTTGTTTTATGAGATAAATAAAAGCAAGATGAAAAACACCTTGCTTTTATTATTAAATAAACTATAAATTTGAACTAAAGTCAAAAAGATATTTCACAATGTACTGATTTCAAATCACATGTGCAAATGGGGTGTTGTTCTGTTGATAGTTTTATGATATATGGTTATGTGTTAATCAGAAACGATTTGTTCACGATTGTTGTTATCATAGATTAGCAATGTATTTAATCCATTAATGAACTCATTGCTGTTTTGTACATACCCAGAGTTTAGATTGTAGGTTTTAAAAACTGATCTATCATTTTTTTTAATCCCTACAATTTTATCATTTCTATCGATATAATATACTAATGAAAGACCTAAAGCATGTTTCATGCTTTTAATTTCACTTGAAAACAAGTTTTCACGTTCATCTATATAAAGGACATTTATATGTTTATTAAAAATTTTCGATTTTTTTCGAGTAGTGTTTTTATTATCCCAAAAAACAACGACAAAATCAATTTCTTTTTTATACACTTTTGCTAATTCGTTTAAAGAAGCAATTTCAAAATCATGTCTGATGCACCATGATGCATAAGTAACTAGAATTACAGGCTTTTTAAAATAATGATTAATAGAAATTAAAGCCCCGTTTCTGTTTCTAGCTTTAAAGTTGTCCAAATAAGTGTTTACTAAATTTTGAGCTACAAACTCATTGAAGAGTGTTTCACCAGTATTGTTTTGATGATTTAAATAAGCGTTGTTAGCTGTCAGCTTATATGTTTTAATATGAGCATGTATAGCTTCAGAGAATAAACTATCTTTTAAAGATGTTTGTGAATAACTTAATAAGTTTACTAGTAGGAGCGTTAGAGTAATAATTTTGACTACCATAGACTGTATTTTAAATTCAACGTCTAAGTCGGTTTTTTAGTTTACTTAAAGTTAGTGGTTTTTTACCATATTTAAAAATATAAACGACTAATTACCGGTATATTAGGTAAAAAGAGAAAAACCTGCTTAAAGCAGGTTTTTCTATGTTGTAGAATAAGATTTTAGGTGTTTTATTAGCGTCTTCTTTGGTTACCTGTGTAGTGTTGCTTAGGTCCTTGAGAACGTTTCATTTGTTGTTGCATCATTTTTATTTGATCATTAAGCATACCATGTTTATCCAAGCTTTTTGCTTCTTTTAATAAGTTGTTGGCTTCAATTTTTCTGTTTTTACTTGCGGCAATCCCAGCAAGAAACATTTTGGCAGCAGCCATGTCATGATCAAAATTTAAACCTAACTCAATTGCTTTACGTAAGTACTTTTCTGATTTTAAAGGAGCCTCTTGGTATCCGAATTGCCCTTTTAAAAAGTTCCAGTACCCTAGTTGCTTATTTGTAAGAGCTCCTTCAGGGTTTTTAATTTTATCTAACATCATTGCTGCACCTTCCATATCTTGCTTTTTAAGCTTAAACATGGTAGCCAGAATAATTTCATTTTTAAAATATAAAAGAATAACTAACGCCATGATAACTATTAACATGATACCGTTACCAATATTCCCTTCAGTGAATTGCCATACTGCAGTTGCTAGAAGTCCTACAGCGATTGCTAGTTTAATGTTTTTATGAAGCATTTTATTTGTGTTTGTCTGTCTATTTGTAAGTTTGCAAAGCTACATATTTTATTAGAAACAACATTGTTAATATATATAGTTTCAAATAGATTATTTAAGCAGTATATTTGCAATAACAATAAGCAAAGAATAAAGATTTAATATTTTTTATTTTTACACTTGTCAGTGTGAAAACTCTTTGTATATTTGCGCTCACATTTTAGCAGTATAAGAGCTAAGATATTTAATTAAGTTAGTAAAGATTATAAAGATACAAGGACATGCCAAAAAGAACGTTTCAACCATCGAAAAGAAAAAGAAGAAATAAGCACGGTTTTAGAGATAGAATGGCTTCAGTAAACGGAAGAAAAGTTCTTGCTCGTAGAAGAGCTAAAGGAAGAAAGAAATTAACAGTGTCTTGTGAGCCAAGACATAAAAAGTAATAGTTAACAGTATTGTTAATAAATAAAAGGTGTTCCTATTGGTAACACCTTTTTTTTGATATCATAGTCACTTATTTTTGCAACAACTAAATTACACAACACAACATGCCGAAAAGAGAAGATTTAAAATCGATTTTATTAATAGGTTCTGGTCCAATTGTTATTGGTCAAGCTTGTGAGTTTGATTACTCAGGAACTCAAGCATTACGTTCTTTAAGAGAGGACGGGATAGAAACTATTCTTATCAATTCTAATCCAGCAACAATAATGACTGATCCGTCTATGGCAGATCATGTGTATTTAAAGCCTTTAACTACCAAGTCTATTATTGAAATCCTTAAAGATCATCCGCAAATTGATGCTGTATTACCTACTATGGGTGGGCAAACTGCATTAAATTTATGTATTGAAGCTGATGAAAAAGGGATTTGGAAAGATTTTGGTATCGAGATTATCGGTGCAGATATTGACGCTATTAATATTACTGAAGATAGAGAGCAGTTTAAAAACTTAATGGCAAAAATCGGAATTCCGATGGCGCCTCAAGCTACGGCAACTTCTTTCTTAAAAGGGAAAGAAATAGCTCAAGAGTTTGGCTTTCCGTTAGTAATTAGAGCTTCGTTCACTTTAGGTGGGGCAGGAGCTGCTTTTGTGCATAATGAAGCCGATTTTGATAAATTATTAACCAACGGATTAGAGGTTTCTCCAATTCATGAAGTGATGATTGATAAAGCCTTGATAGGTTGGAAAGAATACGAATTGGAATTACTTCGTGATGCAAATGATAATGTTGTGATTATTTGCTCTATCGAAAACATGGACCCTATGGGGATTCATACTGGAGATTCAATCACAGTTGCTCCAGCAATGACTTTATCTGATACTACTTACCAGAAAATGCGCGATATGGCAATCCATATGATGCGTAGTATAGGTGATTTTGCAGGTGGATGTAATGTTCAGTTTGCAGTATCTCCAGATGAAAAAGAAGAAATTATAGCTATTGAAATTAATCCGCGTGTATCTCGTTCATCGGCATTAGCGTCTAAAGCAACTGGGTATCCAATTGCAAAGATTGCTGCTAAGTTGGCTTTGGGGTATCACTTAGATGAATTAGATAACCAAATTACAAAATCTACATCAGCTTTATTTGAGCCAACTTTAGATTATGTAATTGTAAAAATACCACGTTGGAACTTCGATAAGTTTGAAGGATCTGACAGAACTTTAGGTTTACAGATGAAATCTGTAGGTGAAGTAATGGGAATTGGTCGTTCATTCCAAGAAGCACTGCATAAAGCAACGCAATCATTAGAAATTAAACGTAATGGTTTAGGTGCTGATGGTAAAGGAGAAACGGATTATAATACCATTTTAAGTAAATTAGAATTTGCAAGTTGGGATAGAGTTTTTGTAATTTATGATGCTATTGCTACGGGGATTCCGTTAAGCAGAATACATGAAATCACTAAGATTGACATGTGGTTCTTACGTCAGTATGAAGAACTATTTCATTTAGAAAAAGAAATTTCTACGTTTACAATAGATACTATTGAAAGAGATTTATTGTTAGAGGCGAAGCAAAAAGGATATGGTGATAGACAAATTGCTCATATGCTAAAATGTTTAGAAAGTCAAGTATCTAAAAAACGTGATGAGTTAAATGTCAAACGTGTTTTTAAATTAGTTGATACTTGTGCTGCAGAATTTACTGCAAAAACACCATATTACTATTCTACGTTTGAAAATGAAGTTGAATTAGCTGACGGGACACGTTATGTACATAACGAGAGTAAACGTTCTGATAAAAAGAAAATTATTGTTTTAGGTTCTGGTCCAAACAGAATCGGGCAAGGGATTGAATTTGATTACTGTTGTGTGCACGGAATATTAGCTGCTGCAGAAGAAGGGTATGAAACAATTATGATTAATTGTAATCCTGAAACAGTATCTACTGATTTTGATACCGCAGATAAATTATACTTCGAGCCAGTTTTTTGGGAACATATTTATGACATTATTCGTCATGAAAAGCCAGAAGGGGTTATTGTTCAGTTAGGTGGACAAACAGCCTTGAAATTAGCAGAGAAATTAGAGCGTTACGGAATTAAAATTATCGGAACATCTTATAAAGCATTAGATTTAGCGGAAGATAGAGGGCATTTCTCTAAGATATTACAAGATAATAATATTCCATACCCTGAGTTTGGTATTGCGGAAACTGTAGCTGAAGCCTTAGTGATTGCTGACGAGCTAGATTTCCCGATATTAGTGCGTCCATCGTATGTGTTAGGAGGTCAGGGAATGAAAATTGTAATTAATAAACAGGAGTTAGAGGAGCATGTATTTGACTTGTTAAGAAAAATCCCTGGGAATAAATTATTGTTAGATCATTATTTAGATGGTGCAATAGAAGCTGAAGCAGATGCAATTTGCGATGGTGAAAATGTACAAATCATCGGAATAATGGAGCATATTGAGCCTTGTGGAGTGCATTCAGGAGATTCTAATGCAACCTTGCCGCCTTTTAATTTGGGAGAGTTTGTGATGCAACAAATTAAAGATCATACCAAAACTATAGCACTAGCATTAGAAACGAAAGGGTTGATAAATGTTCAGTTTGCTATTAAAGATGATAAAGTATATATTATTGAAGCAAACCCTAGAGCATCTAGAACAGTGCCATTTATAGCAAAAGCGTACAAACAACCCTATGTAAACTATGCAACAAAAGTAATGTTAGGAGCGAAAGTAACTGACTTCACTTTTAACCCGCAGTTAAAAGGGTATGCTATCAAGCAACCAGTATTCTCTTTCGATAAGTTCCCGAATGTAAATAAGCAATTAGGGCCTGAAATGAAAAGTACCGGAGAAAGCATCTTGTTTATTGATGACTTAAAAGATGATCAGTTTTATGACTTATATTCAAGACGTAAAATGTACTTGACGAAGTAAAAGATTGAATCATATAGAATAAAAAAAGCCTCTTAAGTAAATTCTTAAGAGGCTTTTTTTATTCTATATGATTTAAATAAGTAGAACATGCCATACATGTTTTGTCAATATTTTGTTGTTGTTTATTGTGTTTCCAAAACCTTATTACTTATCAATTTTTATTGCAAGTTTGAATAAAGGTTGCTTTTAAATTAGAGGTAATAACGACCCTTGTTGAACATAAATTATAAATAACAATTCAAAACTGTTTTTGCAAACAATAATTTGAAACATAAAGAAGGGCTAAACCATATGGTTTAGCCCTTGATAGTTTATAAATTACACTCTTATTTTTTTAAGAATTTGAATGTTTGGGTAGCCGATTCTGTATTAATAGTAATAAAATACATTCCATTAGATAGCTTAGACGTGTTTATTCTTAAATCGTTTTTAGAGCTAATCTCTTTTGTAAATATAACTTGGCCTAACATGTTGTGAACTGAAACAGTTGTTAGTGTATTGTTTTGATTAAAAGTAATATTTAGTTCGTTAGTTACAGGGTTAGGGTAAATACTAAATCCGTTACTAAAGTTAAAGTCATTTGTGGCTAAAACGTTAATGTCGCCGAAATAATATGTACCGTTCATTCCTGAAGTAAAACTACCTTCTAGCTTAAATCCACTCCCAAATGCTGTTAGTGTTGAAGGAGCATTCTCAGTGTTAGCTCCGTCATTCTTCAATATTCCTAAATTGTTTCTAGTGTTTCCAGTTGCAGTTTCCCACCCTTGTAATTCAGTTTCTGTAAAATAGAATGCTATAGTATTATTTGAACTTGGGTTATTAGTTGCAGGAGTAATTGTAAATGTTTTATCTAATACTAATGCTGGCGCTACACTTCCGTTATATGTTTGTGCGCTGTTTCCGGCTCTAGATACTTCAATAGAAGTACATCCAAAGTCTAAATCATCTATATTTGTAATAGCTGCCATTATATTTCCATTTGTAGTATCGTAAGCATTTATAGTCCCTGAATTTTTAAGAGATAATGTAGTTGCGGAACCTGTATTTACAATAGATTGAATAGCTGCATTTCCTAATCCGGTTACCGATAAGTTATCTATTGCTAAACCATAAGCCCAAGTTCCTTGATCACTATATGAAAAAGAAATTAGAATATTAGATTGACCTGCGTAAGCGGACAAATCAACCACTTTTGTTTCCCATGAAGCCACCTCAAATTCTGGTCCAATATTAGTCCAGCTTGCCCCGTTATCTGTAGAAACTTGTAAATAAGCATCATTATCCCATGTGTCGTTTGTATCATTTAATGTGAAATCAAAAGTAACAAAAGCTTGACTTACAGTAGAAAAATCAAATGGATTTGTTATCGTCATCCTTTCGTCATCCATAGTACAATCACAAGCATCATCATTTACAAATGCAAAATTAGTTAAATTGGATGAAGTGTCGAAATCAGTAGAGTTAGCAGCAGCTGAATTTCCTATAACGAAATTAGAGGTCCCATTTCCGGTTATGGTAAAGTCAGCTAAATTCCCTTCAAAATCATTTGAATAAAATGTTGTTACACCTCCAATGTTTGGGTTGTAATCATCATCTAAAATTGTAAGGTTAAATTCTGAGATAGTACCTAATTGTGCATCCCCTCCATTTGCATTTAATGCTAATGAAATAATTATATTTTCATCACCTTCAACAAAGGCATCATTATATATTCTTAACGTTGCAGTTTTATTTGTGTCGTCTCCAGCTAAAAATGTTATGTTGGACGTTATTAATTCAAAATCATTTAGATCTGTGGCGGTCCCTCCAGTTACAGAAAGTGTAACATCTGCATTTTGAGATGCTGCAGTAGCAATACGGATTGTTAAATCGATGTCTTGATAAGAACAATTTGTAGCTTCATCAATAGATTGAACAGTATTCACTAATGCTGTAACAAAAGGTGCGCTTGGGTTGTTGTCGTCAACGCCACAAGGGGGCATGTTACCAGCAATAGCAGTAATCATTTCATCACTTCTTCCATTTGATCCATTTGGACAACCACCTGTATTATGTATTGCAACAACTAAGTTGTCACTATATCGTATTACTGGAGAGCCAGAGCTTCCGCCTTCTGTGTCACACTGGTATGTTACACGAGCGCCACCACCTCCTACACCAGTTACCATAGCAAATCCGTTTGCGTCTCCACCAATGTCTGTATTAACTGCAATTTCTTTACGCCTTCCTCCTGGGTGTTGCGGGATGTAAATACGTTCTCCTACTGATGCAATAGTTGATGACAAACTTAGGTAACCATATATATTGGTAGGGTTAACAGGTAATTTTACTAAAGTGAAATCTAAAGCCCCATCTGTTTGTATAAATGTAGATGAAGTTGCCTGTAAATCAGAAGTTGCATTTACGGTTCCGGCACAATTGTCATATTGATAGTTGAACAGAAAATCAGTATTGTTAGCATCTGAAGCACTACCAATACAATGATTGTTTGTCATAACATTACCATCACAACCTAATAACCAACCAGTACATAAGCCACCGCCACCAATAAGTAAACGGCAAACAGCTTTAGCTTTTCGGCCCATTTCTGTGCCGTCGTAACATACTATTGCCTCTTTATTATCAATAGAGCAGATTGATTCTTGAGGGTTACCTGAATCTAGTAACTTTACAGCTTTATTAATTCTTTCAGCAGAATGACCATAAGCAACTCTGTCAATATTAAAACCATAATGATTTTTGTTATTTCCTTTCGAGTGTAATGCTATTGTTATTTGATCACTCCATATTGTTCCTGTCCAGAACTCACTAATCATTTCTTTATGTTCTCCAACTATTTTTCCTTTTTCAGAATAGATATATTCTTCTCCATTTCTTGAAGATACTCTAACGAAATCTCCAGGGGATAAATCGAATGAGTTGATATGAAGTTTTATATATGCTGATCCTTTATTGGTAAATGTTTTAGTGTAAACAACTCCTGTTTCAGAATTATGAAAATACTGATTAGTAGCTGTTAAGTTTAAAGCAAACTGATCTGCAATTTGTAAAGGTTTTCTTTGGTTTTGTGCATACATTACTACATTTAGTAATAAAGCAATAACAAATAAAAGGATAGTTTTTTGTTTCATAAATAATGGTTTAAAGGGGTTTTGATTAAAAAATATGAAACCAAATATACTAAAACAAAAATCACATTCAGTGTTTAGTAGGAATTAAACGTAACATTATCAGTATATATCTCTTAGTGTCAGTCTGTTGCTTCTGTGGAGGCATGGCGTTTTACTGTGTTTTGAGGCTTAGGCTTATTTTTATAAAAAGGCATGTGAGTTTTGTTTATTTCTCCCAAGGTCCATCATTCGTTACATAGGTAAAGGATTTTCCATCAAAACGAAAGAGCCCTTTCCAGCCACCAAACCAAAACCGACCTTGGTTGTCTTCAAAAATGGACAGAATACCATTGGTAGTTAATCCTTCCTTTTTGTAAAAATTGGTAAATGACTTTCCATTATATCGATATACACCATTATTTTCAGCAGCGAACCAGATGTTTCCTTTTTTATCTTCATAAAGACCTCCAACTTCAAGACCATTTACAATCCCGTTTTTAGTGAAATTAGAGAATACCTTTCCATTATACCTGCTTACTCCGCCATGCATGGTTCCAATCCAAATATTTCCTTTTGAATCTTCCATTAGATCACTAATATTATTGTCTGGAAGCCCATTGTCTGTGGTATAATGGGTAAATGTTTTACCGTTATATTTGCAAATTCCATATCCGTCTGTTCCAAACCAAATGGATCCTTTTTTGTCAATTATAATTTTCGAAACACGATTGTGTGATATGATTGGTTCAGGATTATTTATTTTAGCTTTTGGAATAGGAAATGTAGTGAATGTTTTCCCATCAAAATAACTTACACCGTCTGAAGTACCTACCCAAATAATGCCTTTATAGTCAATAGCAATACTCCATACTTCATTGTTAATTAGTCCATCCTTCTCGGAGTAGTTAGTAAATAATCCGTTGCTATATTTTGTTATTCCTCCGCTATTCCCAAACCATATATTGCCTTCTTGGTCTGTTAAAATACCGGTTGTGCGAGTGCCTCCAAAACCTTTTTCAGGAGTGAAATACTCAAGGTATTTTCCGTTGTAACGCATAACGCCATAATGATTTGTCCCAAACCAAAGATTTCCGTTTTTATCTTGAATTATATTTCGTACCCAATGACACAGTTGACCCTTGTAGTAAAGTGGAGCAAAAATGTCATTAGGGATAGCGTTTTGCTCAACAAAGAAAAGGGAGGTAGTAGGTTCTTTAGTAGTTGTTTTTGATTTAACAGAGCTGTTTTGATCTGGCTTTATTTTGCTTTGTCCGTTACACGAAATTATGAATGTAAATAAAATTAAAAGAATAAAAACAGGAACACTAATTTGATGTGATTTTTTTTCTAATATTTTTTTCATTTGGATTTATCTTTTAAATACTCATTTAACATCCCATTAAGCCGAAGGAAACTACTAGTTCCTGTTCTATTTTTTCGCCTTTATAATTTTCAGCTGGCTTCCATTTCCCTGATGTGTTATTAATTAATTCAATCATTTTTTCATCAACCAGTGGATAGCCTGAAGATCTATCTAGTTTTACATTTTCAATACTACCATTTTTGGTAATGGTAAAGTATAATTTTGCAGGTTTTAGTTCTTCCGCGTCTACATTTGTTCTTGATTTTTTACTGTTTTCTTTTAGGAATTTTTTTAGTGTGTCTTTTCCATTAATATATTCAGCTTGTTTTTCTGGAATAATTGTTAGGTGGGGGGTGGAATAGCTATCTTCTAATTCACCAGTTTCTTTGTTTATTTGCTGATATTCTGCCCTGATTAAGAAATTTGTTGAATAATCAAATGATTGTATTAGCTTTAATTGAGCTGCTGTTAATCTATTACTGTGTCCTGTTGTTTTTGTATCAGTTCTTTTTTTGCCTTCAATAATTATAATGTTTACCGATTTGAGGGAAACTATAGATTGAAGTTGTTTTTCGTCAAAAAAAGCAGCTATTGATATTGCATTATCTACGTCTCTTTTTTTGATAGCTCTAAACCTTGGACCTACATCATAAATGAAATCAGTGAAAGTTTTCTTTTCAACTTTTTCGGGGACTTGCTTTTTAATAGCAATGTTTTCATTAGCTACTATTTTTAATTGATCAGTTTCTTGGTTTTTTTGTTTCATAAAACTAAACGCAGTTAAACTCAAAATTGTTAGTGCAATGCAAAAAAATAAAATTTTATTTTTCATGATTAAAGTGTTTTAATCAAAGATACGGCGGAGCTACACTACATATTATTAATGAATTGTAAAAAGATGTTATTGAAATGTAAATTGGTTTAAAGAGTATGATTACTTCAGTTTTACTTTGACATTATAGTGTTCCAATTCGGTTAAGTAGTCCTGTGGAATAAAACCTGCTATGTCAAATTCACTCTGACGATTCTTTTTCATTTCAAGTCTTTTAATTGCTTTTAAAAATCGTTGAATTTCAATAGTGTTATCTAATAATAATCCAGGGACTTTTACACTGTTATTGTTTTCATCTTTAGCAACCATAGTGAAATAGGAGGAGTTACAGTGTTTGCTAACTCCTGTTCTAATATTTTCTGCTTCCACACGAATACCTACAACCATAGAGGTATTTCCTACATAATTAATAGAAGCCTTCATGGTTACCAATTCACCAACTTCAATGGGTTTTAAAAAATCTACAGTATCTACTGAGGCAGTTACGCAATAAGTACTAGAGAATTTTGATGTACAAGCAAATGCAATTTGATCTAATAATGAAAGGATATAACCTCCATGAATTTTCCCGCTAAAATTAGAATGAGATGGGAGCATTAATTCAGAAATGGTTATCTGAGTATCTTCAACATGTATGTATTTCATTTTATTGATTTTATGGTTGTCAATTAAATGTGTCACAAAAAACTTATCTAGTGTTTGAAATGACGTATTTACAGTATCACCTCGAGCGCAGTCGGGAGGTTTTAGTTAAGTAAAATGGATTCTCGACTGCACTCGAACTAACAACGAAAACGTAAATCTATCAATGGTAGTTTTTAAGTTACTTTTTTTCATGCAGTTCAAAATTAATGGAGATATCAATTTTTTGGGCTACTTTTTTACGGATTATTTTCGGAATTGAGATATTAAAATCTTCAGGAGTAACACTAAATGTTGAGTTGATGTAAATGGTATTATCAACCTTTTTGAGTAGTATAGGGATATCTATTTTTTTAGTTTCACCATGAACAGTTAGTGTGCTTGTGAGTATATGTTTTTTTGCTAATTTGGTTAATTTGTGTAGTGAAAAACCTTTTATTTTCCCTTTCAAAATAGCTTTTGGGTATTCATCGGAGTCCATATAGTTCTCGTTAAAATGCTCTTCCATCAAAGCTACTTTAAAGCGGAATCCTTTAATTAGGACCAAACTTGCAAATTCACCGTTAGCAGTATTTAATATAGCGGTAACACTATTGTTTTTTGCTTTTACTTCTTCAAAAGAAGGAACGGACGCTTCAAATTGTATGACTCCGTTTTTGGTCAAGTATTTACGTTGTGCATTGGTGTATACACAACTAAATAATATTGATATAAAAAATAAATACTTCATGATTTCTTAATTCTAATTACTTAAGTCACAAATGTTATACCAAAAATCAATTTTCTAAATAGCCATCAGTAGCCCATTGTTCAATAATAGCTATCGTTGAAGCTGGTAATTTACCACTTGGAGGCATAGGGCTTATATTGTTGTTCATTCTAGAAAGAATAGCGCCATTTTCTACACCATCTTTAACTAACGTATATACGTCAAAAGAAGAAGGAGCGCCATTTGAAGGTGGCTTTCCATGACAGGATATACAAGAATTAGTAAAGATTGGTTTTACATCCGCATTGTATGTTTTTGCTGTAGGAGTAGGAATAGGAGTAGGTGTTGAGATTGGTGGGGTGATTAAATCATCTTCACTGTGGTTTTCACAATTGATAAAAAACATAATTAAGAGAGAGGCGAGGAATAGTGTTGCTGTTTTTTTCATAACTAATGAATTTAATTTATTCTTAGCAAGAGAGTCTGGTTGTATAAATTTATCAAAATTTATGCTTAAAAACAATTAAATTATCAGTAAATTAGGTATTATTTAAGAATGTGTCAATACAATTAAGTGGTTTTGGGTTATGAAAAAGAAACTTTTTTTAGCGATGTTTTTTTTGATACTAGTATTCATCGGGTATAAATACACGTATCAGGATCATCGAGAAATTAGTAGTGAAAAAGAAGTGTTTAACGATAGAGCTTTAGTTTTAAAACAATATTTTCATTATAAACTAGATGAAAGTAGCGGTAAATATCTAAATAAAACGATTGTTGTTTCTGGAGTGGTTTCTGAAATTGGAGCCAATGCAATTATGATTAATGAAAGTGCCTATTGCTTGTTTGATGAAAAAATAATTGGTTTGAATCTAGGTGCTCAAATTAAAATAAAAGGGAGATGTATAGGGTATGATGAATTATTAGAAGTCGTTAAAGTTGATCAATCAGTAATACTTAAATAGATAATTAATTTAAAATATTAATATGGCAAGAATGAAATTGGTACACTTGTTTTTAGCATTCATTTTTTCTTTAAGTTTATATGCGCAAGATGATTTGTTAAATGAAATTGATACAGACTCTGTTCAAAATAAACACGTGTCAGCAGTATTTAAAGGATTGAAAATAATAAATTTTGAATCGACAAAATTGGCTTCTAAAGGGGAGTTTTATTTTGTAGTATCCCATCGATTTGGTTCTGTAAAAGGTGGTTTTAAAGAATTATTCGGTTTGGATCAAGCTGCTACTCGTTTGAATTTTATTTATGGTATTTCTAATGGTTTAAATGTAGGGTTTTCAAGAAGCTCTTATCAAAAAACCTATGAGATGTCTTTAAAATACAGGTTGTTGCAACAAGGGGTTAAAGGAGGGAGTCCAGTAACCATAGTTGGTTTTAATAGTATTTCTGTAAATACATTATTAGATGAAGCATTTTTACCTGAATTAGAGTTCAATGATCGTTTATCGTATGTTTCTCAATTGTTAATTTCAAGAAAATTTAGTAAAAATTTATCACTAGAATTAATGCCTACATTAGTGCATGAAAATTTAGTAGAAAACAGTAATCAAGATAATACTCAGTATGTTATGGGTATTGGAGGGAGGTGTAAAATTACAAAGCGCTTAAGTTTAAATTGTGATTACGGATATCACTTAAATAGAGATAATAATAGTATTTACAAAAACAATTTAGCTGTAGGGGTAGATATTGAAACAGGAGGACATGTTTTTCAATTGCAATTTAGTAATGCGCAACCGTCATTTGAGAGTGGGTACTTAACTAAAGCTGCTGGAGACTGGGGGAATTTAGACATCTTTTTTGGGTTTAATTTAAGCAGGGTGTTTTAATTCCCGAGGATTTCCTCGATACAACTATTATTATTGATTCATAACTCGTGTGCTTGCACTGAGTATCTTGTTTTTTTTTGTCTGGCAATTTCATGAGTTTTTCGCTAGAAAAGAGAACGATATTAAATTGAGGTTTTACTTTTTACACCAGTTTTTAAATTCACTACTAGCACTTATCATGGGCAATTGTTCTTCTACTTTTTGAATGAGTGTCTTCTTTTTGTAGGTTGAAGTGTTTAAGATAATATCTAACAAGTGTGTGGCTTTTTTAAATGCTTGATCTTGTTCATAAATCACGAGTAAACTAAATTTCGGCAAATGAAAATGAGGGTAGTTTTCAATCATATTTTTGTAAAACACTGCTGCACTTTCATAGTTTTTAGCAGCGAAGGATAGGTTCCCTTTTTCAAAATCTAAAAAGGTATCATTCGTATGGTTTTGTATGCTATTGATGCTTTTAAAAACTGCTTCATAGTCTTTGTTTAAGTAATGATACCTAATTGCCGATAAGTTAGTGCTAGGGTCAATAGTGAAGCTACTGAGTACATCTTCCATAGATTCAAAATAGGCCTCGTCACTAATGCTTCTAGATAGCTCAAGCTTTAACATTGCGGTAAAACGATCTTTATTATTGAGAGTCTTGTTAAGTAATGAAATGTGCTTGTATGCTTTTTTTAGTTGATTGCTGTTTTTTGCGTCTACAAAATTTTTCAGCATTAAAATATATTTGTACTCTTCATTAGTTGTGATGCTAGAGATATAGTTTTTAGGCACTTCGCTTAAATAATATAATTTAAGTGTTTCAGAAAGTTTCTGACTGGAAGAGTATACAAAAATGTCATCAATTATTAAGTTTTTTCCATTATTCAAAATACGATAATCGTGATAATCTAATCCGTATTTCTCAGAGTAATACCTGAAAATTAAGTGATACGTTTTGTCAACAGGATCAAAATGATAGCTTACAAAATTATAGAAATCACCATTTTTTAACGAATTTATTAATTCGTTTGAGAATGAGGTTATTTTTGTGGAATATGCAGCTTTATATTTCCTATTAAATTTAGTGAGCTTTTTGTTTTCAAGATCTTGTAAAATAACTTTCTGAAAAAATCTGTTAGGCAGGATGCTATTTAAGAACACCTGGTTGTTTCCTTTGGAGTAACTGCTTGATAAGAGTGTTCCTAAATCCTTTATTTTTAAATCATTTTCCTTAGTGTTTTCAATTTTTGAATACCCATTTTGCCCAAAACTGAACAGAAACCCAAAAAGATAGAGGTAAATAAAAAGTAGTTGTTTCATTCGTTTGATTTAGGACTATTCATAAATAGGATATGCTACAATATTTTCTTAATTATTCAAATCATTATTTTAGTCTAAACAAATCATTTTTGATTACATTGTACCGTTAAATATACTTATTTTATGGTTGATAAAGCACTGTTTTCTTACTTAGAAGAGTTTGTTACTCCAGTACGTCGTCAAAAGTTTATAGATATTCTCAATAAACGTACCAAACACTTTACGGTTGTATTGGAGGATGTATATCAAATGCACAATACAAGTGCGGTGATTAGGAGCTGTGATGTGTTTGGGGTACAGCAAGCGCATGCTATAGAAGTTCAGCATAAAAACACCTTAGATAAGGAAATTGCCATGGGAGCTCAAAAGTGGGTGGATTTGCAATACCATTCTAATACAGAAACATGTATTGGAGTATTAAAAGAAAAAGGGTACCAAATTATTGCTACAACTCCTCATAATGATTCTTGTCTAGTGGAAGATTTTGATGTGACTAAAAAGAGTGCATTATTTTTTGGATCAGAAAAAAATGGAGTAAGTGAAGATGTAATGAAACAAGCTGATGGTTTTATAAAAATACCAATGGTAGGCTTTACAGAGAGTTTAAATATATCAGTTTCTGCAGCTATTATTTTGCAATCTGTTACTTCAAAATTACGTAATTCTACTATTGATTGGCAATTAACCGAAGAAGAAAAAGAGTTTCAACGATTCATTTGGATGCAGAAGTCCATCAAGAGTATTGATAAAATATTAGCTCGTTATTATGAGCAAAACCCTAAATAGTTTATTTGTTTAGAAGTTGATGAGTTTATTAGGAGGGTTTTAAGTTCTTTTTTCTTGAAGGGCATAGTGTAAACTATGAGCTAACTGAAGCGTTGGAGTTAGACTGAGGTGGTAGTTGTATGGGGGTGGTCTATATTATGAATTAAACAATAGTATTAGTTGGTCATTGTATATTTAGAGAAAATTCGTCAATTCGAGTGAAATTAGTATCGAGAATAGAATTTATTATGCTTTTTAGTTATAATTTTTTTGCGACAAATACACAATGGATTATGAGTTTACAGATTTAATATTCAAAATCAAATTTTCAGGAAACATAGTGAAGGCAAATTGTTCTTTTACTTCTTCCGGTTTCACCGCTAAACTAAAGTCAAACTGATTACATATTGTAGATATGGCAATAGTCATTTCATGCATTGCTAAATTCATTCCAGGGCAAAAACGTGCGCCTCCACCAAAAGCTTTAATTGTATCTGGCATGTGGTTTTGCTGCATCGGACAACCATTTTTTAACCATCTTTCCGGGATAAAGTCATTCGGATTAGAGAAATATTGCTCAGAAGTTTGAGCAACTTTATTCTGAAGCATTATAGAGGTGTCCTTTGGTATGTGCAAATTATGAAGGACAATATCTTCATTTGCTTGCATATATAAGTTTGGAGTGACTGGTTTTAGTCTAATTGCTTCTTGAGCAACTGCGTTGGCGTACTTTAATTTNTGAAGTAGTTGTGTNGTTTCTGGAACCAGTGAGTCAGAATAAATTTCTTTTGCTTCTTGTCTAATTTTTACAACTATTCCTGGGTGTTGTGCTAAATAATATAGCGCCCATGATATGGAGCTTGAAGTAGTATCCTCTCCAGCCAACAAAATAGTAAAAACATTTCCATAAATTTCATCATCAGAAAATGTGTTTTCATTTTCTTGCTCAATAAGTAGTGCTTCAAGAAAGCTTGAGGGGTTTTCTTTTAGCTCAGGTGTTGTAGTTAAACGTTCCTTTGCTTCTTTGATAAAGCGATGTATAATTTTCTCAATTGTTTTGAGTGAATGATCTAAGGCTTTGTCTTTTTTTTGTTTATAGATACGCCATAAAGCTATTGGTGCTGTGATACGTTCGTTTACCATGGGAAAGATAAGTTCCAGGTGTTTTTGAAAATCATCTTCTTTATGATTTAGCGTATCTAATTTATATCCGAAGGCAATCGCTGTTGTAATGTCAATGGTGTATCTAACCAGCTCCTTTTGTATGTCTACTTCTGTACTGTTTTCGGCATATGTTTTCCACTTGTTTAGTAATTCCTTCGTCGTTTTACTAATAGTAGGGTAGTAGCCTTTAACTTTTTTTAAATTTAAAGCTTCTGAAGTTGGTTTTCGGTGTCTTTTCCAAGTGTCTCCTTCCGCATTGAATACACCAACGATACCCATTTCGGTAAGTATTTCATTGATTTTTGAAAAACGACGAAATTTTTCAGGTCGTAATTTTAAAATTTCGGCATTCAGTTCAGGATTTGCAGAAACAACAAACTCTTTACCAATAAAGTTGATTTTAAACAAATCGCCACATTCATCTACCCAGCGTTCTAATACTTGATGTTTATTAGAAACATTAAACTGTGGTAAATGACCTAATAAGAAATGTCCTTTTGGTGAGGGTAAGCTTTTTATTGTGGTGAATTTGGTTGAGGTTGGCATTGATATTTAGGGGAATAGTAAAAATTGTTTAATAACTTTTAATTCTTTTTATCGGGTGTTAAACGAAGTTAGTTCGTTTTTAGTAGAAAGTAAAGCGTCTTATTTCCTTCTCAAAACTTTGTACTCCTCAAAACAACCACTGATGGCATCTAGTATTTGAAGGTCGTTGGCGGTTTGGATAAAGCTTTTAGAATAACTGCAGTGACTTAAAACGTCTTCTAATTCAGACTTGTCAATTTGTAAGAAAGAAGTTAATAATTCCCTATCAAACTTTTGAGAGAGTAGTTTGCGTATTTCATTGTCCTTTTTCATCTGACGAAGTTTACGCATTTGTTTACTTTTTTTACTAAAAGTATTGTAGAGTAAATCGGCAGGATTGAATATGCTATTTAATACTTTGCTTATTGATCCAGGTCCTTTTTTACCCACTTCATATGCTTTTTGTAAACCAGAAATACTGTATTGCTGTGAGTTGTTAATTGGGATGTACTTGGTGTCAATATCTAAGTAACCAGTTAATGTGTGTGGTTTGATTAAAATTTCCTCTAAAGCGTAGGCGCTTTCGGTTAGTTCAATATTGGAGTTTCCGAATTTCACCCAATCATTAGTGACTTTTATTTTGATTGATTTATAACCAAGGAAAGATAAATGTAACGTGTCATTTACGACAGCTTTGATGTTAAATGTACCTTTTTTATCTGTAATAGATCCAATAACTAAGTTTAAGTTAATTACGTGAACATTTTCAAGACCTATCCCAGCTGTATTAACTACTTTTCCTGTTATTAATTGTTTTTTCTGGGCAAATGAAATACTACAGAAAATGAATAAAATAATGGTGAGAAGTAAATTTTTCAAGGAATAGTTTTTATTGTTGGGACTAATTTAAACTAAAAAAAGTGCCTAGGCACTTTTTTTAGTTAAATATTAACAAGATGTATGTTAGTCTCTTCTTGAGCGTCTTCCCTCAAATGAAGCTCTTGGTCTGTCGTCTCTAGAGCTTTCTCTTCTTTCTCTACCACCTCTGTCAGAGTCTCTTCTGTCTCCTCTATCAGATGATGAATCTCTTCTATCACCTCTATCAGATGATGACTCGCTTCTTTCTCTGAATCCTCCACCATCTCTATCGCTAGAGCTACGTTCTCTTTTTTCTCTGAAACCTCCAGAATCACCGTCTCTACGACCGCTACTTCTTCTTCTGTCTCCGCCAGAATCATCTCTTCTTCCTCTAAATCCACCGCTATCTCCGCCGCTTCTTCTTCTGTCAGAACTCCCTCCACTGCTTCTTCTTCTGTCTCCACCTCCGCTTCGACCTCTGCTGAATCCACCAGAATCTCCATCTCTTCTTCCGCGACCACCACGATCTCTTCCGCCTCCGCCACCGCCTCCGGTGTTGTTAGAGATTTCTACATTCACAAAACGTCCATCAACTTTGTAGTCTTTGAAAAATTCCATGATTTTTTCTTTGTGTACTTCGTCAGTATTAAAGAAAGAAAAACTCTCTTTACAATCTACTTTAAATACATCATCACGTCCTAGCTCTAAAGTATCTTTTAAGAAATCCTTTAAACGCATCCAGTCGTATCCGTCTTTTTCACCAACATTGATGAAGTAACGAGTTGATCCGTCTGGAGCAGATTCTCTTGAAGAACGCTCATCTCCAGAAGCTTTAATATCTCTAGACTTTTTGTAATAGTTTGAGAAACGAGTAAATTCTACTGAGAAGAATTTTTTGATTAATTCATCTTTAGATAATTCTTCTAAAGATTCGTTTAATTGAGGTAAGTATTCCTCAATATCTTCGTTAATCTCGGTTTCTTTAACTTTGTTTACCAAGTGGAATAATTGTACTTCACAAATTTCTTTTCCACTAGGAATATCTTTCTTGATAAAATCAGTCTTTAAAATACGTTCTAACGATTTGATTTTACGCATTTCACTTT
>JABSPO010000130.1 GCA_013214625.1 Flavobacteriaceae bacterium
CTTTAATTGCCTTTAAGCTGTTTTCGCCTAGGCCTAATTCTTCAAATGTTGCCATTTACTTATATTTTACTGTTCGCAAATGTGTTACTTAGAGCACCCCATTCGTGTAAAATAAAGCTCCTTTGTAACACCAACCACCACTCTGGTGGTTTTTTTAAATTCGGTGCAAATATACGCTTTTATAGTTAAGTGACTAATAAATATATTTTTATATTTTTAAAAGTCCAAATAACTTGTCAAAATGTAATGTTTGTTTTACATTTGGTAAAATATATAATACATTAATTATGGAAAAGTCATATTTATTGCCACATCAATTTAAGAAAATTGGTTGGTTTTTGTTAATTTTAGGTCTGGTTATGGGGGTTGCAATGCGCTTTTTTGGGATAGATGCAGATTATTTTGGGAGAATTCCTTTTTTCGGAATAGTATCGGGTGATTTTTTATCGTCCGATAAAGATTTTTTCGAAGTAGTAGAAAATGGTTTTTTAGATGAGGTCGTAGCTGTTTTAATTATTTTGGGAGGAATTTTAGTAGGTTTTTGTAAAACAAAAGTAGAGGATGAATTTATATCACAAATACGTTTGAGTTCCTTAGTATGGTCAGTATATGTAAATTACGGAATCTTGTTTTTAACGGTATTACTTATATTTGACACCCCTTTTATAGACGTCATGATATTTAACATGTTTACGGTATTACTGTTTTTTATTGCTCGTTTTCATCTGTTGTTACATAAAGCTAATCGTTTATAGTTATGAAAAACACTATTAAAGTACGACGTGCTATAAAAGATGTTACTCAAGCACAGTTGGCAGATATTATAGGAGTAAGCAGACAAACGATAAGTGCCATTGAAAAAAACAAGTATGTACCGTCAACAGTATTAGCCTTAAAGTTGGCACGTTATTTTGAAGTAGCCATAGAAGAGTTTTTTGAATTAACTCAAGAAGATTAGTTATAAAACTAAGCCTTGATGGATCCATGAAGGCTTAGTTTTTATTAATGAGTGAGTAGTTGTTTAAATTCATTAACCGAGACAGAATAATTGAGAGTCGTCACTCTGAACTTGTTTCAGGGTCACATATTGAGAATTATGTCATGCTGAAACGAATTTATTTCTTATTAATTATTGATTTTTTTTTAATTTAACTGTCTACATTTTTTATAGTTTGTTTAAAAAATCAATAAGTAATCTAACCGCTTTCCCTCTATGACTAACACTAGCTTTTTCTTCCATAGTCATTTGAGCAAAGGTTTTATCAAATCCATCAGGAACAAAAATAGGGTCATACCCAAATCCTTTTTCTCCTTTTTTTTCTGAAACTATTTTTCCTGTACAAATCCCTTCAAACAAATATTGTTCTCTATTTATATTTAGCGCAATCACGGTTATAAATCGAGCTTTTTTGTTCGATTGGTTTTTGAGTTTTTCTAAAACCAAGTTCATATTTGCTTCGGCTGATTTTTCTTCCCCTGCATATCGTGCAGAATATACACCTGGCTCACCATTTAATGCTTCGATTTCTAAACCGGTATCATCTGCAAATCCATCTGCACTATAGTATTGCGTAAGGTAGTTTACTTTTTGTATTGCGTTACCTGCAATGGTAAGAGAGCTTTCAGGGATTTCTTCGGTACAATTGACATCCTTTAAAGTTGTCAGTTTTATAGTTTCAAGCATCGCTTGAACTTCTTGAAGTTTATTAATATTATTGGTTGCGAATACTAATTCCATGATAATTTGTTTAATAAAATTAAGAGATCCATTTTTTGAAATCTTTAACACGTTCTCTGCTAATAATAATTTCTGAATCTGAAAATGAATGTAAAGTTAGCTTTAATCTGTTATTTGAAAAAGAACTAATACTTTTTATATTATTAATATTTATGATAAATGATCTGTTTGCTCTAAAAAAAGAAGTATTGTCAACTTGTTTTTCAATATCGCTCAAAGAATGACTAACACAATAGCTAATTAAATTGGAATAAATAAAAGTAATGTTATTTGTGCTATAAAAGCATTCTATACCGTTAGTAGGTAGAATTTTTATTTTATTTCCTGACTTTACACTGAACTTGTCTTTATAAGTAGTAAGTTTTTTTTCTGAAATAATCTTTTTAAGCTTTCCTATTTGATTTGCTGAATCATAAAAAAACTTCGCTTTCTCAAGTGCTTTATTTAAAGCTAGTTGTTGTATAGGTTTTAATAGGTAGGCAATACTATTGTAATTAAAAGCTTTGATGCTATATTCACTATAAGCAGTTGTAAAAATAATGGGGCAATTGATGTTTACATTATTAAAAATATCAAATGATAAACTATCCGATAATTGTATGTCTAAAAACAATAAATCAGGATGATCATTGTTCTTGAGCCATTTTACGATTGACGAAACTGAAATGAAACAAGAGATAACTTCAATATTTAAGGAACTTAACATTCGTTCTAGTCTTCTGCTTGAAGCCAACTCATCTTCTACAATAATAACTCTCATTAGACTGCTAGTGTTAAAAGAGGTAATTTAATACGATACTCAGTTAGAGTATGTGTGATATCTATTTTAGAATCTGTTAGATATGAATAACGCTCGGTTAAGTTTTTTATTCCTGTTTTTTCTAAGTAGTTTCCTTTGTTTTTTGAATTACAATTATTGCTAATAACTAAATAGTTGTCTTCTGTAGTGATACTTATAGTAATAGGTTTTTCTGAGCTTATTTGGTTGTGTTTTACTACATTTTCTATAACCTGTTGTAATGCCATTGTAGGAAGGTGATATTTATTAGAGTATTCAATTTTTGTGTGAAAATTTATGGCGTTTTCAAAACGATACTTTAGTAAGGTAATATATTGATTTATAAATCCTAAATCTTGTTTTAAAGGAATAGTATCATGTTTATCTTGCTTTAAAATGTATTGGTATATGGACGCTAAACTTTCTGAAAAATGTATCGCTTTTATTGGGTTTTCTTCAATTAAAGAGGTTAAAACACTAATATTGTTAAACAGAAAATGTGGATTTATTTGATTTTTTAGCTGTTGGTGTTTTATGGTAGTTGAAATGTTTTTGTTTTTTAAAGCTAGTTTTTCATTTTTGTTAATTTGATATGCATGATAAATATGTAAAAATAGTGTAAGGAAAAGAAAGTAAGGTCCAATAATTACCCAACCTTTAATTAATTTATCAAGATTAAAATCCATATGTTTTACTGTTAAAGTGATTATAAAATAGGAAAGAGTAGGTATTAGGATAACATTTGTGAGGTAGCAAAGTAATAGTGAAAGAGGAGTTTTTAATTTAGGACTGTAAAGAGTCAAATAAGTAACCATCACTGATAATAACCCAGCTATAATCGTTAATACGATTAATATGTTATTATATCTACCTCCAAAAAAGGTAACAATTAAAAGGTAAGTAATTGTGCTTAGAATCCAAATTGTAAAAATGTTAGTATTAAAAAAGGAAACTTTCTTATTTTTAGAATTACTGTTTTTTATTTGTTGTTTTAAAAAAAGAAATAAGTATACAAACAAATAGATAAATAGGGCTATTATTCCATTGAATAAAGAAACTGTTTGTAAAAAAGGGATATCCCTGTTTTTCCAGAATGAAAGGTTGAAAAACATGAATATATATGTGAGAGTAAAAGTTAACAGTATTGTAATAGTTATGGTAGTTAATTTATAACTTCTTTTTTTTTGCAGACATTTATAATAGGTAAAAACGGCTAAAAAAGCCGAAGTAAAAAAAAGGAGAGAAGTATATAGACCAATTTCCTTGAAACTAAGTATTGCTTGCTGAAAATCAACTTGAGTTGTGATAAAGATAAGTCCTAAACCATTAATACTTAAACTAAATAGGAAAGCAAACTTTAAAGCTTTTGAAAAATATTTCATATTTTTTTTCTTCAAAGATGTATCCTTGTTTGGTCAAGTTAAAAAATAATTAAGTGAACTGTTGTTTTTAATAAGTGAATTGAGTTTTTATTTATGATGATAAGGTTCGTTTTTTAAAATAGTAAACCCTCTATATATTTGTTCAACAACAAACAAGCGAATCATTTGATGTGAAAATGTCATTTTAGACAAGGATACTTTTCCTTGTGCTTTTTGATATACCGTTTCTGAAAACCCGTATGGACCACCTATAACAAATACCAATTGTTTGATACCGGCATTCATTTTTTTCTGTAAGTAACTAGAGAAATCTACGGAAGTGAATTGTTTTCCATTTTCATCTAATAAAACTAAGACATCTGTAGGGGTTAATTTTTTTAAAATTAATTCACCTTCTTTTTCTTTTTGCTGCTTTTCTGAAAGATTTTTGACATTTTTGATATCCGGAATAATATCCAAATCGAACTTAATATAATGTTTCAGTCTTTTTTGATACTGATCAATAAGCTGTAGTAGCTGCTTGTCGTCAGTTTTTCCTATGGCAATAAGTTTGATGTTCATAAAGATGTCAGGTTGAGCGCAGTCGAAACCTAATTGATTACCTCTCGACTGCGCTCGAGAAGTCATTCATTAATAAATGACTAGTGCAAAAATATTGTTTTAAAAATTAATTCCGCATAACAAAATCAATTAGTATTTTAGCAAGATATAAAACCAGTATAAATGATTTCAGAAGCACAATTCAATACCGAAATAGAATTAATAATAGCGAATGCCATACGTGAGGATGTTGGTGATGGTGATCATACGTCATTGTCTTGTATTCCTGATGCCGCTATTGGTAAAGCGAAATTATTAGTAAAGGATAATGGTATTATTGCTGGAGTGGAATTTGCAAAAGAAGTATTTAAATATATAGATGCTGATTTACAAGTAGAAACATTGATAGAAGATGGGAGTGCAGTAAGTTACGGTGATATTGTGTTTTATGTACAAGGAAGGTCTCAAAGTATATTGGTGGCGGAGCGTTTGGTATTGAATGCAATGCAACGTATGAGTGCTATTGCTACAAAAACAAAGTTATTTGTTGATTTGCTGGACGGGACAAAAACTCAAATTTTAGATACTCGGAAAACAACTCCAGGGATTAGAGCTTTGGAAAAGTGGGCGGTAAAAATTGGAGGAGGTGTAAACCATCGTTTTGCATTATATGATATGGTAATGATTAAAGATAATCATATTGATTTTGCTGGAGGGATTACGAAAGCAATTGAAAAAACGAAAGCCTATTTAAAAACTCATGATAAAGATTTAAAGATTATTGTAGAGGCAAGAAATTTAGAAGAAATTGCTGAAATTTTAGAAGCAAAAGGTGTCTATAGAATATTAATTGATAATTTCAATTATGAAGATACTAAAAAGGCTGTTGCTTTAATTGGAGATAAATGCTTAACGGAGTCTTCTGGAGGTATCAATGAAAAAACGGCTCGTGAATATGCAAATTGTGGAGTGGATTATATTTCTTCAGGCGCATTGACACATTCAGTATATAATTTAGATTTAAGTTTAAAAGCAGTATAGTTTTTGGAACAAAAAGAAAAACAACCATCAAAGTTAATTACTTTAGGAATGCATATTCTGAATCCGTTATTTAATATCGGACGAGGTATAAAAATTCCGGGCTTACAAGGCTTGTCTTTGTATGATGTGTTAGAGATGTATATTATAGGTATTGCAAAAGGAGCTTTGGCAACAAGGGCAGGAGCTATTTCTTATAGCTTTTTCATGTCCTTATTTCCGTTTTTGTTATTTGTACTAAACTTATTACCCTTAGTCTCTTTTATTGATTACTATCATGATGTCGTTCCTTTTTTAGAAGATGTGTTGCCGTCAAGTACTGTTGCTGTTTTCGAAGATACAATTGAAAATATTTTCGAGAAAGAACGAGTTGGTTTGTTGTCTACTTCGTTTGTGTTTTCTATGTTTTTAATGGCGAATGGCGTGAATTCTCTTTTTAGTGGATTTCAGAATTCGTATCATACCAAAATAAACGCAAATTATGTAAAACAATATATAACAGCATTTTGTGTTGCCTTATTTTTGGCATTGTTTTTGTTTTTAGCAGTAATAGCAATACCATTGGTTGAGGTGTATATTGATCAGAATTTAGAAGATTTTGGAGTTTTACCCGAAGATATAATAGGATTGCAAGTGCCTAAATACATTATGTTTACAATGATGTTTTATACAGTAATTGCCATGTTTTATTATTTTGGGTCCCCAGAGAAAAATTCAAGAAAATATTTTACACCTGGAGCCACATTATCGACAATATTGTTTTTGATTACTACTTATTTGTTTGGAATATATGTAGAGAACTTCGCTCAGTATAATGAGTTGTACGGATCTATTGGAGCGATTTTGATTTTGATGTTGTATATTTGGTTAAACTCCAATATCCTTTTATTAGGGTATGAGTTGAATGCTTCGCTGTTGTCCTTAAAAAAACAAGCAATTAATAAATTGAAGAAAAAAGAATAAATTAATAGCTCGATGTAAACACAGAGCGCATGAATTAACAATAACATTTCTCGTTCGAGGAAAAGATCAAAAAACAACAACCCCACTAGTGGGATTAAATAAAAAGAAAAATGAAAAAGATAGTATTTTTAATAGCGTTTATGATTAGTGCAAATGTTTCGATGGCACAAACAAAAGTTGGTGATGTTACTTTACCAAATACCGTAACACTTTCTGGAGAAGAGATGGATTTGAACGGAGCTGGAATGCGAGAGAAAATGTGGATTGACTTATATGCAGGTGGATTATATGTGCAGTCAAAATCTAGTGACGCAGCTTTATTAATAAATGCCGATGCTCCTATGGCGATAAAGTTACATATTGTTAGTGGTATGGTTTCACAAAGTAAAATGGTAGGTGCGGTAACAGATGGATTTGAAAAATCTACTATTGGAAAAGCTACTACATCAGAGAAAGCTACTTTTATAGCGTGTTTTAATGATGAAATCACTAAAGAAGATGTTTTTGATATAGTGTATGCAGGAGGAAAAACTACTGTATATAAAAATGGAAAAGAAAAAGGTTCAGTGGATGGATTAGAGTTTAAAAAAGCATTATTTGGCATTTGGTTAGGGAAAAAGCCAGCTGATAAAGATTTGAAAAAAGGAATGTTAGGGAAGTAGTAGTTCTTTAAATTATCATAAATATAAAACCACGCAATGCGTGGTTTTTTTTATGTTGTAAAACTATGTTTCAAGAGGCTCCTTTGATAGTTGTTTATATCTTCCATTTACCTTTACTAATATCAACAACCTGTCCTCCGATTTTTAAGGTGTATTTATCGTTCTTTAGTTTGCCGTCTAAATTTATGTATGACTTTCTGTTCATTTGAAAACCTTGTTCTGTAGTTGCTGAAATTTCTGAAGACTCATTTTTTAATAGATATCCAAGAAAACAGCCATTTGCACTTCCCGTAGCAGCATCTTCTATAAGTTGTTCATTTTCAATGCAAAACATTCTGGCATTGAAATCATTTTGTTTTTCAACTGTTTCTTCTGTTACAAAAAATAAAGAAGTGGTTAATCCTGTAATACTATTAGTCTTGTATTTTTTATTTCGGATTAGGAATTCAATGACTTTTTGTGATTCAATTTTTATTTGATTAATTTTCTCTAAACTAATAATAGGGATGATGATGTATGGTAAACCTGTACTTATTTCTTCTATTGGTTTTTGTTTGTTTAACGCATTGAAGTCTATACCTAATCCATTAGCAATTTCTTGATGCTTGTAAGTTGAGATAAATTCAGGCTGGGCTTGTTTCATTATAAAATCACTTTTATCAAGTTGATCTATAGAACTCAAATTAATGATGACTTCTGAATGCTTTAAATTTAAAGTAAGTTTTTCTTTTGGTTTTGGTAACAGGTATTTCGAAATAATAAAAGCAGTACCTAATGATGGATGTCCTGCAAAGGGCACTTCATATTCGGGAGTAAAAATACGCACATCGAATTTTTCATTACCATGGTTTTTTTTGATGAATGTAATCTCGGGGAAATTAAGTTCCTTTGCTATGTTGAGCATGTTTTTGTCAGAAACGTTATTCTCATAATCAATGAATACAGCCAGTTGATTCCCTCCATATTTTAATGAAGTAAAAACATCTACTAAGTAATATTCTATTTCTATCATTTTTTATAGCACAAACAAAAGTTGCGTGGGTTTTAAAATTGAAAATAAATAAAAGGTTGAAAATCGGCGGCGTACGTCTGATAGCATAAAACACTAACGATAATAACTGTTACAGCTTTAATAGTAAAATGACTATCAATAAAAAGTTGTTGCACCTTACCTTTAAGTGTATATGGTAGCCAATGTGCAATATAACCTAATAACATGATGAGGAATACGCTTTTATATTCTATAAGTAACTGTAATGCATTAGCAATATCCATATTGTAACATATCTGATGATATTGTTTGCTTATATGTTCCATGCTATTCCCTCTAAAATAGACTCTTGTAAAAGTGATAAATGCAAACGTTATAGCAATTTTCCATACCATGGCAAACGAATTAGTACTCTTCTCATAAGGGCTAACTTGTCGCCAATACTTATATACAAGTATTCCTATTCCGTTCAAACCTCCCCATATTACAAATTTCCAAGAGGCACCATGCCATAAACCGCCAATAAGCATGGTTAATAGAAGGTTAATATTAGTGTTAAAATGTTTGATAAGCTTTGGAAGAAATAAGCATAATAGCATAGCAATTACAAGCCCTCCAATAATTATTAATGTATAGGTATAGCTTTTTAAGGCAATTAGTGATACAAGTAAAAAACTTAAGCAAATGATATAGGAAGTAGTAGAGCCTTTTCTGTTTCCTCCTAATGGGATATATAAATAATCCTTTAGCCATGTAGAAAGTGAGATGTGCCAACGTTTCCAGAAATCACCACAATTGATTGCTTTATAAGGCGAATTAAAGTTTTTAGGAAGTTGATAGCCCATTAATAAAGCCAGACCAATAGCAATATCAGTATACCCAGAAAAATCACCATAAATTTGCAATGAATAGCCAAACAATGCCATAATATTAGTGAAGCCAGAAAACATTTCAGGCGCATCAAAAACGCGATCTAAAAAATTAGCGGCTATATAATCGGCAAAAATCATTTTCTTAATCAATCCAATTAAAATCATGTATACGGCCTTGCCAAAATCAGTAGCTGTAATATTGATTTCTTTTTTTATCTGAGGAATAAAATCAGCAGCTCTTACAATTGGGCCTGCTACTAATTGTGGGAAGAAACTCACAAAAAAACCAAAATCCAAGATATTGTTAATGGGTTTTAATTGTTTTCTGTAAATATCAACACTATAACTAATGGTTTGAAAAGTATAGAATGATATCCCTATAGGTAATATGATGCTATCTACCGTAAAATAATCATGTTGGCTAATGGTATTGGTCCATAAGGCCAAATGATTGATAACGTCATAGTCTGTTTTAAATAAGCTATTGAATGAATCGGTAAAAAAATAGGCGTACTTAAAATAACATAATGTAGCTAGGTTGATAAATACACTAATCCCTACTAATAGTTTCTTTTTTAGTATTGATTTTGTGTAATAAATCCCTTTTCCGATAAAGAAATCATTAACAGTACTGAAAAGTAAAATACCAATAAATAATCCACTGGTTTTGTAATAGAACAATAAACTTACTGCGAACAAATACGGAACACGTAAGCTTTTTTTCTTGTATACAATTGCATATAGTAGATATACCAATGCAAAGAATATCCAAAAACTTATTTGTGTAAAAAGTAATGGAGTGTCTTCGGAAAAACTAAATATATCAAGTAGTTTATTCAAAATGAGTTATTGTTTAATAATTTTTTTCAGAATGCTACCCGATGGGTAGTTCATTTCTTGCTCCCACGAATTAACCAAAGCTTTTAATAATAAATCAGCTTTTATATCATATCCTTTTCTGGTAAAATGAATTCTATCTTTCGGCATGAGTTTGTTGGTATACCATTTTTGAGAAGAATTAAACCCTCCCATAATTTCATATAAATCCCAAACCGCCATTTGATATAGTTCCGATAGTTCATAAATTACTTCAGCAGCCACTTTGGTATTGGGGTTGGCATATTGTCGTTTATAATAGGAGTCGTTAGGTACGGTAAGTAATATGGCGCAATCTGGATTCGCTTTTTGAATATAACCGATTAATTGCTCGTAATAGGCTTTGAATTTTTGAGGTTTAAAATCAGTAGTATACGTGTCATTAGTACCTATGGAAATAATAAATAAGTCTGGTTTATATAAAAGTAATTGCTTTTCAAAGTATGCACTACGATCATAAAAAGCAAAACTTGCCCCGTTAACACCAATTGTAGTGTATTCAATTCCGGAGTTGTCATTCATGAGTTCTAATCCCATCATTAAAAACTCAGCATCTTCGGAATGGTCAGTTCTTTTTACACAAAAATCTAATTCAGAAACTGTTTTGTTAAGTGTAAACTCGATATAGTGTGCATCTGAATTGATGACGGTTTTTGCTACTAGATTTTGATTACTTACGAGCACTTCATAATCTGTAGTCCACTCATCATAAAAAACACGTAGTTTATTAAAATCATACGTGTTTTTCGAATAGTTTTTATAATTAGCTTTAACTGTGATGTTAGCAATAGAATCTTTAAATTTTGCAGATACTCCCGATAAACCCCATGCTACAGAATCATTTCTGGAACATCGGTAGCCTTTCCATTCGCCATCAAAAGTAACTTTGTAATTTAACGGATTATTTGTTTTGGCCATTTTATATGGGAAAATAAATCCACGTTGTCCTTTGGCTTTAGGACTTATGTTTTGTAGATAATGACGCAATCGGTTGGAATACATATCCGCTTGAATATGTGACCCGCCAATATGGAAAATATGTAATTTTTCTTCTTTGTTGTTGTAGATGTTGTCTAGTTTCTGATATAGCTTTTTAAAAGCAATAGCTGAATCGGCATGCTTTATGTTGTTCGCTTCCCAATTAATAAAAGGATATTGTTGTTGTAAGCTGTCGGAAAGTGTATAGTTTTGACCAAACAGTACCATGCTGTAAACAAATGCAATATATGTTAATAGTGTTTTCATCAATCAGTTGTGGTATTTGTATGTTGTTGAAGGTCTAGGTATAATGATGTAAAAAACAATTCAGAAATATACTTAGTCCCTTTAGGAGTGAAATGAATATAATCACCACCTACTAATTTTTCTTTAACCCATATAGGAATAGAATTTTTCCCTCCCATGGCATGAAACATGTCCCAATAGGCTAGATTATTGTTGGTACAAAGTTCCTTTAAACTTTCGTTTAGAAAAGGCAATAATTCATAAGTAATCATTTTCCCGTTTACAGATGTAGCCAAGTCCGTAGGGCCTATAAATAATAAACTCATTCCTGATTGTCGCCTTCTCAGCCATTTAACTTGTGAGTGCAAACGATTGATATACTTCGTTACTCCAATAGAATCTTTTAAATAGGGAACAGTGTTTCCTCCGAATTGCAAAATCATCACTTTTGGTTTCAGTTCTTTTAACATTCTGCCGTAATCAGTAGCATCATTTTTAGTAAATAGGGTTCCTGAGGCACCTCGCATAGCAACATTATCTATTTGTATCCCATAGCCACCGTCTAAAGTTAGTCCGAAGAAATCAGCACTAACTTTTCCCTTCAATTCTATTTTAAGTGTATTAGGAGTTTTTGCTAATTTAATTTTGTAGTTGTGGTAGCTACCATCAGTAATTAAGGAATCTTGCTGAATTAAAATATCATTTTCATATACATTAATCGCTATTGGATAGTTACAATTTCCGTAATGCAAACCGATATTCTTGAATGCTCTGAATTTTCGGTATGCAATGTTTGATTTTTTAATTGAAATAGTTGCAATAGTAATTAATGTAGAGTCAATCTGGACACTATCAATTAATACTGGTGTAAACCTGGATGAAGATAGGAAAACACCGTATTTTCTATGGGTAAACTTTTTTTGAGTGGGGTTGAAAATAGCATATCTTTCCCAAGTATCACTATGTTTAACACTTGCACTAATTTGATGATAAGCTTGTTTTATAGGAATGAATCCAGGGCCGCTACCACCATACATTTTTTGTAATCGGTTACGTAAATATCCGGTAATCCGATCACCTTCTAGCTGTGAATCACCATAATGAATGATTCTACAATTTTTACTATTTAGTTTATCTCTTAATTCGTTAAGGAAATTCAAATTGCTTTTAGGGTAGCTGATTCGTTCAATTGAAGTAGTGTCGATTTTAGAGAAATCCATAGCTGGAGTTGCCTCTTTTTTTTCTGGAGATGGCCTGTGGGTTATAAGCGAGTCAATTCCTAAATTAATAACTTCAACTTCCAGTGGAGTAATTGTAGTGGTTATTTGATTAATGATGTCATTGGTTGAAACACTATCTTTTTGTAATTCAAAAAAAGAAGTACTTGTAGGGTATTTTAAATGATATTCATCAAGAAAAAAACCTTCTTTATTAGTTGAAGCATCCGTAGTAGTTAAAAATAGGAATCCACCTAAAACAGCTAAAATAAAGAGCATGAATAATGCAATGTATATGGGTTTTATTGTTTTCAAGTGGATTTATAGTTTGCTTTTATACACTCTTTTCAGATGTAATAAATTGATTGGGTTAATTCCTAAGCCATGAATGTTTTTTCTGGAGAACCGAATTACTTGATCATAATACAAAGGAATTACAGGAGCATTATTGATTATAATAGAATCCATTTGTTGGTAGAAACGGTGTCGCTTGTTTAAATCAACTTCTTTTAAGGCATTTTCATACAAATGATCATACCTATCATTTTTAAAATGGGTGTAATTTGGGCCGTTTGGTGTAAAGTTTTTGGAATAGAATAATGATAAGTAATTTTCAGCATCGGGATAATCAGCTACCCAACTAGCTCTAAACATAGGGAGTGTTCCTTTCGATTTCCCCTCTTTTAAAGTAGATGAGGTTAATAAATCAATAGTAACGGTTAATCCAATCTTTTCTAATTCACGCTGAATATATTCACATAAATCTACATAATTACTATTAGTAGCAATAGTGATTTTGGGTTCGGTAATTCCAGTTTCGTTTTTAAACTGATTGACCAATTCTTTAGCTTTTTCTGGTTGATAAGTATACCCTTTTAAATGATTGAAACTGGGTAGTCCTTTAGGAATAAAGCCGTTTTCAGCAGGAGTACCAATTCCATTTCGTAAATATTTAATCATGGTTTGGCGATCAAATCCGTAATTAATAGCTTTTCGGATTAATACTGATTGAATTTCAGTTTGTTTGGACTCCATATAAAACCCTAAGTATTCCGTATTTAAATAATCTCCAGAAACCATATTAACAGTACTAGTATACTTACTGCGTAATTTTCCAACTTGGGTTAAGAGCTCATCTTTATAGGAAGGGTCTAGCCCGGATATGAAATCGATATTTCCCTGTGAGAATTGTAAAAACTCACTCTGTTTATCAGTTAAAAAAGTAATTGCTACCGCTTCAAGATAGGGTAGTTTATTTCCTTTAGAATCTTGCTCGTGGTAATTTTTATTTTTTCGCAGTACCAGTTTAATGTTTTCTTCCCATCGTTTAAACTTAAAAGGACCAGTTCCAATTGGGTTTGCTCTAAAGTCATTTCCGTAATGTTCAACTATTTCCTTTGGTAAAACCGAGCAATACTTAGTAGTCAATACTCCTAAAAATGCAGGGAAAGGTTGTTTTAGTTGAATAGTAAAAGTAGAATCGTTTACTGCTTTATAAACCAATACTTGTTGTAAGGTATTGCTTCCTGGGGAGGCAGTTTTCTTGTCGGTTAATCGATCAAAAGAATATTTAAAATCAAAAGCAGTAACCTTCCTTTTATTATTTGTAAACAATTCATGTTCGTGAAAAAACACATCGTTTCTGATATTGAAAACATATGTTTTAGCATCTTCAGAAATAGTCCAGCTTTTAGCAATATCAGGTTGAATGTTTAAATTGTCATCCAATTGAACTAATCCGTTAAACAACTGATTACATGCCCAAATAGCTGAGTTGTCTTTAGCAAACGCTGGATCTAGTGAGTTGATGTTTTTGTATTCATTGTATCGAAACACTAAATGATCTCTGTCAGATGTAGTGGTTGAGTTACAAGCGATCAGTAGCGTAAAAATTACTGAAGCTATAAGTTTGTATTGTAGGAGCTGTACTGTTTTCAAATTGGTATATTAATTGTATTTTTGCACCCGCTATTTAAATGATAGCTAAGCTGTTCAAATATAAGTAAGATAATAAATGCAAGAAAGAAAAAAAGTAGCTTTTTATACTTTAGGATGTAAATTAAATTTTTCTGAAACGTCAACTATCGCAAGAGACTTTACAAAAGAAGGTTTTGATCGAGTAGATTTTTCAGAAGAAGCTGATATTTATGTGATCAATACTTGTTCGGTAACGGAGAATGCTGACAAACGTTTTAAAAGTATTGTCAAGCAAGCTCAGAAACTGAATCCTGATGCATTTGTTGCTGCAGTTGGATGTTATGCGCAACTGCAACCAGAAGAATTAGCTGCGGTTGATGGGGTTGATTTAGTACTTGGAGCAACTGAAAAATTTAAAATTACGAGTTACATAAACGACTTGTCTAAAAATGACATGGGAGAAATACATTCTTGTGAAATTGAAGATGCTGATTTTTATGTAGGAAGTTATTCAATTGGTGATAGAACAAGAGCTTTCTTAAAAGTACAGGATGGGTGCGATTATAAGTGTACCTATTGTACAATTCCGTTAGCAAGAGGGATTTCTCGTAGTGATACCTTACAGAATGTATTGGACAATGCTGCTGAAATATCTTCAAAAGGGATAAAAGAGATTGTGTTAACTGGTGTTAATATTGGTGACTACGGAAAAGGAGAGTTTGGGAATAAAAAGCACGAGCATACTTTTTTTGAATTAGTAGAAAAATTAGATGACGTTGAAGGAATTCATCGCATAAGAATTTCCTCTATTGAGCCTAACTTATTAAAAGATGAAACCATCCAGTTTGTAGCAAATTCGAAGAGTTTTGTCCCGCATTTTCATATCCCATTGCAAAGTGGGAGTGATGAGTTGTTGAAAAAAATGAAACGCCGTTATTTAAAGCAAACATATACGAGTAGGGTAGAAGCGATTAAGAAACATATGCCAGATGCCTGTATTGGTGTTGATGTTATTGTAGGTTTTCCTGGAGAAACCGATGAGTTATTTTTGGAAACATACAATTACTTAGCGAATTTGGACATATCTTATTTGCATGTATTTACGTATTCTGAACGTCCAAATACTGAAGCTGTTGATTTTGACGGAGTAGTACCTGTGAATATTCGTAAAAAACGGAGTAAGATGTTACGTGGTTTATCATCGAAAATGCGCAGTGTGTTTTATGAAAAACAATTGAATACTGAGCGTACGGTTTTATTTGAAGATGAAAATAAAGAAGGGTATATTAATGGTTTTACAGAAAACTATGTAAAAGTAAAGGCCCCATGGAATCCTGAATTAGTAAATACTTTACAAAAGGTAAAACTAACAGAAGTTGATGAAGACGGATTGGTTAGGTTTGAATTTGTAGGCTAGTGGTAGTACAAGACATAAAAAAAAGCCGCATCCAGATTGTAAACTTGAATACGGCTTTTATGCCAATAAATATTTAAATGAATACTAATAATAAACATTCCTAATTACTCATTTAAAAACTCACTTGACACCACTATAATAATCTTTTTAAAGTACTTCGAATATCTAATAAAACAATACTCCTTTAATTCCTTTATCCAATTACCTAGCTAATGAAATATAATTAACGTTACCAATATATAATTACTATTGTATAACTAGTATATCTCACTTTCTGATGAGAATAAATTTACAAAATAAAACACTAATAAACAAGTGTTTAGCTGTTTATTTAAGAGGTTTTATAAAATTATGAATAGTAGTTTTTAATTTTGTAGTAGCAGTAGTTAATGTTTTGATAAAAGCACTGCCTATAATCGCTCCATTTGCATAGTTACATGCGGTATTAAATGTGTCAGCATTACTAATACCAAATCCAATGAGTTTTGGTGTGTTGAGCTTCATAGCTTCAATTTTCTTGAAATAATCAAGCTGACTTTGTTGTAGGTCACTTTTGCTCCCTGTGATGGCAAATGATGATACTACATATAAAAAAGCAGTGCTCTCTTTTGCAATTAATTTAATACGATCATCAGTGGTTTGTGGGGTAATTAAAAAGCTTATTTTTAAATTGTGTTTCTCAAACAGCGCTTTGTATTCCTCTTGGTAAATATCTAAAGGCAAGTCAGGTAGAATAAAACCATCAACGCCAACAGCAGCAGCTTTTGCTAAAAAATCTTCCACTCCATATTTCATTAACTGATTGATATACCCCATAAGCATAATTGGGATGTCAACAGTTTTTCTGATTTCTTTAATTTGATCAAAAATTATATTTAAGGTAATTCCGTTTTCAATAGCAACTTCACTACTATGCTGTATGGTTGGTCCGTCAGCTAATGGGTCAGAAAATGGCATGCCAATTTCAACCATATCAACTCCAGAAGCTGCTAATTCTTTAATAATTTCAATGGTGTCATTTAATCTAGGAAAACCAGCAGTAGTATATATGTTAAGTATATTTTCTTTGGTAGAAAATAAGTGTTCTAATCTGTTCATTTTTTTTTAATATTAGGCATTAGACTTTTGGCTTTTGGCTTTTGGCTTTTGGCTTTTGGCTTTTGGCTTTTGGCTTTTGGCTTTTCAAAAAAAGAGCAAAGCTCTTTTTTTGAAAACTCATCAGCTCGTAGGCATTCTGTCAATATAGGTTTCCATATCTTTATCTCCTCTTCCAGATAGATTCACGACTACACAATCATTAGGTGATAATGTTAGTTTATCTAAAGCAGCTAGGGCATGAGCTG
>JABSPO010000131.1 GCA_013214625.1 Flavobacteriaceae bacterium
AATAAAATTCCAAAAAGTAAAATAAATGCATTTTTCATAATTTTTTGTTTTGCTTGTGACTAATATTGGTTGTTACTGCTCTTCTTTCCGTAAGATTTTTTAATCAATTTAAAAGTCTCATCTTGATAAGATTTGAAAATTTTAAAGTTATACGATTAAAAATGGACAACATAACAAATGTTAATTTGTTCAAATGTAGAATTTATACCAAAACAGGACAATTAGCGAGAAGGAAACTTATACATGAATATTATTAGTAAGTTTATTGAAAACATGGGTAACACTTTTAAGTTTCTTTTAATCAACATATTATAAACCTGTAATCTCCTTATAAGAATATTCCGGAGCTTTTAAACCTTGTTTTTTTATGATTTTCTTAAAAAAAAGCCAATTAAACGGATATTTTTTTATCGGAAACTAGGCTATAATTTCATAAGTATAATAAGCTCTTTAAAGGTTTTCTCATTTTCTTTTGTCTTGAAACATGGCATAAAACGTAACTTATAGATGGTAGTATTCTGGGCTTTCCAGTAATGGCTGAATAATTTAATCCAAATGATAACATCGATGGTTTACCAAATGTTCCTTCTCTTTTTACAGCACTTCTACTTCCTCTAAAATTAAGATCATCTGTACTTATTGAAGTAGTTAAATTAGAAGATAATGATGTGCTCTTTGTCCCGATAAAGCCCACTTGTTTCCTGAAAAATGTATGTATCTAAATATTATAATTAAATTTATAAATATTTTCTAAATCATCCGTTATTATGCCAAAACTATTATCATAGCCTAACTTGTAATAATCAACTCCAAAAGAATTAACTAGTTTTCCTTTTTTAAATTTTTAGGAGTTGAGTGTTTTATTGAAGTTTTAAAGAAATCAATACCATCATCTGATAAAGGTACTAGCGTATAATCAAGTGATATTCCTACTTCATTACGCTGTGCGAAAATTTGAATACTTATACTAAAAAAAAATACTCTATGATACATCTTGCTTCATTTTTATAAAACAAAAGTATCTTCAATAGCCTTTTTTTAAAAATTAGATGTACGAACTACCAAAATGACTCTATCAATATTGATTTATAATAGATAGCTAAAGTTTTGGAATTGAGAATTAAAATGAAGTTATTATGACTGGGGTAACATCGATGGAGATATAGGCGATGTACAGCATTTTGGAATTGAGCTATTCATTTTTTATTTTTATAAAATCATCAAATCCCTGAACAAAAACCAAGTAAAAACCCCCGATTTGAGGTCTAATTATTCAAAAACAAGCTGAAATAAAATGCGCTTAGGTAATTAATTTTTATATTTAAAATTCAATCATAAATTAATAAAATATACTAAGACATGGCTTTTCCAACTTCAGTAAATGATCAAATAACTGATTCAGTAACACAATCAAGTATCGCTGTAATATCAAACGCTGGTCCCCTAGCATTAAGTAGCTTATACCAAGTACTTTCAAGTTCTTTATCTTTAGCTATACAAAATGCTGTAACCAACCAACAACAATTAAACACTATTGGTAATGCAGCTACAGTAAGTTGTGTAGATTATTTATTAGATCCTACGAACAACATTAAAAAATAACCTTTATATAACATAAAATATGGCATTCCCAACAGCAGTAAACAGTCAAATTACAGATTCAGTAACACAAACAAATGTAAAAGTTTTAGCAAACGCACCAGCATTAGCACTTTCTAATTTATATCAATCGGTAGCAAGTTCAATCGGTGTAGCATCTCAAAATGCGGTTACTAACCAACAAAACGCTAATGCATTAACACAAGCAGTAACTACTAAATGTATTGAAAAATTATTAGCTAAATAAACTTATGAATATAGCAGAGGAAACTAAACAAACCAAATCAGCTATAAACGATCAAATAGCTGATTCTATAATTACCATTCAGGAGCTCTTTAAAAAGCATAGTGGTGGCGACCTTAATATTATGGCACACCAAGTGATGACACAAGCTACAGGTATGGCTATGTTAAATTTGGTAAACCAACAACAACAGTTATATACTTTACAAAATACTGTAACTACGGTTGCTGTAAAGGCAATGTTAGCCTCTAATCCAGAGGATGCTGTAAAGTTAATGAACGAAACAGTTAAGAATAATAACTTTGCTGAAAACTATAAAGAAATTAAAATCTTAATGGACGAACTTAGTAAATCATATAGTGAGATTAGGGAAAATGAATTAAAAAATGATATCAAGTAATTTCAAAAGTTCGATAGCATAGTAATACTTTATAAGCAAATGATTAAAACAACAAAAAACGACTCATCAAAAAAAACATCGGTGACTAAAAAAACCTATAGCAAACAAGATAGTATTCAAATAAACACTACAGAAAAAGAAGAATTTCAATATTCAAATGAAGAAGTGATAAAAGCTCAAGAAGCTGCAGAAATTGCTGTAATAAAGGCAATTCAAGACATGGCTTAGTTTTATAAAATGTAAAACAAGAAGGTATTATCTATACTGTTATTTTACAAATTGAGGTAATTGATATTTAGCTACATTATTTTCAAATTCAACTAATTTTGAATAATCCATTACATTAGGAATATCTATCCTTAAAGTATAACTAAGAAGTTTTAAAATAGTTTTGATTGGTTAAGTGCGCTTTAATCTATCCAAAAAAGAAACAACCTTATCCTTGTAACTAGCTCCAATAGGGATTTCGGTTGAAGAAACTTCTATGTCACTAAGGGTGAAAGCATTGATTTTGTTTATATTAATAATATAAGAACGATGAACACGTAAAAAATGACTTTCCTTTAAATCTTGCTCTATATCACCAATTTTATATTTGGAAACAATGTGCTTATCATCTATAGTATGGATTTTTATATAATCCTTTAAACTTTCAATATATAAAATATCGCCCATAACAATTTTATGGTGCTTGTTCCCTGATTTAACAATAATATAGTCAGCTTGAGTAGTTTCTTTTTTTGTGCTTTCTACTATTTTGTTCTCTCTAAGCAATCTATCTATAGCCTTAAAAAAGCGTTCAAATGTTATGGGTTTCAACAAATAATCTACTGCTTCCAAATCGTAGCTTTCAATGGCATAATCTCTATAAGCAGTTGTGAAAATAGTTTTTGGAGGGTTTTTTAGGGTTTTCAAGAAATCTATACCTGTTAGACTAGGCATTTTGATATCCAAAAACATTAAGTCAATCTCCTGTGTATTCAATATTTCGAAGGCCTTTAATGCATTGTTACATTTTGCAACAACTTCTAAGGTATCAATTTTTGAAATATGATTTTCAATCAATTTAATAGCCAAGGGCTCATCATCTACCAATAAACATTTTATTTTCATCTAAATAGAGTTTTGATTAATTTGTAAAGTTACAGTAAATATATTCTTCTTTCTATCAATATTTAGACTGTATTGATCTTGATAAATCAGATCCAATTGTTTTTTTATATTTACAAGTCCTATAGCTTCCTTATTGTTTCCTTCATAATGATTGAAAATGGTATTTGAAATTTCGAATGTAAATAAAGAATTTTTGTTCGTAATTGAAATATCTATTTTAGGAGAACCACTATCCTCCCCTGCGCCATGTTTAAAGGCATTCTCTACCAATGACAGTAAAATTAAAGGAGGTATTTCAGCATCAGTTTCAATGTTGGTTTTAAATGATACCTGAAGTCTTTCATCGTATCTTAATTTTTCTAAATCTATGTAATCTTCAAGTAACTTTATTTCACTTGAGAGTAACACAAACTTACCATTGCATTTATATAATATATGGTCCAGAATTTCAGATAACTTCCCTATCGATTCAGGTGCTTTAGGAGAATTTACTAAAGATAGTGTGTAAATATTATTCAATGTGTTGAATAAAAAGTGAGGGTTCAATTGAGCTTTTAAAGTCTTTAACTCTCCTTCTGCTTTTTCTTTATCCAATGTTAAATCCTTTTCCCTTATTCTATTATACTCTACAAAGTATTTTATAAATAAGAAAATTAAAGACACAGAATAAATAGCTGGAATGTAATGGAAGAGCAATTTCTTCCAATCCATAAGTATTTCAAATATTGATTCTTGTCTAAATGGAGGAACTCTTACTAATGTTTCCCCAACATGCACTATCAAAATTCTAGCTAAAACCCCTATTACATACGTACCAAAAATAAATAGTAAAATAGAAACGTATAATTTTTTTTTAAGGAAAAACTTAGGTATTACAAAATAGGCCAAATAATATGCCATTAACACTTGTGGAACCAACATGCATAAATCATAAACAAATGTTTGTATTAGCGAATAGTGCTCTTTCATTAAGGCACGGGACAGTTCCAAAACAAATAATGAGCACCAAAACCCTATATGTAACTGATCACGGTTATGCTTAAAATAATTAAATATGCTGTTCGAATAATTCATAGCGATAAATATAGAAATATGGATTCGTATATATCACGCTATCGACAGAAAGTATGGATATACGCCTAAACACATCCTTTTTGTAGACAAATACTTTTAAGCATTAAAAGCCTATTAAACGACGACTATTAACCCCTATTTGTCTACCGGCTAGATGGTACACTGTATTTTTTTTCATTTTTACTGTATCAATTAAAAAACAATTAATATACATGAAGAAATCAATCTTACTAATTATTTTATTTATTAGCATTTGCATGTCTGCTCAAATGTCTAAAAATGTAACTATTTCAGGGAAAGTCCTAAACAAAATCACTCAAGAGCCCTTAGAATATGCTACGGCAATTTTATTAAACACAAACAATAATGAAATAATAACTGGAAGTACAACAAACGAAAAGGGTGAATTTAGTTTTGAAACCCTTTCAGGTACTTATACTGTAAAGATTGAGTATATGGGGTTTAAAAATTATCTTATTGAAAAGATATTACTCAATAAAAATCTAAAATTACCAAATATCTTCCTTGAAGAATCGTCTGAACAATTGGATGCCATTAAAATAACAGCTGAAAAATCAACTATTGAATACAAACTAGATAAGCGTGTATTTAATGTAGGTAAGGATTTGATTTCCAAAGGTGGCTCTGCTACTGATATTCTAGGAAATGTCCCATCAGTAAGCGTAGATGCAACAGGTGCTGTAAGCTTAAGAGGAAATACTAATGTTCGTATTTTAATTAATGGCAAGCCTTCTGTTTTAACAAATAACAATGGTTTGGAACAAATACCAGCGGAAAACATTGAAAAGGTTGAAGTAGTAACAAATCCATCAGCCAAATATGATGCTGAGGGTACAGCCGGAATTATCAACATTATTTTAAAGAAAAACAAGCGAAACGGTTTTGGTAGTTCATTGCAATTAACAATGGGAACCCCTGCAAATCATGGTCTAAATTATAATGTAAATTATAAAACAGAAAAAATAAACTTGTTTTCTAACTTGGGATATAGATACTTGGATTTTGAAGGTGAAGGCTCATATTACAGAACTAATTTTGAAAACAATGGTATTTCATCAATTTTAGATGAAACTATTGAAATGAAACGTAATAGAAGACGATTAAACTTATACTTTGGCGGGGATTATTATATAAACGATAAAAACACATTGACTTTAAGCTATTATCACAGATACAATGTGAGCAAGAATGAAGTGAATTATGACTTTAATTTCTTAGATGCCAATCAAAATTTAGAAAGCGTTTTAAATTCAACAGAAAATTATAAAGAGCCACAAAAGGCAAATCAAATTGAGTTGAATTATGAAAAAAGTTTTGATAAGAAAGGAAAGAAATTTACAATAAATTTGCAGTACGATTTTTGGAATGATGATGAAAACGAATCCATTGTACAACAGGAATTATTTCCAACCATCACTTCATTAACTACACTTAAGAGTCGTGATATAGAAAGCAGCAAAAATTTCCTTTTTCAATCTGATTATAAAATACCTGTTTCAGATAAAGCCCATTTGGAAATGGGAATTAAGGGAGAAGTAAGAAGAATAAACAGTGATTACAAAGTTTGGAATAATGAAGTTATAGTTGATAGTTTAGATAACTTATTGCATTATGATGAGGGCATATATGGTGCTTATCTTCAATATGGAAATAGAAAAAGAAAGTTTCAATATTTATTAGGTTTAAGAGCTGAGCACTCTAATACGAAAAGTACAGACAGAAAAAATCAATATAACAACAATAAAAACTACACAAAATTATTCCCAACGGTTCATATAACATATTCTATTAATGATGCTACAAACCTACAACTAAGCTATAGCAAACGAATTAGACGACCAAGCTTTTGGCATCTTAATCCGTTTGGTGGTATTTCAGATCAACAAAACATTAGAATTGGAAATCCTGACTTAAACCCAATGTATACCAATTCTTTTGAATTTGGAACTCTAAAACGATGGAGCAAGTTTACTTTAAACCCTTCTATATACTACCAACGTACCACCAATTTATTTGAAACCTTGATTAAAACAAATGACGATAACGTTCTTATTTCTCAAACTGTAAATTCAGGAGAAGAGGATCGAATTGGAGCTGAATTAGTATCCACTTATTCACCTTATAAATGGTGGAGATTATCTGGCGAGATCAATTACTATTCATTTAAACAAAGAGGTCTTTACAATATTGACGACAATACTTGGTTTACTCGCCTGAATTCGAGGTTTAAATTCTCAAAACTAAGTTTTCAAACGAGTTTTAATTACCGAGCAGCCAATCAAAGTGGGCAGACCTATTCAGAGTCTCAATATTGGGCTAATCTAGGAATCAGTCATGATTTTTTGGGTGACAGCGCTACACTTACTATGAACGTCAATAATGTATTTAATTCTAGAGATAACAAACGATTTATACAAGGAGAAAATTATACTGTAAATCAATCAACCATTTGGTCTGGGAGAAGAGTTAGTGCTACACTCACCTATCGTTTTAACAGAAAGAAAAGTGATAGAGATCGCATGCCTGACTAGATAAAATATCTTTATCCACTGGTTTTTTAAGTTTAATTGTATAGGACCCTAATGCAACATTAAGGTCTTATACAATTAAAAAAATAAATTATTTATTAAATAATAATCTGATTATTAAATTAACTTACAAATAGAGGTAATTAATATTTAGGTTGATTATTTTCAAATTCAAACAATTTTGAATAATCCATTACATTAGGAATATTGTCAAGCTTGCAAAGAAATTCTATAGTGGCATTAAGTCCGTGGAATAAAAGATCTTTATCCTTTGGGTTTTCTGGTCTTTTTGAATGGAGTGTTAAGGGTACACTAAATCCACATCCTTTTAAAAATACAATTTCTATTCGAAGTAATTCTTTAGGAGAGTACCCATAAACTCTTCGACCAAAACTTTCATTCAGTTTTCCTATATAACTTAACTCTAATGAACCGTGAGACTCTGTTAAGTAATTCCAATAATCTGTATTATCACATATATTACCTACAGCACAACTTTTACAACATTCTGGATTTAATGTCCCATTATGAAAAGCTACATATAGTTTTGTTATTGCTTGTTCTAATCTTACTGGTGTTTTCATGACTATATTAGTATAGACTATAAGTTAATACTAATCTTTCATAATTCAAAATAAAACACATAACTGATTATATAACAGTTCTATAAAATAATTTATCTGAAGTTGATGGTTATACTTTATTCTAGGCTCTTAAAGCAAAATAATATTAAATAATGTGCATGAATTTCTTGAACTCAGTCAGTTCAGGAAAGTAGTTTTGGCTAAAGAAGTAGTACTGTTTATCTTTTTAATTCAATATGATTATAAGACGCTTATTATACCATCTCTGACATAAAATAACTTTTTAAAATAATTTAATTTTTATTTGTCATCTTACATCAGAAATGGTATTAGGTAACTAGTTTTATAATATTAATATACAAAAAAGCACAAACATTTACAGTTTGTGCTTTTCCACTTTAAACGTATGTTTAGTTCCTTATAAGTTCGAAAATAGTATTTAACGCTTTGTAATTTCCTGAAAACAATTAGTTAATGACAAATTAACTGAAACATGTAGTGCAACACATTTTCTATCAATTATTTAGCCAATACAGTGTATTTAAATATTCAAGGAGGCATTGTACTTATAATACCTCCTTGAAAAGCTACTCATATTTCAATGCATCAACAGGATCAGAAATCGCAGCTTGGTATGCTTGAAAACTGACCGTTATTAAAGCTATTAGTATGGCTAATAATGTTGCCAAAATATAGGGCAATATTGGCATATCAATTTGATATGAAAAGTTTGATAGCCAGTCTTTGGCAAATATATATGTAATTGGCCAAGCAAAAACATTCGCTAACAATACTAGTTTTATAAAATCAGTAGTAAGCATTTTCATTATTTGAGGTACTGAAGCTCCTAAAACTTTACGAACTCCAATTTCTTTGGTTCTTTGTTGAGCTGTATAAGAAGCTAATCCAAATAACCCCATAGATGAAATAATAATTGCAAGAATTGTTAAAACCAAAAACATGTTGCCAAAATTTTCCTGTTGGCGTAACAATTTTCCGAATTTTTGATCTAAAAAAGTATATCTAAAAGGATGTGATGGCTCTAACTTCGTCCACTCTTTTTCTATAAAATCAATCGTTGAACTCATGTCTTTATTTGCTATTTTAAAGGAAGCAAACCAAAGCTCATTACTTATCGTTAATACCATAGGTCTTATTTCTGAGTTAAATCCTTCAATATGAAAATCTTTTACAACTCCAATAATATTACCATAAATCGTATTATTACTAGAGCCTTGATTCCTTGCCATTTTTCGACCAACTGCATTTTGTATGTTTAAATTTTTAACTGCAGTTTCATTAAGTATAAAATAAGGTATAGAATCAGATTCTTTTTCTCTATCGAATTTTCTACCATCTAACATTTTTACATCTAATGTTTTGAAAAAATCATAGTCAACATCCATGTTCCATAAAGGTAATTGTTCCTTACTCCCTTCTAGTAAATACATATTTTGATTTGGGGTATCCCCTGGATAAAATGATGCTCTAGTGGTATTTAAAACATTACTGTTCTTAAGAAAAATACTTTTATAATTTCTAAAATTCTCTGCCATTTTATCAGTTTGAATGGGAACTACAATTACCTGTTCTCCATTAAAACCAATATCTTTATTATGTAGAAATGAAATTTGTTTGAAAATAATCATCATGCCAATAATTAAAATAGTTGATGCTGTAAATTGTGTAACCACTAACACTTTTCTTAATAAAGCCCCTCCTTTAGTTTTTGTAAAGTCACCTTTTAATACAGATATCGGTTGAAATGATGATAAAAAGAATGCTGGATAACTTCCTGCAAACAACCCATAAAATAATGTAATTATAAAAGAAAAAATTAATGTTTCTCCGATGTATGAGTTGAATAAGTATAATTCTGTTTCTAAAATATTATTAAAACCTGGTAAAAACAATTCAACTAAAATAAAAGCTAAGAAAAGTGCTATAAAACTTTGTATAACTGACTCTGTTAGAAATTGAGTAACTAACATCTTCTTAGAAGCACCACTTACTTTACGTACTCCTACTTCTTTAGCTCTTTTACCTGCTCTTGCGGTAGATAAATTCATAAAATTAATACCAGCAATTATAATTACTAATAATGCAATTCCTATAAAGACATAAATATACATAATGTTTCCATTCTGTTGAATTTCCCATTCTTTATTAGAGTGTAGATGTATATCTTTTAAAGGCATTATTTGATACTCATAATAGCTCTCTCCTTTAAATAATTCAGCAACTGTAGTTTGCATAAAGCGCTCTACATCTGGTTCAATTTTCTTCATGAAATTACGACGCATTTCTGTCTTAAAAGCATTAACATCTACCCCTTCTTTTAATTTTACATAGGTGTAATTATTGTTACTCATCCATACATTTTGAATGCTATTTTGTGACATAAACATATCAAACTGAAAATGAGAATGTCCTTTTGGTTCTTTAACAATTCCTTTTACGATATAGTCACTCCTATTATCATATTTTACTACTTTACCTAATGGATTTACATCTCCAAATAATTTTCTAGCAGACTCTTCAGTTAATACAAGAAAATTTTCACCTTTTAAAGCTGTTTTCGGATCTCCTTGAACAAATTCATAATTAAATATTTTAAAAAAAGTACTATCAGCACGTACTGACTTTTGTATATATACTTTAGTTTGTTCATAGCTAACCATAATTTCCTGCTTAACAGTATTAATTCTAGTTGCGGTTTCTACATCTGTAAATTCTGTCCTAAAGGTATTTGCCATTGGACTCGGAGAAACAGGAGCATCCATGGTTTGCCCCATTACACTAGCCTTTATACCTGTTCTATACACTCGTTCATAACCATCCCAATGCTTCTCATAACTAGTTTCGTCTTTAATAAACATAAAAACCAATATAGTTACTGCTAATCCTAATGCTAATCCTAAAATATTGATGATAGCGTAGGTCCTATTTTTATTTAAGCTTCTAAAAGCTACTTTTATATAATTCTTAAACATAGTATCTTATTTTTAAAAATTATATAGCTGCTTTTACTAATTTATTTTTCTTTTCAGATATAATTTGACCATCTAATAAATTGATGATTCTATCCGAATAACTTGCATCATGTGAGGAATGTGTTACCATTACTATGGTAGTTCCTGCTTCGTGTAAATCACATATTAATTCCATTACTTCATTACCGTGGGAGCTGTCTAAGTTACCAGTTGGTTCATCAGCTAAAATTAATGGTGGCTTTGTAATTAATGCTCTGGCAACAGCTACACGCTGTTGTTGCCCTCCGGATAATTGTTGCGGGAAATGAGAAGTTCTATGAGCAATTCCTATTTTTTCTAGAAGCTCATTTACGCGTTGTTTTCTTTCAGAAGCGGGTACTTTATTATAAAGCAAAGGAAGCTCAATATTTTCAAATACGGTAAGTTCATCTATAAGATTAAAATTTTGAAATATAAATCCTATATTTTTTTTACGTACTTCTGAACGTCCCTTTTCTTTTAAATGTGCTACTTCATTCCCAAGAAATTTATAACTACCTGATTCAGGTTTATCTAACATTCCTAAAATATTTAGTAATGTAGATTTACCACAACCTGAAGGTCCCATTATGGAAACAAATTCTCCTTTCTTAATTTCAAAAGAAACAGCATTTAACGCTGTTGATTCAATTTCGTCTGTTCTGTATACTTTTGTTAATTCGTTTAATTTGATCATGATTTGATTGATTTAATTATTTAATTTGATTGATTCATAATTTTTAAACTCATCATACGATGAGGTAATAATAGTTTCTCCTGCCTCTAAGCCTTCTAGCACTTGATAATAAGTCGGATTTTGACTTCCGAGTTTTATATAACGCTTATAAGCTTCACCTTTATTATTTAAGACATACACAAATTGCCCTCCTGAAGATTGAAAATAACTTCCTCGGGGTATTAGTAATGATTTTTGTGCTTTTGAAAGCTCTAAACGTACTTGTAGTGATTGACCGTTTGTGATAGATTTTGGTGGATCATTTACAAATACTAATTCTATTTCAAAACGTCTGTTTACTACTTCAGATAGTACTTTTTTTACTTTCAAGTCAATTTGTTTTCCATCAAAAGAAAAACGCGCTAATTGTCCTGTTTTAACCATACTTAAATAATATTCGTCTACTTGCCCTCTAATTTTAAAACCAGATTGCACATCTATCTTAGCCACAGTTTGATTATTAATGTAAGATTCTCCAATAACAGGATCAAAAGATGATAGCATACCAGTAACAGGAGCACGAACTAACATTTTATCGATACTTTCATGGATAAACTCTAAGTTACGGTGCATTAAAGAGATTGAGGTATTAATTTGTTGCAATTGAGTTTGATTATTCTGTTTACTTTTACTAACATTCTTATCCATAAAATCGCGTTTTTTTTGCAGATATTTATAGGACTCCTTTGTATTTGTATAATTATTTCTTGCGATAATGTCTTTTGCATATAGTACTGAATCTATTTTATAAGCTCGTTCAATATCTGCTAAACTATTCTCACTATCAATTAAAGATTCGGAAAGGTCTCTTTGATCTTTCTCTAATGATAATTTAAAGCTTCTTAAATTATTTATTTGCTCAATAATAGCAGTTTCTTGATTCATATAATTTAATGTAGCCGCTGGATTATTTAATTTTACAAGAGCTGTACCCTTTTCTATCAAAACACCATCCTCAACAAATATTTCTGCTACGGTACCACCTTCAGTAGTATTTACTAATACTAGATTTATAGGGAGAACATCTCCATCAATTAATATTACATCTTGAAAATCTCCTTCTGTAACTTTCTTAACAGATATCCTAGAAGCATCTACTTTATACGTTTTTTTATTAATGGCTCCAATTCCAAAAGCTGAAAGCACCATAAAGACTAGTGTGCCAACCACATATAGTGTCTTGGTCGTACTCCATTTTTTTTTCTCAATCCGTTTATCCATTCCTATCTGTTTCATTTGAAATTTATTTTTTCAATTATACCCATATTTTAAAACAAGAAATATATTATTGTATCAACTATAAAACTTACTGTTTTTATTAATATAAAAATCATGATTTTAGGCTTTAAATGTTATTGGATTTTCTGTAAATTCTGATATCTTAATTTTTTTACTACTGGTAAAAAGCATTAATTTGTGATGCTTAATTTCCATTACTGTTTGATTAATTGTGATTGGTTTCATACTGTTCGTTTTAATTGATTTTAATGATGCTATTTTTATTCCATAACCTAAAAGCAATGCATGTGCCAAAAAACAGACATGTCGTAAAACACTATAAACAAAGGGAATAATAGTTTTACTAAAATTTGATAGTGTTCATTTTCGAACATTATATTGTTCGTTATTGAACATTTTGTATCTTGTTAAAAATTAAAACAACCTTTAGATAATGGTGAAAACTGATGCTACAATTTTAATTATTGATGATGATGAAGATATTTTGTTATCGGCAAAATTGGTGTTAAAAAAACATTACAGTACAATAATTACCAGAAACAACCCTAAAGAAATAAACCAAATAATATCTAAAGAACAAATAGATGTTATTGTATTAGATATGAATTATCGTATTGGTTTTAATGATGGTAAGGAAGGCCTATACTGGTTAAAACATATTTTGAGTATAAATCCTAAAATGGTTGTGATTTTGATGACAGCCTATGGAGAGGTTGAGTTAGCCGTTAATGCAATAAAATTAGGTGCTTTTGATTTTATTTTAAAGCCATGGACCAACGAGAAATTACTGGCTACTATTCATGCCGGATTAACATTAAGTAGGTCAAATCATAAAAATTCCATTTTAAAGCACACAAATGATGCCTTACTAAAAAGTAATGAACAAAAATTTGGACCTATTATAGGGGATTCTAAAAAAATGCAAGCTGTTATGAATACCATTAAGAAGGTTAGTACTACAGATGCAAATGTTATTATTTTAGGTGAAAATGGTACAGGGAAACAGCATTTGGCTAGAGAAATTCATAAAAATTCACTACAAAAAAAAGGGCCGTTTATACATGTGGATTTAGGATCTTTATCTGAAAGCCTCTTTGAAAGTGAACTATTCGGTCATAAGAAAGGTGCATTTACTGACGCACATGAAGATAAACCAGGACGATTTGAAATGGCGCAGGATGGAACGCTCTTTTTAGATGAAATTGGCAACCTACCCATAAACTTACAATCAAAATTATTAACGGTACTTCAAGATAGAAAAACATCACGTTTAGGTGAAGGAATTGAAAGAACATTTAATGCTAGGCTATTATTTGCAACTAATGCACCAATTCATGAATGGGTCGCCGAAGGAAAGTTCAGACAGGATTTATTGTTTAGAATTAATACTGTAGAAATTACCATACCTCCATTAAGAGATAGACCTGAAGATATAGTTGATTTTATAAACCATTATCTAAATATATTTGCTGAAAAATACCAAAAATCTCATTTGAAAATTACTAGCGACGCCATGAAAGTCCTACAATCTCATAATTGGCCGGGTAATGTTCGAGAAATTCAACATACGCTTGAAAGAGGTGTGATTATGGCTGATGGTAATGAAATTAAACCTGCTGACTTTAACCTTACTATCATACCTAAAGAGAAAGATACCCTAAGTGATAAATTTGATAATTTAAACTTGCAAGAAATTGAGAAACTATTGGTTCAAAAAGCTATTGACAAGCATGAAGGAAATATTTCCAAAGCAGCCAAAGAGTTGGGATTAACTCGTGCTGCACTGTATCGTAGGTTAGAAAAATTTAATTTGTAATAACTAGTATTTTGATAAAACGTTTCACATTACAAGTAACTATACGCATTATCGCCATACTGGCTAGTTGTGTTCTGTTTTCATATTTATTATTAAACTATTTATGGTTTAGCAGTATAGGAATTGGTTTTACAATTTTTCTTCAAGTATTTTTTTTAATCCGTTACGTTAATAATACAAATTACTCTTTGGTCAAGTTCCTTGATGCCTTAAAAAACGAAGACTATTCAGTGTATTTTTCTCCATCAAAAAAAGGAGATTCTTTCGCGAAGTTATTTAATGATTTTAACCAAATTATTAAAACTTTTAAGCAAAACAAAATAGAGAAAGAAGCGCAGTACAAGTATTTTAAACACATCTTAGAACATGTTAATTTAGGTATTATATCAATCAAAAAAGATGATTTGTTTAGCAAGGAGTCTAATGAAGAAATACTGTTTTTAAATAAAGCTGCATGTGATATCCTTCAACAACCACAACACAAATATTGGCATCGTTTTGCTAATAATGTACCATGGTTAGTTAGTGAAATAAAAAAAACGGCTGATGGTGGTAAAACTTTAGTAGACTTTGGCGATGAAACGGATAAGAAGCAATTATCTTTAGAAACAATTGAAATCCAGCTGTTAGGTAAAACATATCTGATCATTACGTTTCAAGACATTCGCTCAGAGATTGAACAGAAAGAAATTGAAGCTTGGCATAATGTTATACGTGTTTTAGCACATGAAATGTTAAACTCTTTCACACCTGTTAGTTCCTTAGCCTCTACAATAAAATCAATTACTGAAGATGAGTATGGAAATCTTTTAAGTATTGATAAACTTGATCAAGAAGATATTCAGGACATTAACATGGCAGTCACAACAATTAAAAAAAGATCTGATGGTTTATTAGCATTCGTTAAAGATTATAGAACGATATCTAATGTACCCATTCCTTTATTGAATAAAACAAATATTAAGAAATTCTTATCATCTATTGAATTGTTAATGAAGCCAACTATAGAAGAAGCTGGTGTTACATTAAAATTATCATTAATCCCATTAAATGCTACTATTTTGGCCGATAGTAAATTGATTGAGCAAGTATTGATTAACCTAATTAATAATAGTATTCATGCTTTAAAAGGAAGTGAAAATCCAACCATTAAAATCAGTTGTTCTATAGAAACTGATAAAACAACTATTAGTGTTCATGATAATGGGAATGGGATTGAAGAAAAGATCTTAAACCAAATTTTCATTCCATTTTATACTACTAAAAAAAATGGCTCCGGAATTGGTTTAAGCTTATCCAAAAACATCATGAAAAAGCATGGAGGGAATTTATTGGTCAATTCACAAGCTGGTGCTTATACTACATTCTCACTTGTGTTTAAACACTAGCTTCTAAGACGTGCTAACACCTTGTTCCAGTGTTTTTCAAAAAAAACTTAAGAATATCTTTCGGAAAGAATTAACCTATTAGATCACTTCCTAAATCATACATACACATTATACCCCACTTCTATTATCGTTTCATAAAATAATTGTTTCATAACAATCTTAGAAGAAGTCTTTAATACTATTTTTTTTGAAGAAAGTCATTGATGTAGTAAGCATTACTTTATAAACTTCGCGTTCTATAACTCGGAATTCCCATTTTAAACAACCCTTTTTTGTCCTTAATTATTAAAAATCTGTTTCTTTTAAAAAAAAGGTCTACAACGTGGTTATAATAATTCCTTTATTGTCATTTAAAATAACCGATAGTAACTGTTTTTTATCTTTTACTTGAAAATTAAATGAAGGAGCTAATACCTTTAAACCACTTCTTTTTTTTTACCGAATTCCTTGCCCTGAAATAACATCTTTATTAGGAATAAAATCCCCATTTGGTAAATGCTCTGTTAAAATAACATATTTAAAACCAGTCATTATACGCAGTACATTCTATACTTCAACATTGGATAAATGTTATAAAACTTGTCGTAATAAAGCACAGTCTCCAGAAGGTAAATAATCTACTGCAATATCCAAACAATAAAACTCTAAATTATCATCCTTAAAGTTGGCTTTATTATGTTTAATAAGGCTTTCTACGATATCTACCGCAACA
>JABSPO010000132.1 GCA_013214625.1 Flavobacteriaceae bacterium
AGATATAACTCATAGTTAACATAGAATACTTATTTAATTATTAATTTCTTAGTTACCTGTGTTCCGTTATTATAATCAAACCTTACCAAATATGCTCCTGAAACAACATTCACCGGTATTTCAATTGTATTAACTTCAGTAAAAACATTGTTTACTTTTACAACTTCCTGTCCTGTTATAGCGTATACAACAATGTTTTTAGCTGTGAACTCTGATGGATTACTAATCTCTATATTTTTAGTACTTCCGTTATAAAAAACTAATAAATCATCAGTAACTTCTATATTATCTTCAACTGTTAATATTTCAGCTTGTTTAAATACCACGTAAAAACGATCAGTATACGTTCCTGTTTCCAACTCAAACTCTGCAACTAATTCATTGCTGATTTCCGTAGTAAGATTCAATTCTTTATCTAACAAAAACACTTCTAGTCCTGCTGGTAATTCTAATAAACTTTCTGTTTTGAATTTACAAACTCCTGATGTTCCTATTTTTATTTCTAAAGGCAGTTCTAAACCAGCATAGATTGATGGAATTCCTTGAATAACCAAAGACTCTTCTCCTTCTTTAAATGAACATTCTGTTGGTTGCTGATCTAATGTTCTACCATCATACCCGTAGTTAAACCCTAATGCTAAATCAGGCTTTATACCTAACAACAACTGACGTTGTGGTCCTTCTGGAGTTGTGAATAGGAAATAGATTCTTGAAATATCATCCTCTTCCTCTTCTAATGCAGTTTCATCTGCACTTGAACGCATAAATACAGAATCTCCTCCTTCTTTTTTAAACACTCGTTGGGTATTATTAAACTCGATAGTTCCGTTTGAGGCTCCTTGCAAATAAAAGCCTTGTCCTACTGGAATATACCGTTTTGGCATTATCGAACCACTACCTGTTGATGAAACTTCTGGATCAGAGATTGCTACAACTCCACCCAATAAATTATATGTTGCATATCCTCCTTGATAAGCAGCATACACATGTGTGTTTCCTCCCCAATGTTCCCAGAAATATAATGTTCCGGTTATTGCAGAACCATTTAAATCGCCTCCTTGTAATATTGGAGTATTCTGTGTAATAAACGCATCAGCATCTAAGGCACTTGGATATGGATTTCCTAATACAGATGTTTTCCCAGCACTTATTGTATGCTGAATAACACCGTTGTTTGGCTTACCAACAAACACGTAGTTTTGTGATGCTCCAGCTCCTGTTCCTTTTTGAGTGTATCCTTCTCCTACTTTCAGGGTTCCAGTTGAACGAACCCAACCTAAATACCAGTTACCATATAAATAATCTTGATTCACAAACTTGAAAATCCAATAATCAGCTAATGTCGCTGCAGTTCCTCCAGATACTGGGGAACCATTGTAATTATTACCCGAAACAAAGTTCATTGGTATTGGATTATTAGGGTCGGTTCCATCATACAATACATCTGAAACCGAATAATCGGTGTTATTTGCAGTCGTATTTATAGGGCTTACTGGTGATGACCAGTAATTATAATCAAATATAGATCCCTTTCCTTGTTGATCTCTTTCCAAATACCCAGTACTTGCTACTTCCAAATCTGAATTTTTAGTTTGAATTAATTGAGACTCCCCTACTAAATCTATCTGACCGTCTAGTTTTAAATAACTTGTATTTTGTAATAACTGATCGTTTTGAATTTCTAATTCAGCTCCTGAATCAACCAATAAACCTAAATGTGTATGACTAGCGGTTGTAGTTACTTTTGAATTGTTAGTTATTTGAACTATTGCCCAATCTTTGTTTGGTAAAGTAGTAATGTCCCACGCAGTTCCATTTATCCATGTACCAGTAGTTGTCCATGCTCCCGATACATTAGCTACATATGGAATTGGAGCTGCTAACACTTGAGTGGTAGTCATATTATTAATCGTTAAATCATTTCCTCCAGAAGAAGCATCAGTTGTTTGTCCTCCAATAACAGCTGCTGGATCTAATTTTAAGTACAAACTTAAATTTGACCAGTTTAACGAACTATTAGCAATATCCTTAGGGACTATACTTCCACGTACTTTTCCTCCATTGTTTTCTATTGACTGATAAACTTGCTCTTGTAACTGTAATACTGTTAAGGCTACATCATACACTCTTACCTCTTGCATATCTCCTTTAAAATAACGATCATCTCCATTACTACGTCTACCTATTTCAAAATCATTTGCATCTACATCTAATAAATTTCCAGTTGTATTAACTTGCGTCACTTGTTCTCCATTTATATATAGCGTCAGTGTGTCAGCTACTCCATCATAAATAGCAGCAACATGAGTCCATACATTTGGAGTTATAGCTGTTGCAGCACTACCATTTGTTGAACTTGTTGTTCCTGTTTTAACTTCAGATCGCAATTGTCCTGATGCGTTTGTAAATATTCTAAAACTATCTTGACCCATTATATCTGCACCTCTAACCTCATCAGTCTTTACCCACCCCATCATAGAACTCGCTGACAACCCTCCTAAAAGAGAACTCCTATTTGCATAATCATCAGTTCCATCAAAATCAATAGTACTTACACAGCCTAGATTTAGATCTACTGTTTTATTGATAGTACACCCAAAAAAATCAATTTGCAATGTATAGGTACCAGCGTCACCATTTACTATTGAAGCGATATTAAAATCTTTAACTGAAGATACTATGTTATTTGAAGGATCTAACCATTGGTATGTTATACGAGAATCCCCATCCAATATATCGGGGAAATTATTAGCTACAGAAAAACTAGCTGCGTCACCAGGACATAATGAAAGGTTAGCAGTTTCGGTAAAAGTAATGTCCTTAAAATCATCTACCTTAAGTAATAACATTTGAGTTCCATCTAAACCTTCACCGTAACCAATAGTTCTAAAATCAATTTTACGTTCAGTACAATCATCACTAATAAAAATAGCATGTGTTTTTCCTGGTTCGGAATATTTCCGATCAGCTCTCCCTCCCTGTCTATCAACATTGGTTTCTGGTACAGAAATCCAAGTCCGTAATGATTTAAAAGAATTATTCGTAATTACTACATCTGCTTCTTCTCCATGATTTTCATGCTCAATTATTAATTTTCCTTCTATTAAATCTTTTGTATCACTATAAATACCACCAAAAACACCTTTAACATCTATAAAATCATCTCCTAAAAGTCTAAAATAAGAGTTACTGACTATTGATCCCTGCGGATCATTAAAATCTAATTCCCAACGATATAATCCTGATTGGTTTAAATCAGTAATTTTTCTTGTTCCTACAATTCCTGACGGCCAAAAAACAGCATTACTTGCTGTAGAAGTATACATTTGTTGGCTACCAATTGCTAGTGCTCTTTTTCCAATTTCAGCACCAGAATAATTTTGATTTTGCATAAAATCTCGAGTGAACCAACCCGATCCATCATAAGTTACCCCCGTAAATGAATAATACGGATTTGCTCCTTGGTAAGGACCTGAAAGAAATTGTCCTTCATAACTACCATGATTATCGTTTATCATTGCTTTATTTGCTCCGTACTGAGTATTATCCCAATCTTGTATGGTTTTAAACTGTCCAGTAGTATTATTTAATTGATGTGTCCACCCCCATTTTTCAACACTAGCAGCAGATTCATCAATTTCGCTTAATCCGACCATATCAGAAGTAGTCCATGCCCATTCCTTACCATTTTGATGCGTTTCTAAAAAGAAAATTCTATTATCCTGTGTAAAGGATTGCCATGATATATTTGTGAATGTTAACATAAAAACTTTCTTCTTAATATCAGTATCGCAATCCAGTATTTTTTGATTGTTAATCCATTCTTTTATCGGTGTTCTTTCAACTTCAGTAACTACTGTGTCAAAAACATCTACCAATAAAGCTCTATTAGGTATTAAGTTGTGGTCTGCATTTAATCTGTTGTAATACTCAGTATTAAACTTTTTAAAAACATCAGGATCTTCTATATACATTTTTCTAAAAGCAGTAGCTCCCATACCATAACGTAACCAATGACTTCCTGTTGCAATATCCGTACTAAAATAATCTTTATTACGAATTTGTTCATGATTTTGAAAATCATAATCCCATTCAAAAGGCATCCCTCTGGCACTATTCCAATGTATTTTAAATTCATCTCCACTAAAAAAGTTAGGATACAAACCAATAAATTTGTCCATAACTATCAATGCGACTGCTTCCGACATTCCTTCTTCAAAACCATTCAAATCAGGTTCATAATGCCATTCGGAATTACTTGATAACCCAACATTATCACGATAGGCATGAATTAATTCATGAATCATTAAACGAGGTTGATCTAAATCACCATCTGCATTTACCGTATAAGTAGTACTTACTTGATTAGGTCCATTGTAATAAATATTAACTCCTTGGGCATAAGAATCATTAACAATATTTACATCATGATTTCTTGAAGGCGGACCAAAAACATCTTTAATAATTGGATTTATTAAATCATAAAAAGCCATCATTTTAGTTTCTTGCCATCCAGCAAAAGGTCCATATCCTCCATCACCATAATTGGTTTCTATATTTATAGTAACGTTATTAGCAGCGTTACCTAAGTTTTCCCATTGAAATTCTAACGCTGGTGATACCCACTCTGAACCTAAACCACTATCCATGGTTACATAAAATTTATCTCCTATATTAAATGTAGTACCTAAAGCAAGTGCTGATATCCTAAGTTCTTCATAACTTTGTCCTCCAGTATGTTTTGCTGCTGCGCTTAACCCTTGTCCCCATCTAATATCCTGTAAACCTGGAGCGGTACCTATTCTGAAACTACCATAACTTCCTGTTTGCCATTTTACAATAACATTATGTATGCTTTGTGTATATGCATTTGTTCCTGTTGCAAGTATTGCTTTACTTTCTGTAGCATTATTCGTTATATTTTTTCTAAAAGAACGATCAATTGTTGGTGGATAACACACATGTGCTTTATTATTTTCCTGTGCATTCCCGATATAAATTATCAGTACAAAAGCAAATAGACAACTTAGTTTTAATTTCATAATATTTTAATATTGAAGGGGTAACAATCAATTAACCCATAATTATTAGCGACTAATTAAGTGATTAATACTAAACACAACATCATCAGGGTTAAAATAGTATCACGTTTTGTTAAATAAACAAGCGAAGACACGGTTTATTAACAAACGTTAATTTTGATTCATTAAAAAAGACCACCTGTTTAGATGGTCTTTTTTAATGAATTTTTGTCCGTCCTGAAATTGATTGCACTAAAAAATGGATAGAAAAAAATAACTCTTATAATATATATTAATTATTAATTTATTGAAATCTCTGAAGTACATGTCCAATACAATACCTCACACATAGAATAACCATTATAAACTCATTCGTCTTCTATACTCAGTTGGAGTCACATCTTTAGTCCCTTTAAACTTCCGGTTGTAATTAGATATATTTTTAAATCCACACTGATAAGCAATTTCTGCAATAGAAAGCTCATTATTTTTCGACAATAAATTACATGATTTTTCTATCCTAATTTCAGTTAAAAACTGAACAAACGTTTTATTTGTTCGCTGTTTAAAATACCTGCAGAATGCGTTTGGAGTCATGGTAGCAACATCAGAAACATCTTCTAGAGTAATATCCTTGTGGTAGTTATTCAATGCCAAGTCAAAAATAGCACTCATTCTTTTCCCTTCATTATCTGTATATATTTTTTTGGAAGAGAAAGAAGCTATCGTTTCAACTTCTGATTCCATCATATTTTCTAGAACTTCTAAAAATAACAAAAATCGTTTGAGTTTACCCTCTTTAGTAATTGCCTCAAATTTTTCTTTTAAATTGATGTTTTTTAATTTCAGTCCAAGTTGTGCTTTAGATAAAAAAGCTTTTACTTTTTGAAATTCAGGCAAATTAAAAAATTCTTCTCCAAAACTATCTAAAGAAAAAAATAAAGAAATCATATGTGATGAAACATTGGACTCTACATCACTATTTAATACATGTGGCACATTACTTCCAAAAATTAAAATATCATTTGTTTCATAATTCTTAATCGTATCTCCTACAATAAATGTCCCTTTACCTGAAATAATATAAGATAATTGAATTTCTTCATGCTGATGTAGTTTATCATAAAACATTTCCCCTTTATCCTCTTCTATAATTAATGTATCAGTTGACGATTTCGGTATTTTAAATGGTAGTACTTTCATGTTGTGAGGTTTAGATTTTGAGCTTCGGGTATTAACTTAATGTTAATTATAAGTCAATATTAGTCAAAAAAACACATAAACACCTATTTTAAGGTAATATAGTATTAATAGGTGGTAATCTACATGATTTACATTCGCTATTTGCCCAGTACCTTTGTAGTATCAAAAACAACGATGATTATGATGACTATTAATTGGAAAGGTGTAATGCCAGCGGTAACAACTAAATTTACTAATGATGATACCTTGGACATGGAAATGTTTAAAGTAAATATTGATGCACAACTGGAAGCCGGAGTTCATGGAATTATACTTGGAGGAACATTAGGTGAGGCTAGCACCTTAACTGATGATGAAAAAAGAATATTAGTTCGTGAAACAGTTAATATAGTAGCAGGGAAAGTTCCTGTTATTATAAATATTGCTGAACAAACTACAAAAGCAGCTATTGAAGTTGCTCAAAAAGCAAAAGAAGACGGAGCTAGCGGATTAATGATGTTACCTCCTATGCGATATAAAGCTGATGATAGAGAAACCGTAACATATTTTAGAGCCGTTGCTAACAGTACTGAACTTCCCATAATGATTTACAATAATCCTGTCGATTATGGTATTGAAGTTACTTTAGATATGTTTGATGAATTATTAAATGATTGTCCAAACATTAAAGCTGTAAAAGAATCTACTCGTGATATTTCAAATATTACCCGTATGAAAAATCGTTTTGGTGATAGATTAGCTATTCTAAGTGGAGTAGACACTTTAGCTTTAGAGAGTTTAATGCTTGGTGCAGACGGTTGGGTTGCTGGTTTAGTAGATGCGTTCCCTGCTGAAACTGTAGCTATTTACACTTTAGCCAAAGAAGGTAAATTTGCTGAAGCTTTAGAAATTTACAGATGGTTCTTACCAGTATTAGAGTTAGATATCAATTCAAAACTAGTACAGAATATTAAACTTGCAGAAGTTGCTACTGGCATTGGTACTGAAAACGTAAGAGCGCCACGTTTACCTTTAATTGGAGAAGAACGACAACGCGTTTTAGCTATCATCAATACAGCTTTAGAGACACGTCCGGTATTACCTGAGTATAAAAAAATAAATACAATGGTTTAATTATCTTTGTAATATGCTGCAAATAAGACCTAATTGTGAACATTGTAATACAGATTTGCCTTTTGATTCAGAAGAAGCAATGATTTGTTCTTTTGAATGCACCTTCTGTTCAGATTGTGTATCAAACATATTACATAACGTTTGTCCAAACTGCGGAGGTGGTTTTACCAACCGACCAATTAGACCAATACATTTACTAGAAAAACACCCCACTTCAACAGAACGAGTTTATAAACCCGTTGATGAAGTTACACATTTGAAGAAAATTATAAATACCCCCTAAACCAGTAGATAAACCTTAGAAGTATAATCCTTCTAAGGTTTATTGATTATAACATAAATTCATCAATATGATAACAGGAAAAAATTTTATTGGAAATAAATTATCTGCAAAAGGAACAGATACACACAAAACATTTAATCCAAAATTAAATGTAGAAAACTCATTTGATTTTCATGCAGCCACTTTAGAAGAAGTTGATGAAGCTGTACAATTAGCCAGTCAAGCTTTTAAAGAATATCGTAAAATTTCTGGAAAAAAGCGTTCTGAATTTTTAAATGCAATAGCAGATGAAATTTTAGCTTTAGGTGATGAACTTGTTCAAACATACATGTCAGAAAGTGGCTTGCCAGAAGGTAGAGCTATAGGAGAACGTGGTAGAACAATTTTTCAATTACAAAGCTTTGCCAATTTAGTAGCAAGTGAAAACTGGAAACAAAACACTATTGACGAAGCAATTCCTAACAGACTACCAATACCTAAAGATGATATTAGAAAAACTTCTATTCCGTTAGGTCCGGTTGTCGTTTTTGCTGCAAGTAATTTCCCATTAGCATTCTCTACTGCTGGTGGTGATACAGCAAGTGCATTAGCTTCTGGTTGTCCAGTAATTGTAAAATCGCATTCAATGCATTCTGGAACTGGTGAACTCGTAGCATCTGCTATTATAAAAGCTGCTGAAAAAACAGGTATGCCAAATGGAGTGTTTTCTAATATCACAGGAAGTGGTAGAATAGTTGGTGTAGCCTTAGTGAAACACCCAAAAGTAAAAGCTGTCGGTTTTACAGGAAGTATTTCTGGAGGTAGAGCCTTATTCGATATCGCAGCTAAGCGCCCTGAACCAATTCCAGTTTTTGCTGAAATGGGAAGTATTAATCCTGTTATTATTACAGAAAATAGTATTGCAAAAAAATCTGCAGAAATAGCATCTACGTATGCTGGATCTATTACTATGGGTACAGGTCAATTTTGTACTAATCCTGGTCTGATTTTAACAATAGAAAACGAAAATACAAATGAGTTTATAAAAGATTTAGCTGAAAAAGCTACAGCTATAGCTCCTCAATGTATGTTACATCCAAATATTAAAAGAGATTTTGTAAGTAATGGAGCGTCTGTTTCATCACAATCTGGAGTAGAAGTAGTTGCCGTTATTGAAGAAGAAATTGAAGCAAATTTTGCGCCAACACAAGTATCTACAGTCTCTGGAACAGATTTTTTAACTAACCCAAAAATGCACCAAGAAGTTTTTGGCCCATTTTCATTAGTAGTTCGTTGTAAAAACGAAGCACAACTAGTAGAGGTTATAGAAGGCTTAGAAGGGCAATTAACAGGTACTATTTTAGCTGAAGAAGAAGATTACGCAAATCTTTCTGAAATTGTTGATGCTTTACAAAACCGAGTAGGTAGAATTATATTTAATGGAGTACCTACAGGCGTTGAAGTATGTGAATCAATGACACATGGTGGTCCATATCCAGCATCATCAGATTCTCGTTTTACAGCAGTAGGTGTTGGAGCAATCAAGCGCTGGGTAAGGCCTTTTTCTTTTCAAGATTTTCCAAAAGAATTGTTACCTCAATCATTAATATAATATGGCTGTAAACAAAACATTTTTTTGTATTGACGCTCACACCTGTGGGAACCCTGTTAGGGTTGTTGCAGGTGGAGGACCGAACTTAGATGGGAATAATATGTCTGAAAAAAGACAGCATTTCTTAAAAGAGTATGATTGGATTCGTAAAGGACTCATGTTTGAACCCAGAGGGCATGATATGATGTCTGGGAGTATCCTATTTCCTCCAAGTAATCCAGAAAACGATTTTGGTATTTTATTTATTGAAACTTCTGGTTGTTTACCGATGTGTGGTCATGGTACTATTGGCACAGTAACTATTGCTATTGAAGAAGGTTTAGTTACTCCTAAAACACCAGGGATAATTAAAATGGAAGCGCCAGCAGGTTTGGTTCATATTGAATACCAACAAACAGGTAAAAAAGTAGATTGGGTAAGGTTAACGAATGTAAAAAGTTATTTAGCCGCTGAAGGGTTAACTATAGATTGTCCGGAATTAGGCGAAATTACCTTTGATGTTTCTTATGGTGGAAATTACTATGCTATTGTAGATCCTCAGCAAAACTTTTCTGGAATACAAGATTTTACAGCAAGTAAACTAATACAATACAGTCAGGTAGTACGTAAGCGTATCAATAAAAAATATCCAGACATGTTTATCCATCCTGAGAATGACACCATCAGAGATGTGAGCCATATGTTATGGACAGGAACACCTTTAGATCCTACTTCCTCAGGTAGAAATGCAGTTTTCTATGGTGATAAGGCCATAGATAGAAGTCCGTGTGGTACAGGAACCTCAGCTCGAATTGCACAATTACACGCAAAAGGAATATTAAAAATGGGTGAAGAATTTATCCATGAAAGCTATATAGGTAGCAAGTTTATTGGTCGTGTAGAAGAGGAAACTACTTTAGATGGTAAACCTGCAATAGTACCAAGTATTCAAGGATGGGCCAAAGTATTTGGTTATAATACTATTAAAATAGATGAAGACGATGATCCGTATGCATTTGGTTTTCAAGTAATATAACCCCTAGTGGGCTTTGAATTGTTTTAATACTTACGTCATTTCGAGTAAATTTCGTAGAGCAACTGAGAAAATTGCATCGTGAAGTAGATTGATATTAGTTCTCGATACAAAATTTAGTTTTCTTTTGAATGCAACTAAAATTTCACTCGAAATGACAATAATTAAGATGCTGAAACATATCAACAAAAAAATAATTTAATAAAACAACACATTGAGTAAAAAAGCAAGTATCATCGGTGGCGGAATTATAGGATTATGTTCTGCGTATTATCTGGCAAAAGAAGGCTTCCAGGTTAGTGTTTTCGACAAGAGCGATATGACTGATGGTTGCTCCTATGGTAATGCAGGAATGATTGTTCCTTCTCATATTATGCCATTAGCACAGCCAGGAATGATTGCCCAAGGAATGAAATGGATGTTTGATAGTCAAAGTCCGTTTTATGTAAAACCTCGTTTGAGTACCGATTTGATAAAATGGGGAATGCAATTTTATCAGCATGCCAATAAAAAACATGTAGAAAAGGCAATGCCAGCACTGCGTGATTTATCCATGCTTAGTAAAGAATTATATCAAGATTTCGCTAAAGAAAATAGCTCCTTTTTTTATGATGAAAAAGGATTGTTGATGCTTTTTAAAACCGAAAAAATGGCTGAAGAAATGCATCATGAAGGGAAAATGGCTGAAAACTTAGGGCTAGGTGTAAACTACCTCTCTAAAGATGAAGTTTCACAATTAGAAACAGGTACAAAAACCGATGTCATTGGTGGCGTTCACTATATCTCAGACGCACATTTATATCCGCAAAAATTCATGCAGTTTATAAAAGAACAACTGAATAAACTAGGAGTAAGTATCCATAAAAACACTACTGTAACCGATTTTAAAATCAATAATAATATTGTTTCTGAAGTGATAACCTCTAAAGGTAATTTCACTACAGATGAAGTAGTCCTAGCAACAGGATCATGGAGTCCGGAAATAGCAAAAAAACTACAAACAAGAATTTCATTATTACCCGGGAAGGGATACAGTTTTACTTTAAAAGAGCAATCACACAAACCGAGTATTCCAAGTATTTTATGTGAAGGTAAAGTAGCGGTTACACCTATGGCTAATGATATTCGTTTTGGTGGTACTATGGAAATTACACATAACAACGACACTAAAATAAATCAGAATAGATTAAAAGGAATTATAAATTCGGTAAACGATTTCTATCCCGATCTAAACATCGAAATGCCAAAAGTAGAAGATACCTGGTATGGTTTCAGACCCTGTACTCCTTCAGGGATGCCTATTATAACTAAATCAAAAAAAATAACCAATCTAACGTTTGCTACAGGTCATGCCATGATGGGCTTAAGTTTAGCGCCAGCAACAGGAAAAATAGTTGCCGAATTAATTTCTGGGAAACCAACATCTGTAGCTACTAATATGTTTCAATTGTAATATGAGATATACACCCGTAACATCGAGTTTATTTGTAAAGAACAGAGCTGATTTTATAGCTCAGATGAAAGAGAATACCATTGCTATACTTACATCAAATGATGTAAAACATAACAATGCAGATGATGTAATGGGCTTTGCTCAAAACAACGATTTATTTTATATATCAGGGATAGATCAAGAAGAAACTTTTTTGGTATTGTACCCTGATGCATATAAAAAGGAAAATAAAGCCATTTTATTTGTAAAGGAAACCAACGAGCATATAAAAATTTGGGATGGTGATAAACTCACAAAGGAACAAGCAACAGTTATTTCTGGTATTGAACGTGTAGAATGGATTCAAGATTTTGAAAAAGTAGTACAGTTAATGGCTTTTGAAGCTGATGGCTTTTATTTAGGACATAACGAGCATATTAAAAGAGTAACATTTGACCAAGAAACACAACAAGACAGAATGGTTGTTTGGTGTAAAAAAAAGTACCCATTACATGAATATTACCGAGCAGCTAAAATTACACGCGCATTACGGCCTATAAAATCTGAAGAAGAAATAGCATTGATACAAAAAGCAGCCGACATTAGTGTTGTCTCTTTTAAGCGTGTACTTCAAGCTTGTAAAGCTAATATAAAAGAATTTGAACTCGAAGCAGAATTAACCTATAATTTGGTCAAGTCTGGCGCTACACGTCATGCCTTTCAACCCATAGTTGCTTCTGGTAAAAATGCTTGTGCTTTACATTACAACACAAATGACGATGTATGTAATGATGGCGAAATGATATTACTCGATTTTGGTGTATGTTATGCAAATTACAACAGTGACACTACACGTTGTTTTCCCGTAAACGGAGTATTTTCACCTAGACAGAAAGAAGTTTACAATGCTGTATTATATTGTTTAAAAGAAGGTAGTAAACTACTTAAACCAGGAGTATTACATGCTGATTATGAACAGAAAATGGCGAAATTAGTAGAAACACAATTAATACAACTCGGTTTACTTAATGCAAACGAAGTTGCACAACAAAATCCAGACAAACCGTTGTATAAAAAATATTTTATGCACGGAACAGCTCACTATATTGGCTTAGATGTACATGATATTGGGTTGTATTCACGTCCGTTTGAAGCGGGTATGGTGCTTACCTGTGAACCTGGTATTTATATTCCAGAAGAAGGTATTGGCTGCAGATTAGAAAACGATTACTTAATCACTGAAAAAAGAACAATTAATTTAACAGCTGAAATGCCTATTGAAATTGAAGAGATAGAAGCAATAATGGCTAATGAAGAATTTGTCATTTCGACTTAAGGAGAAATCTCACAGCTGTACACATAAATAGTATTACATAATTGAATAAAGAAAAGGATTTCAATAACAATAAGATTCCTGCCTTCGCAGGAATGACAAACCAAAAATATGAAAACATTAGGAATAGGAGGTTCAACAATTGAAGCTGAATTAGCCGCAATAGAACCTATGGCTTATTTAGCCAAAGCTATAGAACCACATGAATTTAAAACTAGATTAACTAATGCAATTTCTTTTATGAAAAAAGAAGGTGCAGCAGCTTTATATGTTCATGCAGGAACAAACCTGTTTTATTTTACTGGAACAAAGTGGAACTCTTCCGAGCGTATGGTTGGTGCCTTAATATTGCCTAATGGAAAGGTACATTATGTTGCCCCAGAATTTGAAAGAGGAACCATTTTAGATTTCATGGGAATAGAAGGAATTATTGAAGGTTGGGAGGAGCATGAAAGTCCTTATGAATTATTAGTTTCTATTTTAAAAGAAAATGGGATTACGAACGGAAATATTGCTATAGACGAAGCAACTCCATTTTTTATAGTTGATGGGATTAACAAACTAAATACTCAATTCAATTTAGTAAATGCAAAAACGATTACTGCCGGTTGCAGGATGATTAAATCGCAAGCTGAAATAGATATTATTCAAATTGTTATGGACATCACTATGAAAGTACAACAAGCTGCAGCACGAATTTTGCATATAGGAATTAGCGCTCAAAAAGTAACCAATTTTATTCATCAAGCACATATTCGTTATGGATCTCCTAACGGTTCATACTTCTGTATTGTGTTATTTGGTGTAGATTCTTCTTTTCCACATGGTGTAAAAGCCCCTAATGATTTAGCCGAAAATGATGTCGTATTAATTGACACTGGTTGTTCACTACATGATTATATTTCGGATATTACCCGAACTTACGTGTTTGGAAAACCAAATGAGGAACAAACAAAAATTTGGAATTTAGAAAAAGAAACTCAATTAGCTGCTTTTGAAGCCGCACAATTAGGTAATAAATGTGAGGAAATAGACAATGCCTCAAGAAAAACATTAGAAGCAAGCGGTTTAGGACCAGATTATAAACTACCAGGATTACCTCATCGAACTGGGCATGGTTTGGGATTAGACATCCACGAATGGCCGTATATTGTACGAAATGACCATACCATATTAGAATCAGGTATGGTTTTTAGTATAGAACCTATGATTTGTGTACCCAACAAGTTTGGAATTCGATTAGAAGACCATGTTTACATGACAGAAGACGGACCAAGTTGGCTTACATTACCTGCCTATAGTATTGAAGATCCCTTTGGAGTAGCTATAGAAATAATCGCATAAAAACAAATTTATAACAATACTTTTAAAAGCTCCTTTTTAGGAGCTTTTTTTTATGGACACCCATCCTCTCATCACTACATTTAATAATATTAAATACCCATGCTAATCATTTTATAAACCAACGCAATTTGTTAGATTTGATTTTTAATTAACTATCTCTGTAAGATAAACACCCTATTCTGTTTATTTACTTGTTAGCGGTTATTGATATAATTTTATGAGAAAACAATATCATATTCTAAATGGGGATTCACTAAAAGAACAGTTTCCTGAAAACATTCAAGGTGAGATTATTGTAACTCGTGAATGTCTAGTAGATGGAAACGTGAAAGGAAATAGTTTGGAGGAACTATTTCATTCAAGAGCCCAATTTATTAGCCGTAATTACAAAGGCTATAAGGAACAAGATTATTACAAAAAGACAGTCCCTGAATTCCAAAAAATACAAAGTATAACTGATGATGCAGACATTAATCTTTGGTTTGAAGACGATTTGTTTTGTCAAGTAAATTTTTGGTTCACTATTAACCTCTTGAATCAATCCCATAAAAACAATCCAACTTTTCTTATAAGACCGAAGAAGCACAGTCAATTCGGTTTTGGTGGTCTAAATAAGTTAGAATTAGTTTCAGTTTATGAGAACAGAGCTTTGCTGACAGATATAGATAAACTAGCCAATCTTTGGGAATTATATAAAAATGATGATACAGAAAATTTGCTTAAAACTGCACGTGACTTTGAAAACAGATATCCATTCATACTTAATGCAGTAAAAGCACATAGTGAGCGAATTCCAACCGAAGGAAGTTTAGGGAAACCAAGTCAGTCCATTCTGCAAATAATGAAGGATCTTAAAACTGAGGAATTCGAACCTGTATTTAGAGAATTTTGTAAGCGAGAAAGCATCTACGGATTTGGTGATTTACAGGTAAAAAGACTCTTTGATGAAATAAAAAACAACCGCTAACAACATGTATAACGCATCGCTAGTAAGTAATTATCCAAAGAGTGTTTTGCATTTTTGAGTCACGCCAATTTTTAAATTATAGTTTTTATTCGACTAAAAAGCTCAAAACAAAAATCCAAATATTGGCTTTTGTGTATCTCAAATGTGATTCTTTTATGTGCGCAACGCATCATACATAAACGTTACTCAGAATTCAGTATTGTACACCCACATAGTTTACACTTTAAAACAGTAGCAATATTTATTGTAATTGCTTAATTTTATAATAAACCAGAAGCTGTAACAACTGTCCTAATCAGAAAGGAACCTAGGTAAACCCTGTGTGTATCAACACCACAAACATAACTTAGCAATACAGATAAAATCAAGCTACTTTTAAATAAATATTTCATCAAGCTTTTACTTCAAAAAAAGAATTTAACTTGCGCTGCTTAACGACCCTTCTTTCAAAAATCCACTAAATATCTTTTTAAACCAAAGCCTTTTCCGCTGAAAAGTGGTTTATTACAAAGCATTAAATTAAAATAAAACATGAAAATCTTATTTCCACGACTATGCACATGCATCGCCTTATTCATTTTTACGCTAACAGTAAATGCGCAAACCGAACGGCAATTAGAAATAGCCGATTTGATAAAAAAAGAATTAGGTATTAATGAAATATTAATACCACATAAGGGAGATACTAATTTGTTTTTTGATTATGAAGAATTTCTATGTTATGTATACCCGGGATCAAACTATATTCGAATACATGTTACTGCCAGATCTGCTGACCCCAATATCTTTTTATACAAAAGATCGAATTCTAATCTCGAAAAAAAGGTGATCCAAGTCTTTAAACAGCACATTAACGAGGTAAACAAGAAATATCATATTACCAAAGCCTATTGGAGTATTTATGAGGAACCTCATTTTCAAGTACTCTCTACCTTTAGCACCTCCATACCAATGGATGCTAACGATGCGTGGATATCGGATCTTAAAGAAACAATTACTTCCACCGGGATTAGCATGAAACTTTTTAAAGAAAAATTGGTAATGAGTTTATCAAAGATATGCTGGGAAGTGAAAGAAAATGAAACAGACCCTGATGTCCTAAGGGAGGCAATTTTTTGGGCAAAATATAA
>JABSPO010000133.1 GCA_013214625.1 Flavobacteriaceae bacterium
ATACACCTCTCGCGTTTGCATAAACATCACGGTGAGTATTATCAGAAAAACAAGAATGTTCATCTTCTTGGCCTAAACCGTTAATACCTCCAGTTGAGTTTACGGGCGCAATCATACGCTCAGATGATAACTCATCTCCAGCCATAAAAAAGGCTCCGTGAACAAATTGCTTAATTGCTATATCTTCATTTAAAGCTTCAAAAACAACTCTGTAAGCACCTCCAACAACCCAAGTATTTTTTAAAGCTAATAGGTCAGCGACAAGTAAATCAGTTGCAGTTTGTAAATATGTTTTTCTTCTTGCAGTATTAGCATCTGTGGTATAATCTGTCAATGGTCTTTGACCTGGTATATTAGCAGAAGGAATAGTATTGTCTTGCCCCCATAATAAGAACTCAATAGCGTGCCAACCAGTGCTAATATTTTTTTCAGGAGAACCAATACTATTTCCATCGGTATTTGCTCCAGTAATTAAAGCTTGAGTAATCGCATCTGTTCCGGCAATAATTCCACCACTATGATTACCGGCATAAGCTTCTGTACCTGTTAGTACGTAGTCAATATATCCTTCATCACAAGGCCAAGCATTTAATTGCCCTTCGTTTTCAATACCCCAAGGGTTAGAAGCAGATTGAGCTACATCAATTGGACTGTTAGTTTCACGTATCACTTCTGATTGTCCGTAAGGTTCACGTGCATCTAACCAAGCTTGTTTAGCAGCTGTTAAACCTGCAGCTGTTGGTGTTGCTATAAACTCATTTACTTTAGTTTGCAAAATAACAGCTTTGTTGTAATTATCAGTATAATTTTGAGCTACCATTTTAGCGTAATTAGTAATAACAGCTTCTTTTGTAACCGTTACTGACACCACAGCGGTAGAACCATCATCTGAACAACTGAAAATCACACCAAATATTGATGCTAAAAGAGCTCCTTTTAAAATTGTTTGTTTCATTTTTAACTTATGTTTATTTAGAATAAATTTAATTAAGCAAATATAACCACCTATAAACTCATTAAACAAGCTTTATTTAGAATAAATTAAAATAAAAACATAACACGGTGATTCGTAGTTATTTGTGTTTTATTAAGAAATGTGAGTAAAGAAAAAATCCTCTATAAAGTATATGAATACACTTTATAGAGGATGAGTTTTGTGTTGAAGAAATATTATTCTAAATCTTCCAAATCTTCCAAATCTTCCAAATCTTGTACTGATTCTTGATTAGATTTTTCCTGACGTTGTTCAAAATTAATGTCTTCAGCAATTTTATCAGTAATTAATAATGCTCTACCAGAAGAAACAAGCGCCCCAAGTATTGCTAAACCAATAATAACTTTTGGAAACAGGAGGTTACTATTTTCGTTTTGATAAATTTTATAAAGGACTATTCCACATATAATTGTTATTATAGCCGGAAATACCGTTAAATTTCCAATCGGAAAAATAGTAAATGCAATAGTTATGATGATGCCTAAAATGGCAATGATTGATGTTAATAATTTCATATTTACCTTTTGTTTTTTAATATTTTAAGTTACTAGCTTTTGTTAATTTTAATTGCCCACTACCTACAGGAATACTGAATTTAATTAAAACAGGGACTTTATTTCTATCGGCTGTGATATAGATAATGTTATTAGCTTTTCCTTTTAAAAGTTTATCCTTTTTTACAGAAACTCCAATCTTATAACATTTTTTATTTCCCAAGACTGTAGAAATTGTTTCAGTTCCCATAAAAGTTAAAGTAGCAGTTTTAGTTTTCCTGTCAAAAACAATATTAAAATCTTTTTGGTCGCCGGTACTTGCTTTTTCTATAGGTAAATTTCTAATATGATATATGGTAGAAACAATATCTCTTGTATTTGAAGGGATATCAAAATTTGCTTTTATTTCTCCAGATTTTCCTCTAACATAAGTTGACTGAATACTATTGCCTTTATAAATATACTTTTCCTTTCTTATAGTACCATTTTCATTATTGTCTCTTTTATATAACGCTGGCTTTAAAGAATAAGGACTTACATAGGCTTCATATAAATCACGGATTTTAAAAAAACTATCCCATTTTTTATAGGTATTAGCGGTACATTTTAGATGTAAATAACTGTTTTTACTTGTTTTTACTGTAGCCACCTTCATGTTAACCTCTGCAAATGTGGTTAACACACCAGACATGTTATATGATGCTTGATAACTTAAATGTTCGCCTGATTTAAACGATTTAGAACTCAAACCTTGTGATAGTCCTAGAGTGGTTGTAGCCAACAGAAGTACTACAATATAGTTTTGGATTAATTTAATTGTCATAATTAATGAATATGTATGCAAAAATAACGCATTTAAAAAGTAATTATTATAATAAAAACTTAAAAATTGGCCCTTTACTATATAAAAAGTCCGCTAAACATTAAGAAATGTTTAACGGACGATGTAATACCTAGGGTTTAGGTAATATTAATTTGATGCTAAACTAGTATTAGCCTCGTGTTGTTTGTTAAGGTAAACAGGAGAAGTAGTAAACATGTGTTCTACCTGATTGTCCCAATCTCTTGCGATGTCAAAATAACTCGTATTTACTTCAGCCATAATTTCATTGCAATCATGACAAGTGTGTTTATAATCTAAAAAGTGATGCGCAAATTCATGAAAAGCAACAACCCTTAATATCTCTTTATCAAATAAAGTAGCCCAGTTGATAACAATTTTATTAATGTTGCCATTTTTATCTCTTAGTACTTTTCCTAAAACAGTATTATACTTATCTAACGGAAGTGTATCTACTATCTGTATGCTCTCTAATTGAAATAATTTTTCATTATAATCAATATCATATTTTTTACAATATTCGAAGAAATCGTTAAGTATTGGTTGAATTCTACCATCTATTTGTACTTCATCTTGTGAAAAAGTTAAAATTGATGTTAGTAAGAATGTTAGTAGTAAGATTGACTTCTTCATAGATAGGTTGGGTATTTGGGGAGCACTCAAAATTAACAAAAAGAAGAGATGTATTTGTAAAATGTTGTTTATCTGTGTTTAAATGTTGTGAAATTGATGTTATTTGCTATGTTTTTGTTAGTGTATTATCTTTTTTAAGTGTAAATAGTTATGGTATTGATGTTTTGTGTATTAATAAACAAAGCCACTTACGCTATGATAATAGGTAAGTGGCTTTGTTTTAAATAGTCAATTTGAATAAAGAAACTAACTAATTTTTTTATTCAGACTCTTTGTTAAAGCATCTTTATGTACAGTAATGGATATAGCTTTAAGACGTATAAAAGCAGTGCTGATGTAAACATATCCGCCATATTTAATTCTTTTGCCATTACTTCCCCATGAATTTTTAGTTTTAAAATAAAGGGTTCCATTCTGATCTTTAGCTATACCTGTGATGTGCATTAAATGATCATCAGTTGTATTATAGTTTTCAAACTCCTGTTGCCTGTATTCTTGTGTGATTTCTTTTTCTTTTTGGATTCCTAGTAAGGCTTCTAATTGAGTTTCTTTATCTTCAGGAATAACTGCAATTCCATTTTTTGAAGAAAATGTTTTTTCAGAAACATCAATATCCAACTCAATAGAATACCCATTTTCTAATGCATTTACCATTATTTGTTCAAATTCATCTAATGGTACGTTATACATGCTTCCATTTGAGAAATTGTCAGGAATACTTAATACAAAGTTATTGTAAAATGGTTGGTGTTTAAAAGAGGTAAGTGTAACATAATCACTAGCTTTAATTTTCACCATTTTCTGAAAAGATTTAGGTGTGTAATCCTTTCCGTTATAAGCAAAGGTCTTAGGGTTTTTACCTAAGTATATATCCAATATAGCTTCAATTGATGTTTTCCAACGTGGACTTAATTTTCTTGCTGGATTATCAATATAAGCATTTAGCATAGCTTTTAACACCGCAACCATTTCAGAGTGGTTGTGTTTTATATCATTATTAGCTAAACCAGTAAAAGCAGCTTCAGGCACTAAACCATAACTTTCAACTGAATTTAATACATCATGCGCCAAACCACCTTGGCTAAATTGAGCTTTTCCTTGTCGCATTACATAGTTCCATGCTTTTTTTGGATACGTATTTCGTACGGTATACATTTCTGAAAGGTCAACATCCATATTTGTAATTCGCTTAATTTCGCTTTCTAAAAAAGAAGAGGTAGAAAAGCTCCAGCAAGTACCTGTATTCCCCTGACTTTTAACTGTAGAACAGTCTAAATCTACTATTGAAGTAAATTGATACTCTTGTGAGAAACCTATAAATGAGGATAATACAATTACGGAGCTAATAATTAATTTGTTCATAATGGATATTTAGTTGATTCTGAATTTTAATTCGTTTATTTTTACGCAAAATATAAAATTATGAGCGAAATTAATTGGAAAGTAGCTAAAGAATATACAGATATCACATATAAAAAGTGTAACGGGGTTGCTCGTATCGCTTTTAATCGTCCTGAGGTGCGTAATGCATTTAGGCCTCAAACAACTACTGAACTTATTGAAGCATTACATGACGCTACTATAGATACTAGCATTGGAGTAGTATTGATTTCTGGGGAAGGACCATCTCCAAAAGATGGAGTATACTCCTTTTGTAGTGGAGGAGATCAAAAAGCACGTGGTCATCAAGGGTATGTTGGTGATGATGGATATCATCGTTTAAATATTTTAGAGGTACAACGATTAATACGATTTATGCCTAAAGTAGTAATTGCTGTAGTGCCAGGTTGGGCAGTTGGTGGGGGACATAGTTTGCATGTTGTGTGTGATTTAACACTTGCAAGTAAGGAAAATGCAATTTTCAAACAAACTGATGCTGACGTGACTAGTTTTGATGGAGGGTATGGCTCTGCATACTTAGCAAAAATGGTAGGTCAGAAAAAAGCAAGAGAAATTTTCTTTTTAGGACGTAATTATTCTGCTCAAGAAGCTTTTGATATGGGAATGGTAAATGCAGTAATACCTCATGATGAATTAGAGGCAACAGCATATGATTGGGCACAAGAAATTTTGGAAAAATCACCAATGTCAATTAAAATGCTAAAATATGCAATGAACCTAACTGATGACGGTATGGTAGGACAACAAGTATTTGCTGGTGAAGCAACTCGTTTGGCATATATGACCGAAGAAGCAAAAGAAGGGCGTAATGCATTTTTAGAAAAGCGTAAGCCAAACTTTGATAGAAAATGGATTCCTAACTAGGATTATCCACAACTATAAAGGTGGTGTATTTATCAAATAGGTAAATTTTATAGTAATGAATATTTATATATATGATTCTTAAACTTGAGCATAAAAAACATAGTGTAGCTACAACTATTCAAGCGGTATTTCAAGTGTCTTATGCAATAGAAGCAGCGCTTCTTAAAGCAATTGATTTCCCTCCTTTAAAAAGAACTGTCGCTAATTTTTTAGATAGTAATACAGATTTTTTTGGTTATATGATAAATGGTGATGTGGCTGCTGTAATTGAGGTAGATTCTAACATGGAAGTGGTTCATATACAAAGTTTGGTAGTTGACCCGAGATATTTTAGAAGAGGGATAGGACGTAAGTTGGTACAATATGTATTGGACAAGTACGAAACTAAACTTATTACTGTTGAAACAGGGCTAGAAAATATACCTGCTATAAGTCTTTATAAAAGTTTTGGGTTTAAAGAGGTCAAACAATGGGATACTGATCATGGTATTCGAAAAATTAGATTTGAAATAGTGAAAAATTAATGGCTACAATAAAACATTACATACAAGCAGCACGTTTACGTACATTACCTTTATCTGTTTCAGGAATACTAGTGGGAACTGGTATAGCTGCTTCTGAAAGTAAATTTAATTTACTTGTTTTTATTTTAGCAATAGTAACTACTATTGGATTTCAAGTGCTTTCTAATTTCGCAAATGATTATGGTGATGGAATAAAAGGTACTGATGATGAACGAGTAGGGGAACTACGTTTAATTGCTTCGGGGTTAATTACTCCTAAGCAAATGAAAACCGCGATGATAGTAACAACTATAATAACGCTATTGTGTTCACTTGTGTTAATCTATGTAGCCTTTGGAAGTGAAAATTTTATAAAATCAGTAGTGTTTTTCATACTAGGTATTGTAAGTATAGTTGCGGCAATAAAGTATACTGTGGGTAAATCGGCTTACGGATATTCAGGATTGGGTGATGTTTTTGTGTTTCTGTTCTTTGGTTTATTAAGTGTTTTGGGGAGTTATTATTTATATACACATGAATTAGCTAACATTTTAATGGTATTACCTGCCGTGGCATTCGGAATGTTAAGTACTGCTGTATTGAATTTGAATAATATGCGTGACCAAATTCAAGATAAAAAGGCAAATAAAAACACATTAGTAGTAAAATTAGGGAGTCAAAAAGCTAAAGTGTACCATTTTAGTTTAATCATTATAGCATTGGTATTATTAATAATTTATAGAACTACCCAAATAACAATATCTTATAAAGATTGGATGTTTATAGTAGCTTTTATCCCATTATTTCTAAATTTAAAAGTTGTTGCCCAGAATATAATTTTTAGAGAATTAGATCAGGAGCTTAAAAAAGTGGCTTTATCAACGTTTTTTTGCGCGATTCTTTTTGCATTGGGAAGTTTCTTGTAAAAAAATAATCATATATTTATGTCAAGATATTTCTTAGCATAATTTAATGAACATTAAAAAATCAACTTTATTATTTATTACCATCTTCCTTTTCGGGATGATAAATGTTCAATCTCAAATAAATTTTACAGCAGATGAAAAAGTATGGATTAAGGATCATCCGGTAATTAATTTCGGGTATGAATCAAATTGGCCACCCTATGAAATATATACAAATGGGGAGTATTCTGGTATAGTTGGGGATTATGTAAAATTAATTGAAAAAGATACAGGAATTGATATGAAACCAATTCCTGGGATTACTTGGGATGAGACTATTTCAAAATTAAAATCAGGAGACATACATGTTGTACCTATTGCTGGAATTACTGATGAGCGAAAAGAGTATTTAAAGTTTACTGATCCTTATATATCCGACCCTTTAGTAATTATTACCCGAAAGGACTTTCAATTTATTAGTGGATTAGCTGACCTAGAAGATAAAACACTTTGTTTGCCTAAAGGATATTATACTATTGACATGGTGAAAAATGATTTTCCAAGGATGAAAATCATTACTACTAATTCTGTTAAAGATTGTTTATTAGAGGTGAGTACCTCTAGGGCAGATGCTTTTGTTGGGAGTTTAAGTGTAGTATCCTATTACATTAATACAATCGGATTTGCAAATTTAAAAATTGCATCATCAACACATTATGGGTATACTCAAATGGGGTTTGCTGTAACTAAAGATTGGGCTATTTTTAATGGGATTGTACAAAAAATATTTGACAATATATCCAAGGAAAAACATAATGAAATAAAAAGTAGTTGGATTGCTGTAAGGTATGATCATGGAGTTGATGAGGGAAAAGTAAAAACATATGTATTGTATGCTTTAGGAATTGTTGTTCTGTTATTAATAAGTCTTTATATATGGAATACAACTTTAAGGAAACAGATAAGAATTAGAAAAAAGGCAGAATTTGATTTGAGCAACTCGTTAGAATTAATTAGTCAGCAGAATTCTGAAAAAGAGATTCTTTTAAAAGAAATCCACCATAGGGTCAAAAACAATCTTCAAATTGTATATAGTTTACTGAATATGCAATCTAGAGAAATAAAAAATGAAGATGTACTTATGGTTCTTTCTGAAGGAAAAACAAGGATTAAAGCGATGTCTTTAGTGCATCAAGTGTTATATCAATCGGATAATTTATCTGAAGTTAATATTAATAAGTATATTAAATCATTAAAAAAGAGTGTAGCAAGTATCTATTTTAATGAAAAGAAAGATATTAAGGTAAATATTGAAGTAGAAAATATAACTTTGAGTTTAGAGAAATCAATTCCTTTTGGATTGATACTTAATGAGTTATTGACAAATTCATACAAACACGCTTTTGTGAATAGAGTTTCGGGTGAAATTAGTATTTCAATAACTAAAAACCAGAATATGTATAGTTTTGTATATAAAGATAATGGGGTAGGTTTAAAAAATTTAAACATTTTAGATCATAAAACTTTGGGGATGCGTTTAATAAGTAGGTTGTCCAACCAACTAAATACGCAAGCCACACTTAAAAATGAAAACGGTATTGCAGTGAAATTCAATTTTAAATAAATGATGATGTTATAACTATTTGTGTAAAAAGCAAAGTTATTTTTTATGTATATTTATAATTCAGTTAAAAATAGATAATGATTAAAAAGAAATTTTTCTTATCGATTTTAATGCTATTTAGTTTGGGCCAAGTTATGGCTCAAGAGGTAATAGTGTTTACTGATATTGAAAAAAAATGGATTAAAGAACACCCTGTGGTATATTTTGGTTATGATTCAAATTGGCCACCTTTTGAGTTTTATACAGAAGGGAAATATACAGGAATGATAGCTGAGTATATTGAAATTATTGAAAAAGAGACAGGGATAGATATGATACCTGTAGCTGATCTTACCTATACGGAAACGTTAGATAAACTTGAAAATGGAGAACTGCACGTAGCTCCAATGATTGGTATAACTGATTATAGACAAACTTTCTTAGATTTTACATCACCTTATTTAACCGATCCACAGGTTGTGGTTACTAGAAATAATTTTAAATTTATTAATGGAATTTCTGACTTAAAAGGAGATGTAATTACGCAACCCATAGGTTATAAGAGAATTAATGTACTTAAGAAAGAGTTTCCTAGTATAAAAATCATAACTACCAATGATGTTAAGGAATGTTTATCAGCCGTAAGTTCAGGACAAGCAGATGCTTTTGTTGGGAGTTTAAGTGTAGTGTCCTATTATATAAATGATTTTGGACTTTCTAATTTAAAAATAGCATCTTCAACTCATCTAGGCGATATAAAATTTAGATTAGCTGTAACTAAGGATTGGTATGTATTTAGGGATATCGTTGAAAAAATATTTAGTAATATATCACAACAACAGCGGAATGAAATTAGAAATAATTGGATATCTATCCGATATGAACATGGTATTGATAAACGTCAGGTAAGGAATTATATTATTTTTGGAGTCTTTGCTTTTTTATTGCTAGGATTGTTTTTTTTTATATGGAATAAAACATTGCGTAAACAAATTAAAATTAGAAATAGAATAGAAGGTGAACTAAGGGTGTCGTTGAGCTTAATCAATGATAAAAACAAAGAAAAGGATACCTTGTTAAAAGAGATTCATCATAGAGTAAAAAACAACTTGCAAATGATTCATAGTATGTTAAACATGCAATCAAGACAAGTAGATAATGAATATACACGTCAAGTTTTGTCACAAGGAAAATCCCGAATAAAAGCTATTTCTTTAGTACATCAATTATTATATCAATCAGATGATTTTAATGAAATTAATATTCAAGATTATGTTAATTCATTAAAAGAAAACGTAAGTAGTATATATAAAAGTGAAGTAAAAAGTATTGAAATATGTGTTATGGCTAATGACGTGAGTTTAAATATAGATAAAGCAATTCCTCTAGGGTTAATATTAAATGAATTGCTAACTAACTCTTATAAATATGCATTTGAAGGCAAAAATTCTGGAAGTATTTATATAAATATTGAAAAAAATGAGTCTAATTACAGTTTTGCTTACAAAGATGATGGAGTTGGTTTTGATGTTAATAGTTTAATAGTTTCAGATTCTCTAGGTATGAACTTGATTACTAGGTTGTCACATCAATTAGGAGCAACTCCAATATTTAAAAACAATAATGGTTTAGAATTAAGCTTTGATTTTGAAATATAATTTTTAAATTGTCATGATTTTAAAATTCTTAACAAAACACGTTATACAACAGGTTTATCTTGTTTTACAACAAAAAAGCACGTATTCACAACATTGTTTAGATTAAAATTTGTATATTTAAACATAAATGTTATTACTTTAAATAAAAATTTTGCATGAGTAAATCCATAAATATATTAATTGTAGAAGATAATGTCCTTATTGCAGACGACATGCAAATGATATTAGAGGACATGGGCTATAATGTAGCAGCTAATGTTACTTCTTATGAAAAAGCTGTAGAAGCATTAAATGAAAATACCATTGATTTAGCGCTGTTAGATATTCAGTTGGCTACAGAGAAATCAGGTATAGATGTAGGAGGGTATATCAGAGAGAAATTCAACATACCTATTGTGTTTGTAACTTCTAATTCTGATAAAGAAACAGTTAACCAAGCAAAACATGTAAAGCCAAACGGATATTTAGTAAAGCCTTTTGAAGAAAAAGATTTATTTACGACAATTGAAATTACAATGTCTAATTTTCAAGAATCTGAAACCTCTATTGCAGAAAATGCTACTTCAAAAAATCTTTTAAAGAAATCGATATTTGTTAAGGATAGTCATTTATATAGAAAAATTGTATTTAAAGATATTTTATATATAAAATCGGATAACGTTTATATTGAAATTTATACAACTGGTAAAACATATGTAATTCGATCAACATTGAAAGATTTTCTCAAAAAATTACCAAAAAATGATTTTTATAGAACCAGTAAATCTTATATCATAAATATTAAACATGTTCAGGCGTTAAACTCAAGAGATATTATTATTAATGATAAGTTAATACCTATATCCAAAGAATATAAACCAATTATTCAGCAAATGCTTAATATTTAAAAAAATGTTTTAAAAGCATATAAAAAAAACTTAAGTCTTTTTGATTTAAGTTTTTTTTTGTTTTACTGCGAACTTAATCGAATTGTGTACTTTAAGTAAAAATAGTATAAAGCAACTATACAAACAATATCAAATTTACTATACAACAACTTTTAACTACTTCACCATAAAGAATAGTGACTTCACAACATTTTGTTTAATTACTGGTTAATATGTATTAACTTAATTAACCCTGAAATTATCTTTTAAAAGTTGATATTATATTTGTTTTTATGATGGTATTGTTTGGGTTCATATTATTTTTTGTAATTAAGCAAATTTTGTTTGCAGCATTTTCACACACCTTATCTTCATTATTATTTTGTGCATCCCTAATTGTTATTATTGTTTTAACGGTTAAAACGATCTCCTTAAAAAAAAGAAGCAACTTTTTAAGAAAAGAAATGCACCATCGGGTTAAGAATAATATTCAGTTAGTTTCCAGTTTGATTAATTTACAACTCAGACACTCAATTGATCATAAAGTATTATCTGAATTAAAAGATAGTAAAAGTAGGTTTGCTGCTTTAGGTGTGCTGAATAAAATTATGTTCCAAACAGAAGCGTCTCATAAAAAGATAAATATTAATACTCTTGCCAATTCAATTGTTGAAAAAAGCATAAATCAAAATAATTTAGAGAAGGAAGGTTTGAATAAATTATTTACTATTAATGCAAAAGTATTTGAAATTGATATTGAAAAAGCAATACCTTTAGGATTGATAATTAATGAATTGCTATTGTTTAATATTAAAAATAAGCTATACTCCCCGGGTAAACAGATAGCTATTAATTTAGATTATTGCTTTGACAGTAATATATGTAAATTTAAATTTGTGAATAACCATGCTCCACCAAATTGGAATATAAATTTTGATAATACCTTAAGTAAAAAAATCATAGTTCGATTGACTAATCAGTTACAGTCAGAAATGAAAATTGATTATGAAGAAAAAATGGAATTCTCATTTTCTTTTTAGTGCAAATTATTACAAGCTTCTCACTTATTTTTGTAACATTCATTCCTATATTTTCTTATCTTGCTTATTTAATATATTAGAATAATAAATATGCAAGTTACTTATTTAGGACATGGTTGTATTTCGGTATCTATAAATAATAAAACATTATTAATAGATCCATTTATAACAGGTAATCCATTAGCAAAACACATTAATATTGAGGAATTAAAAGTTAATTATATATTAATAACTCATGCACATCAGGATCATATATTAGATGTTGAGGCTATAGCGAAACGTACAGAAGCAAAAATTATTTCTAATTATGAAATAGTAATGCATTATATAGCAAAAGGGTTCATTGGACACCCAATGAATCATGGAGGTAATTGTGTTTTTGATGAAATCAATATAAAATACGTAAATGCTATTCATACTTCATCTTTTCCTGATGGAAGCTATGGTGGTCAACCAGGTGGTTTTGTGATTACTCATAATAACAAATCAATTTATGTGGCAGGAGATACTGCAGTTACATTTGATATGAAGTTGATACCAATGCAAACAAAATTAAATTTAGCGATACTTCCAATAGGGGATAATTTTACCATGGGAATAGAGGATGCTATAATTGCTGCTGATTTTGTAGAATGCGATAAAATATTAGGTTGTCATTATGATACTTTTCCACCTATTGAAATTGATGAAAAAGTAGCTGTTCAAAAGTTTAAGACTTCAAATAAAGAACTGATTTTGTTAGATATTGGGAAATCAATTTTTATATAATGAAAGCTACTTATAAAAAACATGTATTAGAATTTAAACGCCCTAGTGGTACTTCAAGGGGGATATTAAAAACAAAAGAAACTTGGTTTATCATTCTTGAAAAAGCTGATAAAACAGGAATTGGAGAATGCGGAATATTAAGAACGCTATCAGTAGATGATGTTCCTGAGTATGAAGAAAAACTAAAATGGACTTGTAATAACATCCATTTAGGATTGACAGTTTTGTTGCAGGAGTTAATAGCGTTTCCGTCCATACAATTTGGTTTAGAACAAGCCTTTTTATCTTTAGAGAGTCATCATAAATTTGAATTGTTTCCTTCGGAATTCACACAAGGAAGCAAAGCGATTCCTATTAATGGATTGGTATGGATGGGAGAAGAGCGTTTTATGAAACAACAAATACATGAAAAAATTGATCAAGGTTTTTCTTGTATAAAAATGAAAATTGGAGCGATAGATTTCGAAACAGAATTTAAACTATTAAAATCGATTAGAAAAGAGTATTCCAAATCAGATATCGAATTACGTGTAGATGCCAATGGTGCATTCTCTCCTGAAAATGCATTAGACAAGCTTAAAGTATTGTCAGAGTTGTGTTTGCACTCTATCGAACAGCCTATAAAATCAGGACAATACAATGAAATGGCTAGGTTATGTCAAGAATCTCCATTAGCAATTGCATTGGATGAAGAATTAATAGGTGTTTTTGATGTAACAAAAAAGGAAAAAATCATACAAACAATACAACCACAATACATTATTTTAAAGCCAAGTTTAGTAGGAGGTTTTAAAGGAAGTGAAGAGTGGATTTCTATTGCAAAGGATAATAATGTTGATTATTGGGTTACTAGTGCTTTAGAAAGTAATGTAGGGTTAAATGCGATAAGTCAATGGACGTATACTTTAGACTCTAAAATGCCACAAGGATTGGGAACTGGAGGTTTGTATACTAATAACATAGATAGTCCGTTAGAAGTTAAAAAGGGACAGTTGCATTATAACAATAAAGTAGATTGGAATTTTAAACCTCAACAGTGGGTTTAATTTTTTGAAATATTTTTAAATAATAAAGCACAATTAATTAATAATTCAAACTCTCCATATCGAGAGAGTTTATTAAAAAAAAACAGACACAGAATGTTCATATCACAAGTATATAAAGGAGTTTATGAAGGCTGGAAATACATATTAGGTTTTTTTGTAGTATTTGTAATTGGTGCACAAGTTATTGGAGCTATTCCATTTGGAATAGCCGTAATAATGAAAAGCATAAAAGATGAAGGTGATTTTAATATGTCGTCATTAGATGATATTTATACGCTTTTTGAGTCAAATACAACCTTAGCATTAATGTTAATCCCTTTTGCTGTAGGTATGGTAATTCTGTTTTTTTGGATGAAATATATTCATAAACAAAGTTTTGTAAGTTTAACAACAGCTCGCAAAAAAATAGATTTCAAGCGTGTGTTTTTTGCTTTTGGATTATGGGCTACGGTAGTAATTGCTATGACACTTATTGATTATCAATTATCGCCAGAAAATTATCAATGGAATTTTGATTTACAAAAATTCTCAATTTTGTTAGCAATCGCTATTGTGTTAGTTCCTATTCAAACTAGTTTTGAAGAGTATATTTTCAGGGGATATTTAATGCAAGGTATTGGAGCTGCAGCAAAAAACAAATGGGTGCCGCTAGTAGTAACATCTCTTATTTTCGGATTGATGCATATTGCGAACCCTGAAGTAGAAAAAATAGGGTATATCATTATGGTATACTACATAGGAACAGGATTCTTTTTAGGGATAATAACTTTGATGGATGAAGGTATGGAGTTAGCACTAGGGTTTCATGCAGCAAATAACTTAGTGACAGCATTATTAGTAACAGCGAATTGGACAGCGTTTCAAACAAATTCAATTTTAAAAGATATGTCTGAACCAGCAGCAGGTTATGATGTGTTAGTACCAGTATTGGTTATTTTTCCAATTTTATTATTTATTTTTTCCAAAAAGTATCAATGGAATAATTGGACAGAAAAACTTACAGGTAAGGTGATTAACCCTTTGGAAATAAACGTGATTTCTAAATTAGGAGAAAAGTAATTAGTATTTAAGCATGTTTCATTCGTTATTTAAAATTAATAATCATTCATTTACTGAAGCTTCATTTATAGAATGTATTGAGAACTATCTTGTTTCAGATGAATTGTATTTACAGGATATTGGACAGTTTTTGAAAGATTGGGTAAATAGCGAAGCGTATATCAAAGTTAATACTTCTGGGTCTACAGGTTTACCTAAAGAAATTCAATTAAACAAAAAGCACATGTGTAATAGTGCTTTAGCAACAGGGGAGTATTTTAGCTGTAAAGAAAATACAAAAGCATTATTATGTTTATCAGCAAACTATATAGCTGGTAAAATGATGTTGGTTAGAGCTATGGTATTGGGTTGGGATATTCATTTGGTGTCTCCAACAGCAAATCCATTAAAAAACCTTACGACATCCTATGATTTTTGTGCAATGGTACCTATGCAAGTAGAAGAATCATTAGTTGATTTACATAAAGTAAAAAAACTAATTATTGGAGGAGCACCAATCTCATCAATTCTAAATAAAGAGTTGCAAATAGTTACTACAAACTGTTACGCAACTTATGGAATGACGGAAACGATTACGCATATTGCGGTTAAAAAACTGAATAATTTCTCAGGGGTGATTTCGAACGAAAGTGAGAAATCACATTATCATATTTTACCAAATGTTTCTATTTCTCAAGATAATCGTGATTGTTTGGTTATTAATGCTCCAAAAGTTTCTGATGAAACTATAGTAACAAACGATATTGTAAAACTTACTCCCAATTCTAGTTTTGAATGGCTTGGACGTTATGATAATGTAATTAATAGTGGAGGAGTGAAGTTATTTCCTGAACAAATTGAAGAAAAGCTTTCTCACATTATTAAAAAACGTTTTTTTGTTATAGGTGTTCCTGATGATAAATTGGGAGAAAAATTAATTCTTATAATAGAATCATATGTCAGACTGAGCTTGTCGAAGTCCGATTACAAAAAATGTATGCTGACAAAATATGAAATCCCAAAACAAGTTTTTGAATTACCTAAATTCATAGAAACAGCATCTGGAAAAATACAACGCAAACAAACATTAGCATTATTGTAGCTTTTATCAGAATGAGCTTGTTGAAGTCTATATGTTCTTTGAGACAATGATTTCATTTAATAATAGTCACAAGGACTAATAATAATACTGATTTGAGTAGTTATTTCTACGGTAGGAGAAATCAAATAAGATTGATGATAATATAGATTGTCTATCCTAACTCAAAAAGTTACTTCACTAAACAAAAGCACCCGTTCCCTCATTTATGGTTTTTAATACCGTTTATTTCAATGACATTTGAGTAAACAATTAAAAACGATCATTATGAAAAATTTTGCTACTGCCTTATTGCTTTTTGCGTTTATAGTAATGAATGCTCAAACTGAAACTATGGATATAAAAACAAGTTCAGTTACTGTTGATAATTTAATCGAGTTTATAGTTAATGATTTTGAATATAACATAGAAACGGGGATAAAGTCGAATATTACGTTGGTTGTAGAAACAAAGAACTATACGATTTCAAGAGATAAAAAGTTTTTTTTGAAGCAAGCAATCCATTTGATGTCTAAGCGTTTAAATAGTTATGATAAGATTTCGGTAATAAGTTATAATAAAAATAAA
>JABSPO010000134.1 GCA_013214625.1 Flavobacteriaceae bacterium
CATCTTCTAACTTTTCTAAAAGCTTATCAACATCAGCTTGTTGTTCTTCAGTTAATTCCTTTGTTACTTGAGGTAATCGCTCAAAACCTGAAGAGATAATTTCCATCCCTCTAGTTTCAATTTCTTTTTGAATAGTTCCAAAACTTTCAAAAGGAGCGTACATTAAAATTGATTTAGTAGGTTCGGCATCATTTTCATCCGGTTCTTCCCCAAATATTTCTTCTACACCACAGTCAATAAACTCCAATTCTAATTCTTCTACATCAAAACCAGTATCTTTTATTTTAAAATTACACTGTCTGTCAAACATAAAATCAACCGAACCTTGCGTTCCCATGTTTCCATTACATTTACTAAAGCATGCTCTAACATTAGCAACCGTTCTGTTATTATTATCTGTAGCAGTTTCAACTAAAATAGCAATACCATGAGGAGCGTATCCTTCAAATAAAACTTCTTTATAGTTTTCCGTATTTTTATCAGAAGCTTTCTTAATAGCACGCTCTATGTTTTCTTTAGGCATGTTTACAGCTTTTGCATTCTGTATAACTGCTCTTAAACGAGAATTACTGTCAGGGTCTGGTCCACCATCTTTTATGGCCATTACAATATCTTTACCAATACGGGTAAAGGCTTTAGACATTGCTGACCAACGCTTCATTTTACGTCCTTTTCTTAGTTCAAATGCTCTTCCCATTTTGTAGTCTATTTAATATGATTGATTATCTAACAAACCTACTAAAAACCTTGTTAATTAGCAATAAAAAAGCCTTTCAGTTAATTGAAAGGCTTTTAGTGATATATAATTTAACTAACCTTTAGGGATATGTCTTTCAAAAAACTTTGATACTGTGTTGTTATATGCAGTAATAAATTTTGAGCGATTATTATTTAAGGACAAATTAGTTTTGTTATACGATTCAGCCTTTTTATTAATTTCATTAACTTTTTTATTAAATAGATCTACCTGTTCTTTGGTTCTTTTTCGTTCAGGTGTTTTTTCTAAAGCAGTTTTTATTTTATCAAAACTTTCATTTAAAACCATAAATTCAATTAATTGTGGCGTTTTATTTTCAGCTTCGTCAATATAAAAATTAAATACTGCTTCAATACTTTTTATTATAGAGGTATCTTTTTTTAGGAGTTCAATTGTTTGAAGTTTTTCTAAACCTTCTTTAGCATATTGACTTAATGCATTTGCATTTTGTTGAATAGCATTAACATCATTAGCTTCAATACTTTTTATAAGTGTTATTTCTTGAAAATTGGCTTTAAAAAAGGTTAAGTTTGCGGCATTATTATGTTTGAAAACAGCATTAGTAATTTCCATTTTCCTCCCTAACTCTGAACTGTTAGAGTTTATGAGATTAATATTATTTTCCTTAGCAAATGCTGCTTCATATTCTTTGTATTTATCAAAAGCCTCATCTTGTTTTTGCTTAGTTAATTCTTGCATCATGATATAAGCCTCCATTAAATCATAAGATTGTTCCGCTATTTTTTTCATGTCAATTACTTTAGCGTAATCTTCCTTTAGTAAGCTTTCATTTAAACGCATATAGCTTAAAATTTGATCTTTATAAGTATTGTCGTTGTACCCTTTAGCTTTTTCAATTTTTGAGATTGACTTACTTACGGTTGCAATAAGTTTTTTTCTTCTAGAGTTAATGGCTGCACCTCTTTTGCTATGTGCAACTGCTTGTGCATAGCGCAGCATTTGTTTTGATATGTTTTCATTTTCATTTCCTACGAAATTTAAATAGTCTATAGCTTTGTTAAATTTTTGAGCGTATATAAATGTACTCAAGCATAATAGTAATAAAAAGATATTTTTTTTCATCGTTCTAATTGGTGTTTAGTGTTAAGGTTTTAATAGCCTCTGTTAAAAGTTTATCAGTTTGCAATTGTTTTAAAAGGATATCGTTAATTTCTTTCTTATCAGTATCAAATAGTAGCTCTTCATTAGTCGCGTTGGTGTTTGAAAACTGAAAGTCGTTATTTATGACATTTGTATTTTTGATTTTTGTTAAGATGGCTTTGTAGATAAGGAAATCCTCAGATAGATTCTCGAAGTTTAATATATAGCTTTTACTTTTATTACGCATATTTGTTAAAGTAGTATTAATTTCAGCAACATTTTTATTGTAAGCAATAGTTTTTGGACTTATTGTAAGTTTTTTAAATGTTTTTTTTGAAGTTTCATTAAGCAGTGAGGTAAGTGTAGTTCCTACTAAGGCATTTTCATATTGACGCTCACTAATGGTTTCATCGTCAAATAAATTAGTATAAACAATATCAGGAGTAATCCCAGTAGATTGATAACTAGTCCCAGATACTTTATATATTAATTCTGTTGTGATTTTTGTAAAGCCAAGGGCTTCATTTTTTTCATCTAGAGGAATAATTATTTGGCCAGATCCTTTCCCAAAAGTTCTGGATCCCATAATAATCCCTACGTTGTAATCTTGCATGATACCTGCCAAATATTCTGAAGCGGATGCACTATAATTATTCGTAAGTACTATAATAGGTTTTGTGAATGATACGCCTCGATTAAAGTCTTTTAAGACATACTCCTCGTCTTGGTATTTAAAAGTCCCTAGTGGCCCTTTATCTATAAACATACCAGCAATATTGGAAGCTTCTTTAATAGCGCCTCCACCATTATTTCTTAAGTCAATTATTAAGCCGCTAATATTTTCTCTGTTTAGTTTTACTAATTCTTTAGCAAAGTCATTAGCTACTCCTAATCTATTAACTGTCTCAAAACTGGTGTAAAAGCTTGGGATTTCAATATAACCAAAAGTTTTACCTTGATATTTGGCAACAAAAGCTTGCACGTAATTTTTACTTACGGATAATTTTTCTTTTTGTAGTGATACTGTTCTTTTAGAACCACCATCTGAAAGAACCTCAAGGGTGATTTTTTTCACAATATCCTGATTGAGAATTTGATGCAATTCTATAATTGAAATACAATTTAAATCTATTTCTTGTTTATTCGTTTTTAGTATTAAAATTTTATCTTTCTGAAGGAGCAGGTTTTCTTTCCAAACCTTACTTCCGAATAGGAGTTCGCCTATAAAAATTTCACCATCTTCTTTATACATAGAAAACCCGAACGAATCTGTGGTAGTTGATAGGCTGTTTTCAAATAATTGCTTGGTATTAAAATCAAAAAAATTAGTGTGAGGATCAAAATTATTAGCTAATGCATTTAAGAATACATTTTTCACATGTTGGTCCATGCCAGAAGAATAGTTTTCTTCAAGTTCGCAAATGAGTTGTTGTTTGTGTTTTTGTAATATACTTTTTTTGTTTTCTAATAGATAAGAATTTGCTTTTTCTATATTGGCATTTTCATTAATTAAAATTCTAGATAAGCATCTAAATAGTACTTTGTTTTTCCAATAATTTTCTAATTGAGTATTTGTTTCAAAAAAAGTATGTTGATTTTTACCTCTAAAGGTAATTTGTCTTTTTTGGCTAAAAATGTTTTCTGTAGTGCTATTTATTATAGATTTCACATTGTTTATAGCTTTATCATAGCTATAAAGGTAATCGTCAATAAATGTTATATTCTTATTTTTAATATGGTCATCTAATTGAGTTTCATGTTTTTTTAATCCGTTAAGATCAGTAGTTGTAAATATATTTTTATTTTCATCTAGCTGTTTTATAAATAAATGATGAGTCAATACGGATAGCTCGTTATTTAAAGGCTTTGGAGCGACATGAATTTCTTGTATTTTCTGATATAACAACTGTATTTGGTCATTAAAATTTTGGCCATAAAAAAGAGAGTGAAAAAAGAGAAATGTAAATGTTAGTTTTAAGCGCATGTTATCAAATATAGACAATTTACTTTGGGAAAGTTCTCTTGAAATGAATTTATGTGATTAATTATTTCGAACAAATACTAGTAATGTAAAGCCAGTATTATAGTGTGTAGATAATTACTTATAAAAGCTCATAATACATGAATTAAAGTTGTTGTTTTGTTAAAAAAATAGGCCTTATTGTTAACCGTAATTACTATACACACAAAAGCCTTTCAGTTAATTGAAAGGCTTTTGTGTGTATAGTAGAACACTATTTTTATATAAAAAATGTTTATGCCATTGGTGGCTTATTTTTTATAAAAAGGTAATTTAACTACTGTAGCAGGTATTTGTTTTTTACGAACTTGAATATAGATTTTACTTCCTACATCTTTAAAAATTGTTGGAACATATCCTAGACCAATACCTTTTCCTAAACAAGGCGATTGTGTTCCTGAAGTAACAATTCCTATTTTCCTTCCTTCACCATCAACAATATCATAATCATGACGAGGAATACCTCTTTCGTCTAATTCAAAAGCAACTAATTTTCGTTCAGCACCTCTTTCTTTTTCTTTTTTTAAGGCTTCTGAATTCGTAAAGTCTTTCGTAAACTTAGTAATCCATCCTAATCCAGCTTCAATAGGAGAGGTAGTATCACTAATATCATTACCGTATAAGCAATATCCCATTTCCAAACGAAGTGTATCTCTTGCTGCCAAACCAATAGGTTTAATTCCAAAATCGGCTCCTGCTTTAAATATGTTTGTCCAAATAGTTTCAGCAACATCATTTTTAAAATAGATTTCAAATCCACCAGAACCAGTATACCCTGTAGCAGATACAATAACATCCTTTACACCTGCAAATTCACCAATTTGAAATGTATAGTATTTCATATTAGTTAAATCAATACTTGTTAAACTTTGCATAGCTTCAGCAGCTTTAGGGCCTTGGATAGCTAATAATGAATACTCTTCACTATTGTTTTCCATTGTTACCCCTAAGTCATTGTGCTTAGATATCCAATTCCAATCCTTTTCAATGTTAGATGCGTTAACTACTAGCATATATTCTTGCTCAGAAATTCTGTAAATAATTAAATCATCTACAACACCACCGTCGTAATTAGGAAGACAAGAATATTGTGCTTGACCATCAACTAATTTTGAAGCATCATTAGAACATACCTTTTGGATTAATGCCAAGGCATTTTCTCCTTTTAAATGAAATTCTCCCATGTGAGAAACATCAAAAACACCAACAGACTCTCTAACAGTTAAATGTTCTGCGGTTACTCCTTCGTATTGAACAGGCATGTTGTACCCTGCAAATGGAACCATTTTAGCTCCTAAACTTTCATGTATATGTGATAATGCTGTGTTTCTCATTTGTTTGATTTTAAGAGTTGCTAAAGTATTTAAAATACTAGCTAATCACAAACAATATTCAATAGATATAAAGGATAAGTTTTTATAGTATTAACCTTAGATAATCACACATTAACATATTCACCACAGGACATTTTATCATCTGTACTACCTAACTCCGTTTCATGCAATAAAATACCATGTTCTAAATACGCTTTTAAATTTGCCAACCAGAAGGTCCATCCGTTACTACATCCACAATGTATTTTAAATTTAGTAGCATCGTCTGTTGGCATGTCAAATTGTATCAATTCTAAATGTACTTGATTGCCTTTTTCTTCTAAAATAACTTTTACATTAGATTCGCCAGCAAATGAAAATACAATTGTATCTCTACCGTTAGCTTCTTTAACAATGCCTTTTTCTTCACCGTCATAATTATGCCATTTCCAGGTATAAGAATCATTGGTTTTTAATTGTTCATGTTGCCCTTTAACTATCCCATTTTGAGTAGTATAAACAGCTTCTTTTAAAAACCAAATACATAACAATTCGGGAGTTGTCCAATGTTTATATACCTTCTCTAAAGAAGTGTTAATCTTAATTTTTTTATTAAAAATACTCCAATCTATAGTCTCCATAGCTGATTTTTTTATGAAATTATTATTGATGCCAATTAAATTTTAAGACACACGTAATAAAATTGAATTATTTTTGATTAAGATGAGTTTTAAAATACAAGCATAGCTATTACTACGGTTATATTTTAAAGCGAGATGATAATTAAAAAGAAACGATTTAATAGTGATGTTTTGAATTTTAGTTGGCATGATTTAAAGATACAATTTTTTCAGAAGCTAATAAATACTGTTTTAACTCATTATAAGTACTAATTTTTTTATTAATAATAGTTTTATCTAGTATAGCAGCAATGCGCTCAGGAATTTTAATAGTTTCTTTGATCAATGGTTCTACAACATTTAAAAATTTAATAGGATGTGCTGTCTCTAAACTGATACCGATTGTATTTGGATTATTTTTTAAATAATTATTTAAGCCTAATTGTCCAACCGCGCCGTGTGGATCGACAATATATTTATACTCTTTTTTTATATGTTGTATCTCTTTGCTTGTTTCATCATCAGTAAAACTAAAAGCTGACAAACTGTTCTTTAAGTTGTCAATATTATTATCAAAAAGTTCCTTGATTCTAATAAAATTACTAGGGTCACCAACGTCCATTGCATTAGAGATAGTCTGCTGTGCTGGTTTCGGGTTATACGCTCCATTTTTCAAATAAGTTGTAACTACATCATTTGCGTTATTACTAGCAATAAAATGTTTGATTGGTAATCCGAGTTTTTGAGCGAGTAACCCAGCACAAATATTACCGAAATTTCCTGAAGGAACAGAAATAACTATATCTTTATCCTTTTGTTTTAACTGTTTGTAAGCAAAAAAGAAATACCACATTTGTGGTAACCAACGTGCAATGTTTATTGAATTAGCGGAAGTTAATTGTAGGGTATTTAATTCGTCATCAATAAAAGCAGATTTTACCATAGCCTGACAATCATCGAATGTACCATCAACAGCCAAAGCTGTAATGTTTTCACCAAGTGTTGTTAGCTGAAGTTCTTGAATATGACTTACTTTTCCTTTAGGATAAAGGATAACAACAGCTACATTTTTAGTTTTATAAAAACCATTTGCAACAGCGCTTCCTGTATCACCAGACGTTGCAACTAATACAGTAGTTTTTTTACTATTTTCTTTAGTAAAATATCCTAAACAACGCGACATAAAACGTGCTCCTACATCTTTAAAGGCAAGTGTTGGTCCGTGAAATAACTCTAGGATATAATTATTATCCGTTAATTTTACTAATGGGAAATCAAACGATAATGTTTCCTTAATAATTACTTTTAAAACTTGCTCGGGAATTTCATTTCCTACAAATTGTTTTATTGTTTGATAGGCAATTTCTTCATTTGAAAAATATTCAATTTTATCAAAGAACTCTTTTGGTAATGCATTGATTTTTTCAGGAAAATATAATCCTTTGTCTGAAGCAATCCCTTTGATTACTGCTTGACTAAAAGTAGATTTATTCTGTCTGTTATTTAAACTGTAGTAATTCATTATAAATTTTTATATTTATTTTCCTGTGAAAACAGGAACCTTAATTTGGCTATTAATTGAAATCTAAATCTAACTTAAAACTGAACTCGGAATTGTAATTGAAAATGCAAGATCTTTAACGTTCTAAATTTTTCGTAATTATTCAATTCTAAAGTTTTCTTAATTATTAATTTGACGTATTCCTTGTTCATTTACTTTTGAAATGTGTATATCAAAATCGATATCTAATTTCTCATATATTTTCTGCATTTCTTCTGCAGCTTTCTCTGCCATTTCTTTTCCTTTTGATAATGCAAATATTGATGGGCCAGATCCAGAAATTCCTACACCAAGAACCCCTTCTTTTAATACTCCTTCTTTAATTTCGTAGTACAACGGAATTAAATCAGCGCGTTGTGGTTCTGCAACAACATCAACTAAACTTTTTCCTATTAAATCATAGTTATTGGTATATAATCCAGCAACAAATGCGCCTACATTTCCCCAATGTGTAATACCATCTTTGATACTAATTTGTGTTTTTAATATTTTCCTTGAATCTGCCGTTTTTAGTTCTATCTGTGGATGAATAACCGTAGCATACAATTCATTAGGGCAAGGTAATTTAATAACATCCAACGGAGTATAACTTCGTACTAATGTAACCCCTCCAAATAGGGCAGGAGCAACATTATCGGCATGTGCATTTCCACTAGCCAATCGTTCTCCTTCCATTGCGAATTGTGTTAGTTCCAATGCTGAAAATGGCTTCCCTAGTAGTTCATTAATTCCCCAGACTGCTCCAGCAGAACTAGCAGCAGAACTACCAATCCCACTACCGGGTTTAATATTTTTGTAAATTTCAATTTCAAATCCGAAATCGATATTTAATTTTTCCAAAAGTGCTAATGCGGAAACTCCTGCCACATTGTTTTCTGTTTCTAAAGGTAAATCCGAGCCTATTATTTTTGTGATAAAAATTCCTTTTGCATCACATTTTCTAATTACCATTTCATCACCAACACTGTCAAGTGCCAATCCCAATACATCAAAGCCACATGCTAAATTGGCTATTGTTGCTGGAGCGAATATTTTTATTTCATTTTTCATTACAAAAATTTATTTTTTGTAGTTCCCTTGAATAAGAGAATCTATTTTTGAGCAATTAGAACAATGTCAGTTGCCTCAAGATTATTGTTTTCTGTTTGTTGCTTTTTACGGACTGTTTCCAGTATATTAAATCTATTATTATGTAGTAAGCTTTTTAAATATTCTTCCTGATAGTAATAGGTATAGATACTTTCATCATCACCTGAACTTGGCCCTACATATTTTGAGTCTTCATAAGAACCTTCCATTGTACTAATGTATAGCACACCATTTGTGTTTAGAAGTTGGTATGCATTCCTAATGAATGTATTTACTTCTTCTTTTGATAAATAGGGCAGGCAGAACCCGATTATAATTCCATCAAATGATGAGCTGATAGTATGAATACTATTACAATCCATTAATTTAAAATTAGCTGAAGGATTATTTTCGGTTGCTAATAGTAACATTTCATCTGCAATATCAATCCCTAAAATGTTAAGTTTCGGGAAATTATCTAATAAGTATTTTGTTATATTTCCTGGTCCACAACCAATATCCAATATAGCTGAGTCATCTCTGGGGATATATTCTAAAAAATTATCATAGGTATCATGAAATATGCTAACGTCCATGAATTTATCTTCATAGACTTTAGCATACTTACCAAATACTTTTGCTGTGTTGTTAGCTTTCATTTTTTATTTAATTAGCAGATCCGATTTGTATTATATCACCAAATAACCCTGAAGCAGTAACATCAGCACCTGCACCTGCACCTTTAATTATTAATGGCTGATCTTGATATCTGTTCGTATAAAAAGAAACAATATTGTCTTTTCCTTCTAAATTGTAAAACGGATGATCCTTAGGGATAAACTGTAACCCAACACTAGCTTTACCGTCTTTATAACTCGCTACATATTTTAATCTAGCTCCTTTGTTGTTTGCTTCTGTTAATAAGGCTTTAAAGTACCCTTCTTCTTTTTCTATTAAAGTATAAAAGTCCGCAACTGATTTTGCTTCCAAACTTCCTTTAGGGAGCATGCTTTTGTTTTGAATAGCTTCAAATTCCAATGGAATTCCAGCTTCTCTAATTAAAATTAATATCTTTCTTGCAACATCTTTTCCGCTTAAATCTATTCTTGGGTCAGGTTCAGTATACCCTTCGTCCTGTGCTTGTTTTACTACTTTGTGAAAGTCAGACTTTTCAGTATATTCATTAAAAATGAAATTTAAACTACCTGATAAAACTGCTTGTATTTCAGTTATTTGATCTCCAGAAGATATTAAATTCTGGACTGTTTTTATAATGGGTAATCCAGCACCGACATTAGTTTCGTATAAGAAAGATGCTTTGTATTTTTTTGCTAGATATTTAAGTTCTTTATATTCGGTATAATCAGATGAACACGCAATTTTATTACAAGCTACTACAGAAATGCTTTTGCGTAATAAATTTGCATATGAATTTGCAACCCCTTCGTTAGCAGTAACATCTACAAAAATGCTATTTTGTTTGTTTAGGGCATCAATAGCATCGTAATATGAAACATCACTATTTACTTTTTGCTTACTTAAATTAGCTTTCCAATCAGAATTTTCTAATCCATTTTCATTAATATAATATTGCTTAGAATTAGCAATACCAACAATTTTCACGTTGAGGTTTAAAGCTTCTTTTAAATAGGCTTGTTGCTGCTGTAACTGGCTCACTAATTTACCACCTACATTACCAACTCCAGCAATAAAAACATTCAATTCTTTAATATGTGCTTCAAAAAATGCCGCATGAATACAGTTCAAAGCTTTTCGAACATCATCATTTTTAATAACGCAAGAGATGTTTTTTTCAGAGGCACCTTGAGCAATTGCTCTGATGTTAATGTTATTACTTCCTAATGCACTAAATAATGTTCCACTAACCCCTTGATGACTTTTCATTTGATCACCTACTACAGCAAGAATAGCTAAATTATGTTCAACAGAAATGGGTTGAATTAGGTGCTCTGAAATTTCATTTTTAAAAGCTATGTTAATCAATTGTTCAGCTTCTTGACTACTTTCTTTTGCTACTGCAATACAAATAGAATGTTCAGAAGATGCCTGTGTAATTAATACAATATTGATATGGTTATTTGCTAAAACTTCAAATAAACGCTTTGATATACCGTGTATACCAATCATTCCTAGTCCTTCTAAAGTTAATAAGGAAATCCCCTCTACATGACTAATCCCTTTTATTGTTTGACGTTTACCGTTAGATGAATTACTAATAAGAGTTCCTGCTGCTTTAGCATCAAATGTATTTTTAATTTTAATTGGTATTTCCTTTTCTAAAACTGGTTTTATAGTAGGAGGGTAGATAACCTTTGCTCCAAAATGCGATAACTCCATTGCTTCCTCATAGGAGATGTTTGCAATTGGTTTTGCTTGTTTCACTAATTTCGGGTTCGCAGCATATAATCCGCTTACATCAGTCCATATTTCTAGAGCCTCAGCATCTAAAGCAGCAGCGTAAATAGCAGCAGAATAATCCGATCCGCCACGGCCTAATGTTGTAGTTTCTTGGTTTTCATTGGCGCTAATATAGCCTCCAGAAATAATAACTCTTGCTGTATTTTGTTTTTGAAAATCAGCAATGTTTTTATTCGTTTTATTAAAATTCACTTTAGCGTTTGTAAACTTACTATCAGTTGCAATCAGCTCTCTACTGTCTTTATATTGTACTGAATCAATTTCTTGCGATGCAATTTTTTGTAATAGTTGTGCTGATAGTAATTCACCATAACTGATAATTTTATCTTGTGTTTTAGGAGATAAATCTTCCAACCAATATACAGCATCTAATAATTGCTCCAATTCATTACATGAGCTTTTAATAAAAGCAATTATGCTAGTTTGTGCAGCAATTGGCAATAGTTCCTTGCAAATAGCAATGTGATGCTGTTCTAATAATTTTAATTCAGTTTTATAGCTTTCATCTTTAGCAAGTGACAACTGTGTTAACTGTATTAAGTTATCCGTAGTTTTACCTGAAGCAGAAACAACTACCCAAAGTTTATGTTGTTCACTTTTAATGATGTCTATTACTAGTTTAATTGATGTAGCTGACGCTAAAGAGGAACCTCCAAATTTTAAAACCTTCATGGCTTATATGTTTAAATTAAATAAATCAATATCCTCTATGCAAGCATAAGAGGTATGAATTTAAGAATATTATTTTTTCGACCGAGGAAATCCTCGGAGAGTTAAACCCACTGGTTGGGTTTAATGCATACTTGATTTTCTATTTTAAGAAAAAGTATATAGGGACGGATAATATATGTGTAGATAACCCTAAAGGGTTGTAGTTGTCGTAATGGTAAACATAGCAGTAGCCACTACAGATGTAGTGTTAGGTACGAAAGATGCTATTTGTTTATTTGTATTCAATTACGATGCTTTTGTATAAACTTCCAAACAAATGTAGCAATTATTCTTTTATACGATTAAAATAATGCAGTTATTTACATAAAATTATATCAATTTAGGAAATAGTCATACTAAAGTGCCTTTTTAAACATACATAAATTTACATGAAAATATTATCAGCAAAACAATTATATCAAGCGCATGATATAACGATCAAAAATCAAGAAATTTCAAAACTAGATTTATTAGAAAAATCTGGAGGTCAGGTGTTTAACTGGATGCACACCCGCATGCAAGGATCGCAAGTTAAAATTCATATTTTTAATGGAATTGGTAATAATGGTGGTGTAGGATTGGTATTAGCACGTTATTTATTAGAACATGGATATAACGTAGCTAATTATGTAGTTAATTATAGTAAAAAACGTACTGAAGGGTTTTTAAAGAATTATGAAAAGGTTAAAAATTTAAAACAATGGCCTGTATTATTAACTGATATAGAAGAATTCCCTACGGATATTTCTCCAGATGATATTATTGTAGATGCAATTTTTGGTATTGGGTTAAATAGGGATCCTGGAACACTGGTAAATAAGTTATTCGCGCATTTAAATGAATCGAAAGCGTTTAAGTTAGCGATTGATATACCATCAGGATTATATGCTGATAAAACTCCTGATAATATTGAAAATGTATTATCTGTAAATTTCACCTTATCATTTCAAAGTCCAAAAATGGCGTTCTTTTTGCCAGAAACTGCTGTGTTTACGGAACAATGGGAAGTATTAGATATTGGTTTGGATCAGGAGTTTATGAAAACTGTTGATGGAGTGGAGTTAATCAGTAAAAATGAAGTATTACCAATATATAAGATGCGTGAGAAATTCGCGAATAAATTTACTTATGGACACAGTTTAATAATTGGTGGTTCCTATGGTAAAATAGGAGCAGTACAATTGGCTAGCAAAGCAGCACTAGTTTCTGGTTGTGGTTTGGTTACTGCATATGTTCCAGAATGTGGGTATAATTCATTACAAAGTTCTTTTCCAGAAGCAATGGTACAAACGCCAAATGATACTAAGCAATTGTCAGAAATTACCCCAGAAGGTAATTTTACTGTTGCAGGAATTGGCATGGGAATGGGAACGAGTAAAGCAGTAGTAAAAGCATTAAAATCTTTTTTGAAAACAAATAAACTGCCATTAGTTGTTGATGCTGATGCGTTAAATATTATATCAAAAAATAAAAAGTTATTAAAAAAGTTACCTAAATCAACAATACTAACGCCACATAAAAAGGAGTTAAAACGTTTGATAGGAAAATGGGCTAATGATTTTGACATGCTAATTAAGGTAAAAGAATTTTCTACAGAAAATAATTGTATCGTAGTAGTTAAAGACGCTATTACAATAACGGTTTATAAAGATGAGGTATTTGTCAACACATCGGGAAACCCTGCGTTGGCAACTGCTGGTACTGGAGATGTACTAACAGGAATTATTACGGGGTTCATAGCTCAAGGATACGAACCATTGCAAGCAGCTAAATTTGGCGTGTATTTACATGGCAGAACTGCCGATGTTGCTATTGAAGAAAAAGGATATCAATCATTTATTGCAAGTGATGCGATTGCTAATATATCAAATGCGTATTTAGATATGTTTAAGAAAGCTGAAGAGCCAAAAGTAGAAGAGAAAGTAAAAAAATAATTATTATTGAATTGCTTAAATTAAAAAAGTCCTTAGAATTAATTCTAAGGACTTTTTTAATCCCATCAGGGAGTTTAATTTCCAGAGGATTGCCTCATAATGTAAAATATTTTTTCAGAAGCACACCTCGTATCCTTGGGTTGAGGTTGTTGATTTGTTTATAAATAGTAATTATTTCTTTGACAAATATTTTTTGTCAACATAAAAAGTTCCAAAAGGAATAACTGAAGCTGCAAATACAATAAATAATGTTTTTATTTTCCAGTTTAATTCAAACTTCGTCATTATCGCAAATAAGATATAGGCAACAAATAGCAATCCGTGAGCCATACCTATAACACGAACATATTCTGGGTTTCCCCAGACATATTTCAATGGCATAGCGATAAATAATAAGGCTAAAAGTGATAGTCCTTCTAATAAACTGATTCCTCTAAATAGTTTGATCATAATTTTAGGTTTTAACTTACCATTTGAAATATTGCAATTGCATATACAGCAAAACGTACAAAGCGTAATAGACCATACAGCAATACTCCTTTAAGCGGATATTTAATCATTCCAGCTGCCATACATGTTATAGCAAATGGAATAGGTAGTAATGCACCTACAATAATTAAAAAACCACCCCATTTACTGGTGTTTTTTAAACTCTTTGCCATTTTAACTTCTAAGTAGTTCTTTACCGAGTCTATTTGTAAAGCAGCTTTACCTAAAAAGAAAGATGTTATTCCTCCTAGGTATGATAAGGTAGCTAAAATCGTTAAGATTATAACAGGGTCACTTGTCTTTTTAGACCAAGCGATAAAAATTTCCGGTGGAATAAGCCCTAAAAAAGATTCAGAGGCAAAAAATACAGTTAATACACCAAAAGTTGAAAATGTTTCGGTAAGGCCTTGTAGAGCATCATTAATGTTATAAATATATTTATTAAATAGTATTAATGCAGTTATAACAATTAGTATAGGTACAATAGCTTTCTTTAAACTATTTCCTAAAAAAGTATAAAATCCTGTGTACGAATAATACTGATGGAGTAGCTTAGCTTTTGATTTTTTCTGAACTCTTGAGGCTGACTTCATAATTAATTTAATGTTGGTTATAGTTTTGGGGTTACGAATATAAAAATAGATTTGATGCTAACCAAAAAAATGATGCACCATGTAGTGAAAAAGGGGTTATTTGAGGTATAATAAATTTAACCTAGGGTATTTACGGTTTTTCGTGATGAAAAGTTAGTGCCAATTAAATTTCAAGACGCTTATAAGTAAATTGAATTATTTTTGGTTTAGTTGAGTTTAAAAAATCTAGGCATAACTGTAGCTACGCTTATGTTTTTAAGCGATAAATAAAGGTTAAAATAAGTTATTTAATACAGTGGTTTTGAATTTTAATGGGTACAGCATAGCAAGAGATAAAGGAAAGCACAGAAATTTTAGTCAGAGGAATTGGACCCTACTTATGAGGACTAAATATTTTGAGCATTTCCTTAGATAGTAGTTAGTTTGACTTTGTAATAGACAAGACTGTAAATAATCCGGGGTATTAATGATATCAAAAAGAATATTCTCTTAATAACTAGTTTATTTTATCTTGAAATGATATATATTTGATTTAAATTAACTCAAAAGATATAATTTAATACAGCATATGAAACTTTTAGATGGTAAAACAGTAATCATTACTGGTGCAAGTAGAGGTATAGGAAATGAAATAGCAAGAACTTTCGCGAAAAATGGAGCAAATATTGCATTTACATATAGTTCATCAGAAGCTCCAGCGCTAGCATTAGAAAAAGAGTTAAATGAGTTAGGAGTTAAAGCTAAAGCATATAAATCCAACGCAGCAAATTTTCAAGAATCACAAGATTTAATTGCAGCTATTTTAAAAGAATTCGATGGTATTGATGTATTAATCAATAATGCAGGTATTACCAAGGATAACTTGTTAATGCGTATTACTGAAGATGATTTTGATAAAGTTATAGAGGTAAACCTGAAGTCAGTTTTTAATATGACTAAAGCGGTACAACGTACCATGTTAAAACAACGTAAAGGATCTATCATTAATATGAGTTCTGTAGTCGGAGTTAAGGGTAATGCTGGTCAAACTAATTATGCTGCTTCTAAAGCTGGTATTATTGGGTTTACTAAATCAGTAGCGCTTGAGTTAGGTTCAAGAAACATACGTTGTAATGCAATTGCTCCTGGTTTTATTGAAACTGAAATGACAGGGAAATTAGATGCTGATACTGTTCAAGGATGGAGAGATGCTATTCCTTTGAAAAGAGGTGGGACAC
>JABSPO010000135.1 GCA_013214625.1 Flavobacteriaceae bacterium
CAAAAGATCCATAGTTATTCTCTCTTATATTGAGACTGAAGATCTATACATCGTTCCTGATATTTTTGATGTAGGTCACAGTGTAGTGTCAGAAATTAAAGTTCTTGAACAAAAAGAACCAGATCAAAAACTAGAAAAAGTAATAGTCTAATGTATCAAGTATTATCAAGCGGTTCAAAAGGTAATTGTGTTATTTATCATAATAGCATAACTGTAGACATGGGTATTCCTTACTCTATGATTAAGGAGTACCAAAACAGTTTGCAAATAGTGTTGTTAACTCACATTCATGGAGACCACTTTAATTATTCAACAATTAAAAAATTAGCATTTGAGAGACCTACATTAAGGTTTGCATGCGGGGAGTTTTTATCTAAAAAATTACAAGGCATTAAGAATGTAGATGTTTTAGAAGTTGGTGAGATTTATGACTATGGACAATTTAAAATTTCGCCAATTACTTTATATCACGATGTACCAAATTTTGGATACAGAATTTTTAAAGATGGAACTAAAATAATTCACGCAACAGATACTTGTCATTTAGATGGAATTACTGCAAAGAATTATGATTTGTATGCGATTGAATCGAACTATAATGAAGATACAATTTTTGAAAGTATAGAGCTTAAAAAAACAAAAGGAGAGTTTGCTTACCAAGCAGGAGCTATTGAAAGTCATTTGTCAGAACAGCAAGCAAGAGATTTTATATTCAAAAACAAAGGAGAAAAATCGGAAGTAATAAGGCTTCATGAGTCTTCAAATTATTAACCAGATACATATTTTTTAAAGAATAATAATGAAGAACGAAGCAAATGAAATTCAGGGATATTTAGAGATTGAATGCAGTAATAACCCGCAGGAAATAACGGATAGGATAAGCAAATTAAGTGTTTATATGGCAAGGTCAGGAGAAATGTTAGCAGACGCCAAGAGATTGTTAAGAAAAAAGAAGAGTTCTGAGATTAGCAATACAATTATGAAGATAGCAAAAGAGCAGTTTTTATCTGCTAAAGCTCAAAACACATTAGTGGATAGTATAGCAGAAGACGAAAATCATTTAGTTGATTGGCTGGATAGAATAAATAGAGCTTGCACCCATCAAATAGATGCTTTGCGAAGTGTATTAAGTTTTGAAAAAGAGCAATTAAGAATTACTAAAACAGGGTATTAAAAATGGAAGTACAAGGGAAAGCAAAAGAAATCGGAGAAACACAAACATTCGGTTCAAATGGATTTAGAAAAAGAGAATTGGTAATAACTACAGAAGAACAATACCCTCAGTCAATACTAATAGAATTTGTTCAAGATAAATGTGACTTACTAAACTCTTTTCAAGTAGGGCAAGGCGTAAAAGTTTCAATCAATTTAAGAGGTAGAGAATGGGTAAATCCACAAGGAGAAACAAAATATTTCAATTCAATACAAGGCTGGAGAATTGAGGGTGTAGAGTCAGAACAAGTACAACAGTTTCAGCCTACAACGGATTTAAAAGAACAAGATCACGACGATTTACCTTTTTAATATGTAAAACAACAACCAAAACTTATTACCATGAAAAACAAAGTAACACAAACCAGTAGAGAAAGTAACAAAACTAACATAGAAGAAGGTAAAGAAGTAACTCAATTAAAGAAGGTTTTAAACTGTATTAAAAAACACGGTGGATTATCAACTATTAATAAAATAAGTAGAGAGCTTAATATTTATCCTTCAACAGTTGCAGCAAGATTGTCAAAATTATACCAGTTGAATAAAGCTAAAAAAACTGGTGATACTATTCTAGACAGTGTTACAAAAAGAAGTAATGAGGTAATAAGTTTAGTTGATGCAGCATAAACAAAAATCATGCAAGCCAAATAGTAAAGCTCCAGGTGCTGAAGGATGCGGAAAACCATCTTATAAAAGAACTTATGGCTTGTGTGATTGCTGTTTAATGGAATGGGCCACAACAAATGACAATGGTAAAGTATGGTACCAGAAAACATTTCTTCCAAAGGTCGCGGTAAAAGTAAGATCAAATCAAAAGAAGAAAGAAAAAGCAAGTAAGGATAATTTAACAGATTGGAGGAAAAAGCTTCAGGATAAAGTTAATGAAATAGTAAGGCTTATTGATATTGGATTACCATGTTTAGCAAGAGGTTATCACGCAAATCAAATTCATGCTGGCCATGTCTTTGCAAGAGGGGGAAATCAAACAATGAGATACAACTTACATAATATCCATAGACAATCTGCTCAATCAAATACATATCAAAATGACGATGGATTATTAAGAGAGGGCCTAGTTAAAGAGTATGGCCAAAAGTATTTTGAATTTATAAGTGAATTAAGACAAACGCCATCTTTAAGCTACTTAAACAATGAATATCAAGATAAGTATCAGTTAGCGAGTAAAATCGCTTTACAGCTTAAAAAACAAGGCAGAGTATTCAATTTAGAAGAAAGAGTTGAAGAAAGAAACAAAATAAACTTGATGCTATCTATTTACGATAACAAGTATTGCGTAGCATAATTACCCTAAAGAACAAATAACTAATGGCAAAACGATTCACAGATACGGAAAAATACAAGGACTCATGGTTCGTGGATTTAGAGCCGAATGAAAAATTACTTTTCTATTACCTAATTGACAGCGTAGATAATGCTGGATTTTATGAAATATCTTTTCGTCACATCTCTTTTCATTTAGGAATTACAAAGGATGAAATTCTAGGGGCTATCAAGGGGCTAAGTAGGGGCTTGCTAGGGGCTGAAAAACCAATAGAAAAAGGAAGTAAAATATATTTAAAAAACTTTTTACAACATCAAAAAATATTCCCTCTAAATCCTTACAACGCCTTTCACAAGAGCGCATTGAAGATCTTTAACGAGAATATAGAGTTTGTTAGTTCTTATGATTTTTTAAAAAACATTTCAGTTATAGGGGCTAAAACAAAAGACAAGAAAATCATTGAAACAGTTGATACTAATCTCTTAAAATTCTTAAAAGAAGAAATGGGGCTGACTAGCCCCTTAGTAAAAGGATTAGTAATAGTAAAAGAGAAAGGAGAAGTAGAAGAAAAAGGAAAAGTATTTGGAAAGTTTGAAAACCTTTTGAAAATCTCAAAATTAGAAATTGAACTTAAAAACTCTTTTACCTGGAAAGAAACTGTTTGCAGAAATATATCAGAAACAGGGGTTAAAATTTCAATAGAAGAAATAGACGACAGAATTACTCAATTCATCAAAACAATCTCTGGTGATGGAGAGGAAGAAAAAGATTTAAAAGACGCTAAGAAACATTTCAACCGTTGGTTGATGAAAGAAATAACAAACATATCAAATGGAAAACGAGATAGTAAAGAACAGACAGGAGCAAGTGCTGCTTACCGAGCAAAAACGGCGGAAAGACTTGGTATTGTATCAACCTGCTAATTGCTTTAAACACTCTTCAAAGATTAGAACTGTTAAAGATGTTTTCAAACTACCATCTAAATCACTTGGAGAATTCAAAAGAGCTTACGGTAGAGATTGGGTTATTGGATATGTGGCAATGTGGTTGATAGAGTTGAATGATAATTCAAATGTTAAAACAAAAATGAGCGATGCTCAAATGGATTTTACAGCAGAAAGGATCTACGACACCTATTGCCTTAAAGTAACAGATTTAACGTTGTTTTTTAGAAATGTAAAAGAAGGGAAGTACGGTGGCTACTACGAGAATTTGTCCCAAGAAAAAATAATGCAATGGATTAGTTTGTATTGGGATGAAAGATGTGAATACGGTCAAATGATGTCACAGTCAAGCCATGAAAGTTTTAATATAAACAGAGATAAACTGAGTCCAATTGCAATACAAAAACTATTTGCAGGAATAGGAGAAGAAGAGGTAAATCACAATAAAAGAGGTAATGGTTCTGGAGCAAGAATGAAAAGGAAAGTAATGAATAATAGAAGTGAGTTTTTAAACAACATGGGGAATCAGTTTAAAATACAATCTAATGAAAAGCTTAAAGAATATTTATTAGAGGCAGATTCAAGGTCAGAAACATTTGATCAAGAATTATTTGAATTAGCTGAAAGAGAACTAGACTCAAGAAAATAATGAATGCTTATCAGAGTAACTGGAACGTAAAGAGAAAGGAAAACAAGGCTTTAATAGAGTTATATCAAGCATTCTTTTTCAGCGAAAAATTAAGTTTTAATAGCAGAAGTAAGCTAATAGAAGAAATAACTAAACTAGAATCAGAAAACGATTGGATCAATGGGATGACTCAATCAGAAAGAAGACAAGACGATTTAAGTTCAGAATTAATACATCAATCAATCATAAACCTAACAACTAACAATAAACTACAAACAGCATGAAAAAAGGGAGATTTTCACCACTAGAAGAAAGATTTATTAAGAACAATTACTTAATGATTGACAGAGAAGAATTAGCTCTAAAATTAAATAGGGATGATGATTCATTAAGACATAAAATGAAAGCCATGGGAATAGGCAAAGAATCAAATAGTTCTATAATTCACACACCAGCAATATCATTTGAAAAAAGGAGAGAAAAGGAAAATGCAGGAAGGGTTAGGCTATTAAATTTCATCAATTCAGAATACACAGATAAGAATTACAATCATGTTTCTATAGCATTCATTGATTTAGGTAGATATGAGATTTTAAACAGATACAGGAAAAATTCAGCATAGTTATGAAATATAAAAAATGGACAATAGAAGAGTTAGAGTATTTAAAAAAGTATTACCCAAATACAGGTAATGAAATATTAGCTAATCACTTCGGGATTAGTAAAGAGAAAGTACAAAGCAAATCAAATGTTATAGGGATTAGAAAATCTGAAGAATTTATTAGTGAGCTTAGATCAAAAATTTTAGAGTCGAAAGGAAAGAATACTCATACTAACATGTTGTCCTTCGGAAAGTCATTATATCCTAATGAACATCACTTTAGTTTAGTTACGATTTATAATAAAATAGGGATAAAAAAATTTAAAGAAATGTATAAACTCCATTCAGCATGAAAGAACCAATAATTTACTGGATAGATCTTTTTTGTGGAGCTGGTGGAACAACTACGGGAATTCATTTAGCAAATGCAAATGCTAAAGTTGTGGCTTGTGTTAATCATGATCCAGAAGCAATAAAATGCCATGAGAAAAACCACCCAGACTGTTTACATCTAACAGAAGACGTTAGAGATTTTGGAGTTATTTTAAAAATTAAGGAAATAGTAAACAAGCTGCGAAATGATAATCCAGATTGTATAATAAATATTTGGGCTTCATTAGAGTGTACACATTTTTCAAAAGCAAAAGGAGGTCTTGCAAGGGATGCAGATAGTAGAACATTAGCAGACCACTTGTATAAATACATTGAACAATTGGATCCAGATTATGTTTATATCGAAAATGTACGAGAGTTTTTAACCTGGGGAGCTTTAGATAATAACGGTAAGCCAATTCAAGAATTGAAAGGAACAGATTATAACCGATGGAGAGATGCAATTAAGTTTTACGGATATGATTATGAATATCAATTACTAAACTCTGCAGATTTTGGAGCTTACACTTCTAGAGAGCGTTATTTTGGAGTGTTTGGAAGAATTGGATTGCCTTTAGTTTTTCCAGAAAAAACACATTGTAAAAGAAGTAAAATAAACGGTACCAATTTAAAACCTTGGAAAGCTGTTAAAGAAGTTTTGGATCTTGATGATGAAGGAAGAACGATTTTCGGTTTAACTAAAATGAATAAGCCTTATTCTGATAATACTTTAAAAAGAGTATATGCAGGTTTGTTAAAATTCTCAAAAGAAGGTTTGTTTATTAAAAAATACTACTCAGGTAGGCCGGCAGGAAAAGTAACAAGTATAAATGATCCATTAGGAACAATTACAACAGTATGTAATCAGGCTATAGTAAAACCTATTTTTCTTACATCATACTACGGAAACGGGAATGCCCATAGTGTAGAAGATCCTTGTAATACTTTAACTACAAAAGAAAGGTATGCAGCACACTTCATTGATTATGATTATTCATCACCAACACATAGTTCAATTGAAACTGCTGCTGGAACAATCACAACTATTCCTAAACATAAATTAGTGTCAGCACAATGGACTGTAGACACGCAATTTTCAAATAAAGGAAGATCTATAGAGGAACCTGGGCAAACATTAATAGCGAGAATGGATAAAAAGCCAGTCTATTTAATTTCAGCAAGTCCTATAGGAATAAACCAAACTTTAGAAAAGAATAATGACTCTGAAACAGTGATTAAAATCAGAAAATTCATGAGGGAGAATGGAATAATTGATATTAAAATCAGAATGCTAAAGGTTAAAGAATTAAAAGCTATTCAAGGATTCCCAGATGATTTTGAATTAACCGGAACTAAAACAAATCAATTGAAATTTATAGGAAACTCTGTAGTCCCTTTAATGGCTCAAAAATTAATAGAAGCAAATTATATTGGCTTATTAAATCAATTAAAAGTAGCGGTTTAATGAAGCTAAAACCAGACTCAGAAACAATAAAATTCACAATAGGCTTATTACTACTATTAGCTTTTTCCTTAGTGTGGATTTATGCAGAAGAAAAACTAACTAAATAACCATGAAAACAAAAGAAAACGTAACGGTTTATCACTGTGATTTTTGCCCGAAGAAATTATTTGTAAAAAGCGCAATGACAAGGCATGAAAAAAAGTGTAGTAAAAATCCTATTAACATAAGAGCATGTTTTGATTGTATTAATTGTGAGGAAGTAATAATAAAGTATGAGAGAAGTCCTCAAACTTATCCGGAATCTGAATTAGTAAAATCAAAAAGTTTTAAATGTATAAAGAAAAACATATTTATGTTCCCTCCAAAATTGGAGCACTCACAAAATGGATTACCTGATTATGTAGAACATAGGGGCGAAGAAATTATACAAGAAAAAATGCCTTTGAATTGTGAAATACAACAAAGTTCATCAGATAGTCTAAATGAAATTTTCGGATGGAATAAAACTTCATAACATAATTAACTAAATAACTAACTAAATGAAACTAGAAATTAAAGCATATAAATGTGCGTTCCCTGGCTTTTACATTGACGCATACAATATCTACATGTGGGAAGACTCATGCCAGTTCGAAGTAATATTCGGGAAGAATCAAAAAGAAGCTGTGAAGGATAAATGCAACGCAGATGAAAATTATTCCTATTGGGAGCTTAAGCAACATATAAGAACTCGAAGATTCCCAGAGAAAGATTTATACAGTCAAGAAAAGAGTGAATTATTAAATGATTTGACAGATAAACAAATAGGTCATTTAACTCATTCATTAGGAGTTGAAACAGGAGGTTATTGTCCAGAAAAGTTTTACAGAAATTACTCCGCGTATGGTAATAAACACGAAGACTGTGAAATACTTGTAAATCTTGGCTTAATGGAGAATTGGAAAAAATTTGAAAGTGAAGTTTATGGAGTAACCGAAAAAGGGATAGCGGCAGTTAAAACATTACTATTAATTAATATAACCAACTAACAATAAATACAAATGATAAACTTATATCAAACAAACATCGACCAATTATCAATTCATCAAGTAGGGAATAAGAGCAAAGCAGAAGGTTGTTTTGTTTCAGATAGCACTACTGAATTAAATGATGAAATATCACCTTTAGTAAAAGATTTTTTCTTTAGGCCATTTAGAGAAAAGGAAGAAATATTTTTTAAGCTTTCACATGAAGTGGATATGGAGTTCAATGAGATTTTTAAAACAACAGAATCCATTTTTAACAATCCAAACTGTTTTCATGAGAAGTCAAAAGACATTGTACATCTTCTGTATAACCAATCAATGCACCCACATATTAAAAGCGGTGAAGTATATGTTACTTATTTGGAAAATGTAATTATCGATAATCAAAAAGTTGATGCAATCGGAATTTTTAAAAGTGAAATAAAGCATGATTTCCTACAATTCGAAAACAAAGGAAAGAACCTGGAGACAATTTTACAGCAAGGAGTTAATCTTAAAAAATTAGACAAAGGATGTATCATTTTCAATATCGAAAAAGAAGATGGTTATAGAGTTCTAAGCGTAGATAGTAATAAATACGACACTAAGTACTGGCTTGATAGCTTCCTTGGTTTAGACGCTGTAGTTGATGACGCTTATCAAACTAAGAAATACCTTCAATTATGTCAGAATTTCGCTAAGATGTTTTTTTTCCAGCGGAAGACAAAAAAGAAGAAGTTATGTTCATGAACCGCTCAATGGATTACTTCGCGAAAAACGATGAATTTGAAGAAACAAACTTTTTGAATAGTGTAATTGAAAATCCAGAGCTGATCCCAGAGTTCAAACATTATAAAACTGAAAACGAACAAAAGTATAGTGTTCAAGATTTAACCGAATTCCCTATTTCAAATACAGCAGTAACAACTTCAAGGAAAAAGTTTAAAAACGTAATCAATTTAGACACAAACATGACTATTAAAATGGATTTCATTAATCCTGAATCAGCTGAGAAATTCCTTGAAAAAGGATGGGACGAAGAAAAGCAAATGTATTACTACTTGTGTTATTTTAATAAAGAGGAAAAGTAATGAGCGTAATCGAATTAAAAAAAATGAGTTTTGCCGAATTACTAGCATTAAGAACATTTGTTGAAGAACAAATAGAACATGTATCTGCTTGTGAAGGAAAGCCAAGTTTAAAAGAATGGGAACACCATCAATCGGTCATTAGTCAAATAATAGTTAAAAAAACTTATGAATATTATGGTATTGAAAGGCTCAGATAAAAGGATGTTTATAATGTGTTGTATATGATTTCGGGTGATTTAAAGCCAAATATTAACAGATAAAAACTAAACTAATGAATAACGATAAAGACAATAAAAATGCACAAACTAAGCCTGAATTATATACGGTGTTAGCTACTGCTATTATCAATAATAACTTTGCTGTTCAATCTGTTTTTGATGATGTTTCAGAGGGGTTGTGTTCTGAAAAACATCTTTCAGAAAAAGAAGCAAATAAGTTACATAAAAATAAAAAGACTAGCTACCAAACTAATTATGGAGTTGTAAAGTGTTTAGCAATAGTAGGGATAGTTCCTTTCAATAAACATTTAGCGTATGTGTTTAATAAACAGTTACCCAACTCGGAATCTTCTGATAATATTTCTATAACATCCGGTGAATATGAAGAATTAATGGATTGTTATGTTTATAGATCAAGTAGAATTAGTGAAAATCAGTTAGAAAAATTAGAAAAAGAATATTACAAACGAGGAGGTGTTGTTTACCCTAACTATCGTTCTTTTGAAGATTTAATTTTAAGAAAAGTAAGGAAATACAGGAATAATGAGTTTATAAATGGGATTGTTTTTGATTCTATATTTAAGCATGGATTTAGAGAAGTTGGAAAGAAAAAATGGTCTAACGGAGAAATTACAATAAGACGAAAACAAATACAATGTAGCTCAATTAGTTATCCTTCTCATTTAAAACACACAGAGCTGAATACTTCATTTAAAAACATGACACTGATAGGTTCAATATTTGGAAAGGACTATACTCATATTAATCAGTTAAAAGAAGATGTTTTTGGTGTTATATGCTCAACTAAAAATTCAAGTAGTTATAATTTTGGTTATTTCGAGGTTTGTTTAGGTTGTAGCTAATAAGGATATAAACACTATTCAAAACATTGTACCTATAAAACCACTAACAGAAACTATTTTAAATAATAACACCCAATTTGCAATTGTGCGAAAAATGAATAAGAGTTAATCATTATCTTTGAAGTGTCGCACTATTAAATTCAAGATCTATTTGTTTTTAACAGTGCGACTATTTTTATTTCCCAAAAAGTAAGTAGCCTATCTGTATAAAGCAGATGGGTTTTTTTATTTAAAAGTGTTACGATAGTTTATTTGTTAGTTAGGTCAAAACCTAGTGTGGACATTCCCATAATAGAAGCACTAGGTTTTATTAAAAAACATTTTATGATAGAGTTTAAAGAAGGAAAAGTATTCATAGATAACCAGGAGTTTAAAAACCCTGAAATACTTGGTCAATTAATCTTAAGTATGGCTAAAGAAGAGAATATGATTTTAAAACTAATTAATCCTAAAGAAGCGGCTTGATTATGTTTGGATTTTTAAAAAAGAGATTTTACAAAGTAGTATATGCTTCAAAAGTTGAAACACGTGATGTTACTGTTGGATTAAAACACCGTAAAACTTTAACGAGCGTTGTTCTTTGTGGGAATAAAGCAATAGAATATTCTCAACAAATTATTGTGAAAAGGAGAGGGGACCAGAAGTCATTAAAACACTTTGTAAAAGTAAAATTAAAGAAGGTAAAAGGAGAGAATCCTTATACAAAAGCAATATTAAAACCTGTTAAGTCTGGGGATATAATAAGGCTATGAGTAAAATACAACCTAAAGAACTAATAGTAAACAATGGAAAAAGGCAATAGAAAGGGAAAAGGGCAAAAGAGTTATAAGAATCAAAATCCACAACCTAAAAAACAAAGGGGTGCGGTATTAACATTCACACCGGACGAAGAATGTAAGGTCGATATAAAGACCGGAAAAGTGTCAGATTTAGAAATGTACATGTTCTTACGGGACATGACACATCATTTCGCAAAGACAATTTGTGATGACGCAAGTGAAGTTGTAGGAGATAATTCAGAAGAGCAAATAAAATACCTGAATTGGCGTATTGATCAATCTGGATTAAACGGATAATCCACCAACAAAGAACTAACTATAAAGCAATATTCTAATGACTGACAAGACTTTTGATAAATATAAAACTGTAATAGATCAATGGTTTATTAACGGCTTTAACGGAACTAAGGCATATCAAAAGTTTTATCCTAATGCAAATGAAGATACGTCTGCTGTTAAGTTTAATGAGCTGGTAAGAATTGGTAAGATTCAAGATTATATCCAACAAAAGAAGAAAGAAGCTCAGGACCTATCTAAGATAACTCATGAAAAGGTTTTAGAAGAGTTAAAGAATTGGGCGTATTCAGACATCACAGAAACGATACTTCTTACCGCTCAAGAAGTAAAAGAATTACCAAAGGAAGTAAGGAGGTTAGTAACTAAGTTTAAACATACTAAAACAACAAGTGAGTTTGGAACTCAAGAGATTATTGAACTTCATTTTGTCTCTAAAGAAAAAGCTATTGACATGATAAATAAACACATTGGATTCTATGGTGAACATAACTTTCAGAAAAACCCTCAATTATCAACAGAGGAGCGTAACGCGAGATTAGAAGAATTGAAAAAGAAAATGAGAGAGGCATAAAGTTTTGTTTACGCGATGGCTTATGTTGATTCGTCGTAGTAAACATAAGGGTTTATTAAATTAAATATTTGGGACTAACAGACGCAGAAATACTAGAATTTGAACAGCTTTTGCATGAGCAGAAAATCGACCTTTTACATAAAGGTCTTTCTTCGTTTGATGACAAAACAAACCCTAATTACAAACTAATACACCAGTGTATAAACTCTCAAATATTTGATAACAAAGGCGTAATTGTAGGAGGTAAAGCCGGGGTTGTATTAGAAGGAAGCTCCAGGAGTGGTAAAACATGGAGCTGGATTTTTATAATAATCTACTTGTGTACGATTAAGCACAAAAACGAGTCAATCAAAATAAATGTTTATCGTGAACATTTCGCAGACTTCAAGAAAACCTTGTTTGATGATTTTAAAAGGGTTTTAGATTTATTCGACTTACCAAACAAATTTAACAATGCCGAACGTGTAGAAAGTTTTAAAATAGGTGATTCAGCAATACATTTATTAGGTTGCGACAAGTTGAAGGGTAGTGGACACGGTAGCGGTTGCGACTATGCCATCTTTAATGAAATGATGTACATTGAGCAAGCAACGTTCAAACAATCAATCTTTCGTTGTCGTAAGCTTTGGATTGGAGACTACAATCCAAGTTTTACAGATCATTGGGTATTCAATAGCGTTGTTACTCGTAAAGATGTAGCTTTCCTTCAAACTACTTTCTTAGATAATCCGTTTGTATCGTTTAAAGAGAAAACAGAAATATTAGCAACTGAGCCTTATTTACCGGGAAGTTATGAAGTTACAGAAGATGCGATTTTATACAAAGGAAAACCAGTAACAGACAAAAACCAACCACCACCACACCCAACAAATATAGAAGAAGGAACAGCAGACGAATTTGATTGGATGGTCTATGGATTAGGTTTACGCGGAGCCATGAAAGGAGTTATATTCAATCAGATTACTTGGATAGATGAATTCCCAGACATTGCACACACATACGCGAATGATTTTGGTTTTACTGCAGATCCAAATGCTTTAGTTAAATATGCCGAAGACGAAAAGAATATTTGGTTTGAATTGCTTATATACGATCCAATTGAAACAGATGAAGACCTTTCTGACTCATTTGACGCAGTAGGAGTAGATAAAGAACTTCCTATTACGTGTGATAGTTCAGATAAATATACTGGGGAAAATAAAGGAACTATTGAAATGGTTAAAGGACTTAAAAAAAGAGGTTGGAAAGCTTCAAAAGTCAAGAAAACCAAATCAATAATGTATTGGATCCTTTCCATGAAGAGAAAGAAACTGCATTGTGTTAAAAGTGCTCATTGGAAATACGTTAAAAAAGAGCGTGAAAACTATAAATTCAAAGAGGTAAACGGAATACTTATTAATCAACCAATCGATAAGTATAATCATTGTTTTGATGCAGTACGCTATGGACACATTTCACACAATACCAAGTCAACAATATCAAGAACAACCAAGTCAATATCACAACTAGGAATTAATTATTAAAATTATAAAGGATCTGTAAAGGCACTTATAACCAAGCGGACTTACTAAGAGGACGTTTCCATAAAAATAAAGATGGAAGAAATACTTAAATTAGTAGAAACAGATGTTGCCCGAGCTTTAAAAGTCCTTACCGCTCAGCAAAAACCGAAAGAGAAATTAACGGCTCTTAGAAATGAATTTAGAGAGATCCAACGTGATGACAGAGAAACTCAAATAGGGAAGATTCAAAAGGACAAACTCGTAAAGAGTAAAAATGTTGTAGCGGTTAGAATTCCTATCCCAATGCAAAACAAAATAGTTAGTACTGCTACTGCATTTGAAGTTGGAGCTCCAATAACTATTAATCCTTCTGAAGAAAATGACTTATCAGAGGAAATATTACGCCTTTGGAAAAACAATAGGATTAACTCAGTATTACCAAAACTTATTCGTTTGCAAAAAAGTGAGCTTCAATGTGCTTTATTATTTACTATCAAGGATATTAAACCAAACACGGTATTCAATAAGATTTTAGGGACCAATAAAAACAAAGATATTAATATCAAGGTGCTAGAGAATAAAAACGGTGTGATGTCGCCTTATTTTGATTCATTTGGAAGTATGACGGCTTTTGTTTGGGAATTCTCAACTAAAAACTCAGAAGGAAAAGAGGTTAAAAACGCATGGATTTATACAGAAACCACAATATACAAGTGTTCTAATAGTTCTGGAACATTATCTTTTGATGAAAAACAAGTTCATGGCTTTGGTAAGATACCAGTAGTTTATTTCTCTCAGGACAAACAAGAGTGGTTTAACGCTGAAAAAATGATTGACAGGCTAGAAGTAACCATTTCTAAACTTGGTGCATCAAATGACTATTCAGGACATCCATTATTAAAATTAATAGGAAATGTCCAAGGAGCACCTGATAAAGATGAAGATGGTAAAGCATTTATATGTGATATTCAAATAGATCAAGAAACAGGAAAAGAAATGAGATCTGATGTTCAGTTCTTAACAAATGACAACGCTCCTGAATCAGTAAGGCTTGAAATAGATAATTTATTAAAATTCATTTATTCTTTAACATCTACACCAGATATTTCATTTGACAATATAAAGGGCCTTGGAAATGTTACAGGGGTAGCTTTGAAAATAATGTTTCTTGATGCAATGATTAAGGCTCAAATGAACAATGAAGAGTTAAATAGGCCATCAATAGAGAGGATAATTAATGTATTTATAGCTGGTAATGTTACTTCAACGAATACTAAATACAAATCAATTAGTGAGTCAACTTATTTTGATGTTCAATTCAATAGCATCATTCCAGATGATTTAAATACTACAGTTGAAACATTAACAAAAGCAGTGGAAAGTGGAATTACTAGTCAAAAAACAGCGGTTGAAATACTTGGATTAACAGACAGTAATAGTGATGAACTTGAACAAATTCAATCAGAAAAAGAAACTGTAGTTGTTGAATAAATATTTATGTAGCTTTGGCTTGAACTAATTAATAATATATATATGTCAAGAGCAATAGAAATCATTTATACCAATGATAGAGAGTATTTAGATGAAAAAAATAAAAGTCAACACGAAAAGGATGTAACTATACAAGAAATAGATAGCAGTGACGCGAAATTTTTTATAAAAGAATACAAGGATACGCAAGTTGCTAAAGCATTTATAAATAGAGGGGGGAATACCTCTACGTCTTTTAGAGCGTACATGATGGATTATCATGAAGACAATTAAAATAATTATAACCTCAATCTCCTTTAAACCTCTACAAATTGTAGGGGTTTTTTTATACAAAATATTTAGTAATACAAGTTTACTATTTATAATTATTCTAAATAAGGAAATAATTTATATATTTGTTATCTAAGGTATTAACTAAATTTTTCATTACACATTATGGCTGTACCAGCACAAAAGATTAAGGATAGACTTAAAGCGAAATTTCCAAAGGCTAACTTATCTACAAAAAGGCTAGACGCTCTTGCGGATAGACTATCAAAAAAACCTGCAGACGATGCAGACGACGCGGCAATTGACGTAGTTCTTGACAATGCTAATGATTTTATGCCTTTTGAGGACATCGCCAAAGATGATGACCGCACAAGAACACTAGAAGCAAAAGCAAAAGATCCAGTTCCAAAAACAGCGGAAGAAATCGAAGCAGATCGTGTTGCTAAAGAAAAGGAAGAAGCAGCAATAAAAGCACAGGGTGAAGCTCCTGAATGGGCTAAAATTATGATTGCTAATAATACTAAGATGGCAGAAGAGATTACCGAATTAAAACAAGGTAAGGTAACTGACAACAAAAGAGAGTTAGCGAAAAAAGCTTTTGATTCTTCTGACGCTTTAAAAGGATTGAAACCAGAGATTAAAGAGAAATGGCTTGGACGAATTGATTTAGAGTCTGAAACTTCATTTGAAGATCAAGTTAAAGGATTAGAAACTGAACATTCTGATTTAGTTCAAACTCATGCAAATTCTCAAGAATATCCTGGTGCGCCTCCTGGAAGTTTTAGTAATACAGCGCCAACAGCAGAAGAAGTGAGTGATATAGTTGATAATCTATAATTTTTTTTGCCAATTTTAAAGTTTAGAATGATTCTAAATAGTAATTAATTAAAAAACAACAAAATGCCAGAAGCAATTTTATCAAAGCAAACTACTATCGACACATCAAACGATTCAATTGTAATCATTGATGCATTAGAAGTAATTGCAGGAGGAAGAACTTTGGACGTAACAGGAGTTACAGAAGAAGTTTTAAATGCTGGTCACATTATTATTAAAGAAACATCAAGTGGTAATTTAAAGCCACAAGCAGTTTCTGGAAGTACTTATAGCACACTACCAGCAGGGCACATTTACGAAGGTGTGTTAGTGTAGTCTATTTTAAAGGACAAGGCTATGGCATCGGTTATGGTTAGA
>JABSPO010000136.1 GCA_013214625.1 Flavobacteriaceae bacterium
CGATTTTATTATTACTAGTCCATATCCTAGTACGCAAATAGGCGAAGCCTTTGTTATTTTTGGTGGAGACCATTATGCAATGCCTTTGAATTCAGGATATCCACAAGCTGTAAATGTTTCAAGTACTGAACTTACTTTGGTAGTTAATGGTCCAGAGTCAGGAACGATACACTATGTTATCTTTCCTGGTAATAATACAGCTGCCGTAAATTATGATGACATCCTCAATGGAATCGGAGCTGATGCCAGTGGTAGTTTTTTAATGAATCTTCAAAATACGGATGTCAATAAGGTTGTTTCTGCATTACCTGTAAACACTTCCTTTAAGGTATATCTGTTTCTAGAAGATTCTACTGGTAATAGAGGTGAGATATATAGTTTAAATAATATTTTAGGTATCGAAAATTATTTATTATCTGAAATAGTCATCTACCCAAATCCAATATTGACAACTATTAATGTTATTCTTAACGTAGAAGATGCTACTTATAAACTAACAACCATAAATGGTCAAATACTACAAAAAGGGAGGTTAATAAGTGGAAACAACTCAGTAGATATATCTAACCTATCAAAAGGTATGTACTTTCTGTCTATAAATACTAATGTTGGGTTTGTTACTAAAAAAATTATAAAAAACTAATTAACAAAATTCCGACACAACTTTATTTGTTTATATATTGATTGTTAATTAGTTGATTATATAAATTAAGAGATTATTATTATTATACTAACTATACCTTCAAATAAAATATATTTTATTTGAAGGTATCAAGTAAAGCATTCGAGGATAAATCTAAATTAGGATGTGAATTCTTCTCGTTTGTTCTTCTCGCTTATTTGTTGATTTAAAAGTGTTTTTTTAGCTCGCCTTTAAATTTATTACTACAATAGCTTCAACTGTAGTTCTATAATCGGTGTGTTTTTATTGATGTTCAAAGGATTTATACTCTTTAAATGAATTTTTATTTATTGTAATAAGAATATCAATAAAATCTACCCTCTAACGTCGCTTCGTTAAAAGAGTGTTCCGTTAATATTGTAAAGAAATATTTTATAAGAAAAAAACAAGAATATGAAATAGTTTAAAGATCACTTTTAACAAAGAAAATTTATCCGTTTCAAGAACGGTACAGTTGCCATACGTAACATTTAGTTAAAATGTATTGTAGTTGTTTTCATAGCAGTATATCCATTTTAAGGCTATAATCCCCAGCCAGCTCATAAACCAGTATTTACAAATTGATACACTGAATAATATTGAAATACTCGTATGTAAAATATCCAAAATATTTGGAGTTATTGTCTAATTTACAGTACTTAGGCATTTATAACAAAGCTCACGTTTATCATTTTTATCTATAATTAGTTATTGTAAAATTATTTACTTAACCCATATAGTTTTTATAGGAGTTCATGATTACTTCGTAGTGCCGCTCGCCAAAGGCTCTTTTTTTTTATAAACTCTAAATGTTAGCACATATAATTTTGCAACACTTCCAGTAACCCAGAATAAGTAAAACTTTTTAGCTTGAAATTTATGCATAAAAAATTGATTGAATATTTCCGTTACTATAATAACCATTAAAAAAAATTCTCATTATCTTTTGTTTTAAACACGACATAAATTGAAAAAATTGAGATTTCTTTCAATTTTGAATTAGATAAAGGGAGATGGGAAATTCGAGGTTACATATACTTTTTGAAATAACTAACGGCTCGTTACATTAAATTTCAGAAACCTTTAAATTCTTTAGTTTAATAAACCTTAAATTAAAGAGCTAGAGCCTATTTATATTTGATTCTAGCTCTCTAAAATATGATTGTTCCCTTATCTATAAATGACTGTTTAATAATAGTTTTTTATAGTTGAATTTCTATTTTCTTAAACAACTTTAACAATATACATACCAGCGGCTAAATGTGATAGATTTAACTTAACCCTATTTTTGTTAGAGCTTATAGTATTGACATTTATTCCATTTAAATTTATCTATTCTTACAGATGTGTGTGGTTGCACTGAAGTTATTCTCATTGTAAAATACTCATTAGCACTTGTAGCAATATTCCTCGTATTTATTTGTACAAAACCATGCTGTAATAGCCATACTAGAACCCATAGGAGAAAAGTATTCAGATCAAAATTATCACTCATAGTTCCCATTTCTAAAACAGCAGTATTAGATGATTTTATTTGAAATTCTGCCTAATGATTTCCATCTATTGAATTTATTTTAGGCCTTCATTATAATTTACTGAATTAGCCCCAAAAAAGTATATGCTGAAATACAATTGTCACCCATATTTGCTCCTGTATCTCTAACACCTATGTAGTCACTTAGTGAATTATTATCAAAGCTATCCAACAAGTATTTACTGATGCTAGTCAACCTCCTGTAGTGTAGCATAGGAGTTCAAATCCTTAATCAACTGTTATTACAGCTGTTTCAAATTAGTCATGACTAAAGTTAAGGTAGTAGTTAATACTAATAAAGCTTTTTTTTTCATTGTTTGTTATTTATATATTTTTAATCTACTTTTTTTAAAACAATCGAGCAACATAACCTTTATCAGGTTATGAAACTCAATTGTAGCAACATACACAACATATTTTTACTTACTTCAAATAAATAATAATCCATTCCTTTTATGGCTAATACATTGGTTAGTCTTATTTATTTCTTAAAAAGAGGATATTCCTTCGTTTGGTTGGTATACATAATCAAAAGTATAATACCTAGATTCCATAGTAGTGTCCATATCCTTATAGTAACTTAAAATTTGAATTTTCGCATATTTACCATCTCTAGTTTTTACGACTATAATTTTATTGCTAGTAGGGCTAATTAAATGATTAACAGGATCATAAGTATACCATCCATTTCCTGAACCTGTTTGTATTGCTAAACCACTAGCACTATCCAATACAAAATTAGCCTCTGTTACTCCTGATACATTTGTAAAAGTGTCGTTATCAATGTAAGCTCCAGTATTACCATTTCTAATAGGTTCATCTGCACTTCCAGTAACTACTCCTCCATTAAAAATAATAGTTGTCCCTCTAAAAGCAATGTCCCAATCAGTTGTATTAGTAGTTATTTGTCCAGTATTAAAATCAAATTTTGTGAACTCACCTCCAACCGGTTGTCCCTGACCTCCAGTTTGCGGTGCATATAAATTTGATACTCTTTCAGAAATAATTGGATCTAGATTAAGAGGATCCGTGTCATCCGAATCATTATTGTTTCCTACATAACCTTCAGGTTGACTACAAGCTTGTAAAGACATACTTGGATCTCCTAAAGTATCATTATCAGCATCAGCATACCATGTAGTAGGTACACATGGTGGTGCATCATCATCACTACATGAAAAAAAGTTTAAGCATAAAGCGAATAATAAAATGTATTTCATTGTTTTCATAAGTATTAAGTATTAAATTATTAAAAATTGATGTTTAGTTTTGCGTATAGAGTTCTTCCTGGAATATTATTTATGGCTATAAAATCAATTGAAGATGATGGTACATCCTTGAAATCAAAAATGTTTTCTACACCAAAACCTATTTGATGATTTTTAAAGAAGTCTTTATTAATAGCTATATTCCATATGGAATATCCTTCAATAAATTCATCAAAGTTATCAATGTAACCATCAGTATTATTTGTATCGACAAGTCCATATTTGCTTCTATATGTACCTCTAATATTCGCATTAACTTTCCATATTAAATTTTTATAAAATACTTTGAAATTTGCCATATGCCTGGAACGATTAGGCAAACCAAAATAATGAGCTTTAGTTAATGGATTATCTGGAAATTGATTAGCTATTACTTCTCTATTTTCAAATTTATCCTCTACCACTTTATCTTTAGCGTATAATAATTGATAGCCACCTGATATTTGTAGTTTTTTTGTAGGTTTATAACTGGTATTAAACTCTACTCCTTGTGTATAAACCTCATTAGCATTGTAATAGCTAAATAAGTTTTGCCCGTTTGTTTTATTAGCCACAACTCTAGTATCTATCAAGTTTTTTATGTTGTTTCTAAATAAGTTAACAGAAAATTTTAATTGATTATTTAACTTATAATCTACTCCTACATTAAAGTTGATTGAGCTTTCTGGTTTTAAATTATCGTTGTATTCATTAAGTGATACTGCTAAACCAGATAGTATACCTTGACTTTCTAAAACAGGTATCTCACTTGTTACTAAATTATATCCTAAAACAGTATATCCTACTGAAGGGTTAGTGAAATTGAAATATAATTGTCTGAAATCAGGTGCCTTATATCCATAACCAACTGAAGCCTTTGCAGACAATTTATTAGTTAGTTGATATCTCGCAGCCAATTTGGGGCTAAATTGAGCAGTATATTTATTATGAGCATCATAGCGTGCCCCTACTATAATGTTTATTTTCCTTGTAGGGTTTACATCATATTGAGCATAAACATAAGGAGCATTAAATTCCGGTTTGTTATTAAAATAGGTTCTATCTAAACTCTCATGAGTTAAACCTCCCCCTACAATAACACTATGTTTTTTATTTGGGTTAAAATGAACCCTAGCTTCTGGTCTTACTAACAATTGATCAAAATAACTTTCACTAAAAACAGAGCCATCTAGATTACCCGTTTTCGATTTTGTTTGATACTGTGTACTGTATAACTCCCCATAAATATCCCAATTATCAGAAATTTGATGTTGTAATTTTAAATGTGAATTCCACTCATTTAATTTCCCCTTTCCCGAAAGTAATTCATCTTGAGAGTTTTCTAAACTAGTTTCTTGATTTTGCGTAAATAACCTTGAAGAAAGTAATAGTGTTGTTTTTTTATTGAATTTGTAGTTGATTTTCGCTTGTATGGTATAGTTTTCAAATGGATCTACTGTTCTTACAGCTGAAAAATCTGTTAAATCATATCCAGCACTTGAATACCTATTAATTGAGCCATTTATTCCTAACTTATTTTCTTTGTAATTTAAATTAACACTTGTGTCATGCGTATTAAAACTGCCAGACCTTTGATTAATACTACCATGAAATTCTTCAGTTGCAGATTCTGTTATTATATTTAATACCCCTCCCATAGCTTCACTACCATATAAACAGGATGAAGCTCCTTTAATTATTTCTATTTGTTTGATGTTCGCAACAGTTATACGCTCTAAATCTAAAGTTCCTGCGGTACGACCAATAAGAGGCACACCATCAATCATTACTAAAGTATAAGCAGAATCCATTCCTTGCAATTGCAAACCTTCACCACCTCCAAAATCGGAAACTGTAATCAATCCCGTTTGCTCATTGATTACATCACTCAATCTCAATGAATTAGATGCTTTAATTTGTTCTTTTGTTATTATTTGTGCTTGCAATGGTAATGATGACAACTGCCTTTTTGTTCTTGTAGCAGTCACTAAAACTTCATCTAAATATTTTAATTTAATGCTGTCTTTCTTTTCATTTTTTTCTTGTGAATAAACAACACAATTCAAGATAAAAAAAAGTGAAAAAAGATTTTTATTTAGATTCATTATTTATAGATTTGTCGCAAATATAAAATCTTATTCTTAATCAATCTAAATAAAATTAATAAATTTTTATCATGAAAAAAACAATACTATTTATTTTACTGACAATCAGTTTTATAGCAATTTCTCAAACAAAAAAAGAAATAGATCATAAAGCAATAATGGATATGTGTGGCTGCTATGAAGTAACTTTTAATTTTACCGAAACTTTTAATTATAGTAAGAATACACTCTACACGCCTTCTAAAACCAAATCAGAAAAAGCAATAGAATGGGTGCAACTAGTAGAAAATAATAGTGATCGTGTTTCTATACAACACTTGTTACAAGTAGGGACTCCAGAAAGCCCTTACATAGTAAAGCACTGGAGACAAGATTGGTTGTTTGAAAATACTGATTTATATCTTTATAATGGAAATAATAACTGGATTTACACACACAAAAATGCAGCGGATGTAAAAGGACAATGGACCCAAAAAGTATATCAAGTAGATGATAGTCCGCGTTATGAAGGTTCAGCAACATGGGTGCATGTGGATGGGAAAAGTTATTGGGAAAATATAACTCCTGCTCCATTACCAAGAAGAGAATACACAAAACGTAATGACTATAACATAACTATTCGTGGAAACCGTCAAGAAATATTAAAAAATGGTTGGGTTCATGATCAGGACAACAGTAAGGTAGTAAGAGAAATAGGCGAGAAAGATGTGATTATAGCCAAAGAAAAAGGCTATAATACGTATGTAAAACTACCAAATGAAGAATGTAAAGCTGCACAAGATTGGTGGCAAACGAACAAAGATAAATGGACAATCATCCGCAATAAATGGAGTGAAGTATATGGTAAAAATATAGATTTATCATTAAAAAAAAAGGTGAACAATAAATTACTTTACAAATACTTGTTTTCTAATGATTACGAAACAAAACGTAAAATAAGTAAAATTATAGATGCTTTTGTTGTAAAAAAGCAACAAATAACAACTAAGTTAATTAGTTCTAAATAAATTTAATGAAAAAAATATTCATACTTTTTTTATTGAGTATACAAATTTCTGTCGCTCAAAAAAATGAATTCTTGGATAGAGAATTTTGGAAAAAAAATCCTACTATTGAAACTATTGATAAAAAAATTAATGCTAGAAATAACCCTACAGAGTTAAATAAATTTGGTTTTGATGCAATCGTTTATGCTTTATTAGAAAACACAAACAACAACACCATAAAGCACTTACTATCAATTAAAGGAAATAGTGTCAACAAATTAACTCATGATGGTAGAACCTATCTTTTTTGGGCAGTTTATAAAAACAATATTGAATTCGTCAAACACCTTATTATAAACGGCGCTAAAATGGATGTTATTGATGATAAAGGATATTCAGTAATCAATTTTGCAGCAGCAACTGGTCAACAAAATAAGGAATTGTATACGATGCTATTAAAAAATGGGGCAAACATAAATAGCTTAACTCCAAAAGGAGCTAATGCAATATTATTATTAGCTCCTAATTTAAATAATTTAGATTTTACTAAATATTTCACGAATAAAGGTTTGAAGCTTACAAATACTGACTACAATGGAAATGGAATATTTAATTATGCTGCTACAAAAGGGAATAAATTTATATTAAACGCAATTATAAAAAAAGGATTGCCATATAAAAACTTAAATAAAAATGGTGGAAATGCAATGCTTTTTGCAACTAAGGGCAATAGAAATGGTTACAACTCATTAGGGTTTTTTAAATATTTAGAAAGTTTAGGCATCAATCCAAATATTACTAATATAAATGGAAAAACACCTTTACATAATTTAGCTTATAGCAGCAAAAATATAGCTCCGTATAAATACTTTATAGAAAAAGGTGTTGATGTAAACCAAGTTAATAAAGAAGGCGACACTCCCCTATTGCAAGCTTGTTATAGAAATAATATTAATGTTATTTCATACTTGTTAAAGCAAACAGAAAATATTAATCATTCTAATAAAAAAGGAATCACTGCCCTTACTAATGCTATTAGAGCCAATACCCCTAAAGTTATTGAATTATTACTTAAAAATGATGCTGATATAAGTGTTTTAGATAAACAAGGTAACAACCTGATGTATTATTTAATTCAATCCTATTCTTCAAACAATGAAAAAGATTTTAATCAAAAAATGGAAATATTAGGATCTAACGGTTTGGATATGTCTGCTGTTCAAAAAAATGGAAATACACTATATCATTTAGCTATTGAAAATCAGGCTTTATCTTTATTTGAGATTATAAAAATCTTTAGACAGAATATTAATGCTAAAAACAATGATGGGTATACAGTATTACAAAAAGCTGTAATGACTGCTAGAAATACTGAGATAATAAAATACTTAATTAAAGAGGGAGCTGATATTAATGTAATTACCGATTTTAAAGAAAGTGTTTTAGATTTAGCAAAAGAAAATGAATCATTAAAAAATGAAAATTTAGGTTTTTTAAAAACATCGTTATGATAAAAAAAATAAACACTTCTGTAGCTATATTAATTATTGCATTAATAAGTTTTGCTTTTACTACAAATAGTAGTAATTATAAATGCATGATACAAATGACTAATTACTCTGGTGAAGGCGCTTATATTGTAGTTTCATTATTAGATATAAATGGGAATTATGTAAAAACATTAAGCGTTAAAGGAAATGATGAAGACTGGTATCATGATGTTACTCAATGGTGGGAAAATTTCTACGGTAAAAAAAGATCAAATATTGATGCTATTACGGGGGAAACAATTGCTGGTGGTGAGCGAGCTATTAGTATTCTTGAAATTGAAAATAATAAAATAAATACAGGTTACAAAATTCGTTTTGAGACTGCAGTAGAAGATCAAGAATATTTTGCTGATGATATTGAATTTGAATTAACCACAGCGAATTTAAAAGGAAAAATTGAAGGAAAAGGCTTTATTCGTTACATCCGTTTAATTAAACAATAAATTTAAAAAGATGCAGTCATAAAAAACATAATGACTGCATCTTTTTATTAGAATATATATATATCATGACCTTATCAATTTGGAGATACAGTCACCTAGGATTAGCCTTTACATTTTCAGTTTTTATTTTACTTGCTGCAATTACTGGTACTATTTTAGCTTTTGACCCTATTAACGAGCAACTAAACTCTAATGTATTATCTTTTGAAGCTAAAAATCAATCGGTAAGTAAAACAATTTCGGTTTTAAAAAATGAATATCTAGATGTTATCTCTCTAGATATTAACAGTCACAATCAGGCTATTGCTGAAGTCGTTACTTATAAAGGAAAAAATAAACGAGTTTTCATAAACCCTATTAATGGAATTAGTTTAGGGAGCCCAAAAGAAAAACACGCCGTATTTAACTGGGCTACAAGTTTACATCGTTCATTATTCTTCAAAAAAACGGGACGGTTTTTAGTAGGGTTAACCTCCTTTGTTTTATGCGTAATTTCATTAACAGGAATCATACTAATATGTAAAAGACAAGGAGGTATAAAAGCTTTTTTCTCTAATATTGTAAAGGATAATTCTTTGCAATATTTTCATATTATATTAGGCAGATGGACTCTAATTCCTATCTTAGTTTTAACATTAACTGGTGTTTTTCTTTCTTTAGAAAAGTTTTCAGTAATACCTCAAAGTCCAATTCAACATGCTATCAATTTTGAAAAACTAAGTACATCAATAGAGAAAGATGTTTCTGATTTTGAGATTTTTAAACATATAAAACTCCATCAAATTAATAAAATAGAATTTCCTTTTTCTGATGATATTGAGGATTATTATATTCTATATCTAACTAATAAGGAAATTGTAGTTAATCAGATAACTGGAGAAGTAATAAGTGAACAGAATTATCCCTTTACAAGGCTTGTTTCCTATTATAGTTTGGTTTTTCATACTGGACATGGTAGTATTTTATGGACTATAGTATTGTTATTATCTTGCATAGGGATTTTATACTTTCTCTATTCTGGTTTTGTTATGACCTTAACTAGAAAAAAAGGCAAAATTAAAAATAGCATACGTAAAAATGATGCAGAAATTGTTATTTTAGTTGGGTCTGAAGGAGGTACTACCCTTAATTATGCAAATGCGCTACACCAACAACTTCTGAAACAGAACTTAAAAAGCTACTTAACAGAATTAAATCAATTTGAAGCTTTTGATGCTATGAAAAAGCTAATTGTATTCACTGCTACTTATGGAGATGGTGATGCTCCTACAAACGCTAAAAAATTCATAAAAAAACTTAATGAGACCCCTTTACTAAACCATATAGATTTTTCTATTATCGGGTTTGGGTCAAGGGCTTATCAACATTTTTGTCAGTTTGCATTTAACATTCAAGAGCAGCTTAATCACTTACCTCAAACTACTGAGGTAATTGAATTAACAACAATTAATAATAATTCTTTTGAAGCCTTTACAAAATGGATTGATAAACTATCTTCATTTTTAAATATAGAAATTAACATTCAGAAGAAAGAATTAGGTTTCAAAAAACTACAAACACAATCATTTAATATCAATAAAATAACCACTTTAAACGAACAAGTAGATGACACATTTTTGTTGGAACTAACACCTCCAAAAAAAACAAATTTTACATCTGGAGATTTATTAGCTATATATCCAGAGAATGATGATAAAGAGCGCTTATATTCTATAGCTAAGACTACAGAAAATAACATTTTAATCAGTGTTAGAAAACATAACAAAGGTGTCGTTTCAAATTACCTTCATCAGCAAATAATCAATTCAGAAATAAAAGCTACTATTATTAAAAACACTGGTTTTCATTACCCTAAAAAAGCAACAGAAGTAATATTAATAGCTACTGGAACTGGTATTGCGCCCTTTTTAGGTATGATATCAAATAACACCCAAAATAAACCTACACATCTATTTTGGGGAGGGAGAAATAAAAACTCATTTAATTTATATGAAACAATTATTAAGAAAGCGTTAAACAAAAAACAACTTAATTCATTTTACCCTGCCTATTCTAGAAATGACTTGACCAAAACATATGTACAAGATATAATTTATACTAAAAAAGACTTTATTTATAATTCTTTAAACAACAAAGCAACTATAATGATCTGTGGTTCGGTGCCTATGCAAAAAGAAGTTATAAAGATATTAGAACAAATATGCTTAGAGAAAAATAATAAGCAATTAAGTTATTTTAAAAACAACGGGCAATTATTAATGGATTGTTATTAACTATAAAACAATTTAAATTATTATTTTAACATTATCTAGGCAATTCCACACATACCACACTCCCCTCCTATGTCTTCGTATTAAGAGGGATTTGATTACATTTTTAAAATAAGTTTGTGAATACTATTTTCCGAAATATTATTGAGAAAGTAAACTTTGCTTTGTCAAAACAAAGTAATCCCGTTTCAAAAACGTGACAGGCACCAGACAAAACATTATAGTGAATTTTCATTATAATATGACATTATGGGTAAATTACGGCAAGTTGTCCCTTTTATAGTTAGAAATTGATCTTATAGGTTCATGAATAGTTATAAAAAATTTATATATGAGGTTGAATCTAACATTCAAATCAATTATTATTTTTTTAGATCTTTTATCAAGTTCGTAGAAAAATAGACAATAATAATGGCAGCAAACCCAATACATATCCACATAAACCAAGATTTTTGCCAAAGTGATACAATAGCTTTTTCTTTTACTTTACCCTCTATGTATTTAACAGAAATGATCCTTGATTTGGGTAAACCCTCTGAAATTTTGTTTCTAAAATAAGAGATGTCGTATTCTGGTGCATTAAGTTTTTTATCCCCAGCTGAAGCGATATAATTTTCATCCTGTTTTAGGTTAGCAACTGCATACCAAGTTGTTTGAAAAAATTTAAGTGATGAGATGCTAAGTTTTGGATTGTCCTGATTTTCAATTTCAATATACAATTCTTTCCCAAAAAAGGAAGGAATCGAAAAATGATTATCCGTATCAGAATGGATTATAAAACTGATAATGTTTTGTTGATACGTTTCTAGTTTATGTTTTACTTTTTTTTCATTTAAAACATAAACTCTTGCTCGTCTGTTAAATAATTCCGGTGAAGTAATATTGAAATGCAATTCGTTTATGATTTCCGGATGTTCAAACTCAATACGAATAGCTGTTGTTTTTGAATTTAATACATTAGATATAAAACTGCTTTGAACAGGAATTTCTTCCATGACTGATTTTGTGATTTCAGTGGTTGCTGTTCCAATATTCAACAGGTTAATTGGTAATGATTTTTGATCATTAAATACAATTTTCAAGAATTGATAAGAACACAATGGAAAATTAATAACCTTATAAATACTTGTATTGGTAGCACTATTCAGATTGTGTAATTGTTTGTTGTTTACAATTCCAAACCACTCCTCTTGATCATTACTACCTTGTAAATTAAAGCTTTTACTCCCTTGATAATTGGCTATAGACAATACTGCTTTTTGAATTTCTTCTTTGGGCTTACTAAATATATAGGTTGAAAGCGTATCTGGTATATTGCTTTTAGAAATGATTTCAAATTCTGAAAAATTAGAAACTCTTGATTCCTTATCGTCTTTATGAATAAAATATGGAACTTGAGTTGCATTTGAATCCCATATTCTAAAATCACTCATATCTTGTTTTGCATATGAGCGTACACCATGTGGTATTTGAATCTTATACAATCCATCCTCTTCAATTGGAGATAGTTTACCTTCTACATGCTTTTGCTGTGCAAAAGTAGCTGTAGCTAGTAATAGCGCTAAAAAACTAAGTGTTTTATTCATGTTTTGTTGTTTTATCTTCATCAATAACCAATACTTTTATTTTTTGGTACACGAATGAAATAACTAATATTAATCCTCCTAATAATATAAATGCTATTATTTTTCCAGTTTCAGATACGTTACTAATATCATATGTAAATAGCTTTACTATTGTAATTCCTAACAGAGATAATGCAATTATTCTCAAGCTTTTTACTTGCTTTTTTATCCCTAATATTAAAAATACGAAAGCCAAAACTCCCCATAATACAGGTAAACCAGTTTTAAGAATTTTATATTTCGCTTCACTAATAAGGTTCGATGTTAAATATTGCTTGTGATAAAAAGTACTACTGTTACTAAAGCCAGATGAATGTTCTGTAATCATTGCTGATGTTAACTGTAAATCCATTAGTTGAATCCCTTGTAAGACCAATTCGGAACTTACTAAATATACAAGTACAAAAGCTGCTCCCCAAATGAATAGTCCATGATTGGCAAATGAAAATACTTTATTTTTTTCATTTGTTTTATACAATAAGTAACCAAAATACGTTACCAAGCCTAAAGTCAAATAATGAATATAATAAGAAACCTGACTCCCCTGCTCCATACTAATATTATGTTTTTGCTCCATGAATGGAAGGTTGAAAAACAAAAAGGTGTACGAAAGTATATTACCAATAGCAATTACATTCAATATTTTTAATGACAAGTTTGTTTTCTTTCTATATAAAAAGAAAGCTAGTACTGCTGTAAATAACAAATGATATAAAACTGGTAAAGTATATAACGAATGTGTCTCGTAACCTAAATATATTCCCGATTGATACCCTATTTCAAACATACCCACGAAATAACCTAGTAGTATGGCCAATATCCCCATTAACTTTCGATATTGCATTGGGTTAAATACAAAATTGAGCTTTTTTAATACTTCTGTTTCAGCGCCCAATATATACCGAACTACAACCAAGGAACTAACAGCAACAATTCCAGTACTAAAAATAGGGTTGAATACAATTAATAATTCATTAACACCTCTATATAGGAGTATCCAATCAATACATAAACTAATTAACATTAAGCACTGTACCAACACGGATGCAAAGCGATAACTTTTTATTTGAGATTTTTTTGCCAACCACATTAATAAAGCAGCTTCTGCAGCCCAAAATAAGGTAATATAGTTTCCTTCAAACTGAACTGGAATGGCTAGCGTAATAAAAGTTAAGGTTAAACCAATTAACAAATACACGGCTGTTTTATCCAAACCAAACTTCTTGAATAAAATCCATGCATATGCTAAATTAAGTGACGCTAAAACAGCAGTAAAGAGCCCTGATAATTCTGGATGGTATTTACTTAATATAAGCATCCCAAAACCATATAAGATAAAACTATTAATGGCTAAAATTGCCAACTGAGGTTTTGAAAACGTTCCTTTTGTACGAATATTATTAATGATGTTAGTAACTACAAAAATGAGATAAAAAACAAATGCGAAAATCATTGCTCCCAAATAATGAGGTGCTTCAGTATTCATTTCTGTAAGTAACCATCCGCCAAACAATACATTTGTAAATGCAAATGCAAGTATATTAACTAAATTCCATTTTTTAAAATAGGCTAACGTTAGTATACCAATATCTAAAATGGCTATATAACTAAATAACACCGCGTAATTACCACTTCCTGTACTTATCATAAACGGAACTGCAAAACCACCAATAAGTGATAGAATAGCCAATTCCATACGGTTATAGGATAACGAAATCAAACAACTAAAAGCTGTAATGAGTACCATTATTATAAAAGCAACCGTTTGACTAAACAATTTGTATTCATGAAAAGCAATAGCAATGGTAAAATAAAATACTGCAATAGCTCCTGCAACTAAAACGGAACTAAACGAAGCGTATTTTTTCTGCAATTTATGCGCTAGGGCTAATATTAAAGATCCCGCTAATATTCCAATTCCAACACGAGCTGGTTCGTTAATCCAATCCTTATCAATTGCATATTTAACGAAGTAACTTATTCCTAAGACTAAAATTAGAATTCCTATTTTATTAATAAGGTCCTCTCCAATAAACTTCTCTAAATCAGGGTTTTGTTCTTTAAAACGTTCCCATAAACTAGCCTTTGGCGGTGTGGGTACTATAGGAGTATTAATAGAACCCTTCTTTTCAACCGCCAGTTCAGGTTTAGACGTCTTCACTACAATTGGTTGTATAGGTGTTATTTTTTCTGAAACTAAAGGAATAACTACTTCTGCTGCTTTGACAGGTTGTTTTTCAGGAGGAACTACTGATGCCTTTTTTGAACTAGCAGGCTTAGGGCTAAAGCTTCCCATTGTCAGTAATCGGTTTAATTTACTTTGGAGTACATCTATAGCAGTACTTAAAGCATCAATTTTTGAATTTAGTTTGGAATTTATATAAAACAGCATTCCAATTATTACGAATAATAAAATGTATTCCATAGTTAGTTATTATGGTTAGTTATGGAAACAAATATATGTTTATTTAAGTTAAGGTTCTTCTCTAATATCAATACTGCTTTTAGTTTATAAATTTTAAATTACCCTTAAAATATAAACGCTCACTCACCTATTGTT
>JABSPO010000137.1 GCA_013214625.1 Flavobacteriaceae bacterium
ATCAGCTATTTATACTGTAAGTGTTATGTGAAATTAAACCTCGATGCAAATCTTTGCCTCATAAAATTTTGGTCAAAACAATAACTGAAATGAGCGTCCATATTTACGGGGGGGGGCAGTAATACACAATCTTAAGAGTTCTATTTAACATAATACTTCATAGTAAACTTAACGAATTACAATGTTTCCTTAAATATAATAGCGTAATAAACCGCTAATTGTTTCCAAAAGTATATGCAGCCTTGAAAATGCCAACCGCATCAGCTCGCTCATAAATGGCAAAAACTCTCAATATTTGCCATTTATGCCGTGTTTTAAGACATTATTTTAAAGGTAATTATAGTAAGTGTATAGAAATTTTAAAGCTACACACAGCCGCCCAAGGCTCGCTCACAATTTTGAAAGTCTACCAGACTTTCAAAATTGTGCCATATACTGTTGCGGGAACTATACGAAAACATTCTGATTTTTTATAACGTAAATATCAAATCAATTCATAAACATAATTTAAAACTAAAAGTTTTTGCTTTTTTTGGTGGCTGGAAGCGTTTGCAAATTATTCACGTCATATTTATTTTAAATTAAGGAGTTCATGAATGCTACGCATTTGTGTAATAAAAAACAATCGAGCGCCTTTGGCGAGCGGCAACTACGAAGTAATCATCAACTTCTATAAAAATAATATGGATTAGTGAATAATTTTACATAATGACTAATTATGGTTTAAAATGGTTAGTTAGCAACATTCTTATAAATACCTAAGCATTCATGAACTCAATTAAAAAACAATATAAACCTTGTGAATAACTCACGTAATTTAAAAATACTTAACCATTGTACTGAATATTGAAATTAAACTAAACCTCAAACCATGAAAGTTTACCCCCCAAGTACTACAGTTATTAGTGAAACTATAAACATCTTGGTATATTTTACATAATAGACAATTATAGCTTAAAATGGTTAAACAGCTATAATAAACTATTACAATACATTTTAACTATAATGTTCCGCGTGGCGCCTGTCCCGTTCTCGAAACGGGATAACTTTACTTTGTAAAAGCAAAGTTTACCCTATCATAATTTTCTTCAAAAAAATATTTTATAAAAGTTTCTTCTACAATATTAATGGAGCACTTATTACACGAAACGGCAGTAGGAGAGAAGTGTAATGTGTGTGGAATGGTTTGGTTAACTATGCTACATTTAGGTAAACTATCTATGGTTTTCGGAGTAAATAATAGACGGATAAGAGTATATTAAAAATATAGAAGTTGCAACTTTTTAAGGAAATCGTATTAAGTACTTTTAATAAGTTTAAATTAGTAATTTTGTCAAAAAAAAATAATTATGGGGAAAAAATATTTAACATTCATATTACTACATTATATTATTTATTCTTTTGCACAAACACCTACTTTAGAATGGGTAAATACTTACGGTAATTCTGGAAATGATTGGGGATCTTCAATAGCAATAGATGCATTTGGGGATATATACAACATAGGTGATTTTGAAAACACAATAGATTTTGATTCCTCGGGAGGAGTTGCAAATTTAACATCAAATGGGCTTAGAGATATCTTTATTCAGAAGTTAGATAATAATGGTTCTTTGATTTGGGCAAAGTCAATAGGTGGTGTTAGTAATGATAATGGGAAACATGTAACTATAGATACTTCTGGAAATGTATATTTAACAGGCTATTTTACAGGAACTGTTGATTTTGATCCTTCTGCATCCATCTATAATCTAACATCGCATGGAGAAAATGATATTTATATCTTAAAATTAGATACTAATGGAAGTTTTTTATGGGCTAAAGCATTAGGAGGCACAGGATACGATAATGGAAAACATTTATCCATAGATACTTTAGGAAATATATACATAACGGGTAAGTTTCAACAAACTGTTGATTTTGACCCATCCTCGAATACATTTTATTTAACTTCAACTGTTCTAGGGAACGATGATGTTTTTATTCTTAAACTCGATGCTAATGGAGATTTTATTTGGGCTAAATCTTTTGGAGGTGATAATTATGATTCAGGTGCTTCAATAGCTATAGATTCTCAAAATAATATATATATAACTGGAAGTTTTAGAGAAACTACAGATTTTGATCCATCCTCGAACACATTTTATTTAACTTCAAATACACAAGGGATTGATGATATATATGTTCTTAAACTCGATACAAACGGGGCTTTTATATGGGTTAAATCTTTTGGTGGTATTTGGTTTGATTTTGGACTATCTATAGCTATAGATACTTTTGATAACATATATATATCAAGTTTGTTTGAAGATACTGTTGATTTTGATCCATCTTCATCTTTATTTGAACTTACTTCTAATGGTGTAGGTGACATTTCCATACAAAAATTGGATAGCAATGGAAATTTTATTTGGGCGAAATCTTTAGGAGGCACATCTTCAGATTATGGATTGTCTATAAATATAGATACTAATAATGATTTGTATCTCACAGGGTATTTTGAGAACACAGTAGACTTTGATAATTCAAGTTCTATTTTCAATATCACTTCAAATGGAAATACAGATGTTTTTATTCAAAAATTAGATAGTAATGGTGATTTTATTTGGGCTACTTCAATCGGAGGGGTTGATTATGACCGAGGGCTTTATATAATGTCAGATAATTTAGGAAATGTATATACTACAGGTTTTTATCAAAACTCTGTAGATTTTGATCCATCAGCAACTAATCATAATTTATCATCTGTAGGAGGAAGTTATGATGCGTTTATTCAAAAATTAAACACTAATACGTTATCAGTAGACGATTCTTTAGAATTAACTCGCAACTTAACTATATATCCAAACCCTACGAATGATTATGTGTCAATTGTTGGAGTAAGTGATTTAAAAATTGTTGAAGTAATAAGTATAACAGGGAAACGTGTCCAGTATATTGAGAATGCAAATAAGCGAATTGATATTAGTGGTTTAGATGCAGGAATCTATTTCATAAAAATAACTACTGAGAATGGGATTTTAACTACGAAAATTGTAAAACAATAACTATTTCCTTTCACAAGTTTACTTATTAAAAGGCTCAATTGTAATGATTGGGTCTTTTTTGGTGCTTAATTTATAATTTATTTTAAGTATTTAAAACGTCCTTATAGAATTTTGGTTAAAACAATAGGTGAGTGGAGTGATCATGTTTTAGAGAGCGAGAACCAAATATAATTGGTTTTTCGCTTTTTAATTTTAGTTATAAATGAACTAAGTGAGTTCATTTATAACTAAAATATAGTGAAACGAGCTGTATATTGTTTCCGAAAATATATGAAGCCTTGAATTTGCCAACCGCATCATCTCGCTCATAAAGTGCAAAGATTCTCAATCTTTACAATTTATGCCGTGTTTTAATACATTATTTTAAAAGATTGATTAAATATCAATTCTTATAAAATACAAATAATGAAGAAGCCTTTTAAATCTTATAACAGTAACGAAATTATAGCAAGTGTATAGAGATTTTAAAGCAAGGATAAATGCGGTAGGAAAATTTTATACTATTGCGGAAATCATACGAAAATATACTGATTTTTTTATAACGTAAATATCCTTTGTATTGGAGTTGTATATTGTTTACTGTATTGATGGTACAATATTAGGCCATTTTTTTAATGTAACCGATAAAATTCAAACCTTAAAGAATAGTAAATGCTATATTTTATTTAGTAGAATTTTTAATTCCTTTTATAGTTATCACCTGTAAGAATTCATATTTCACCTAGCTCAATATCATATTTGGTATAGACCGTTATTTTATGCTGATTTATAATAAGAAAGCTTAATATGAATAAAAAGGGAAAATCAGGTATTTACACCTATTGTAAGTGTATTTTTAAAAAAGTAACTTTGTTATTATCACGAATTTCGTGAGTTTAAGAAATACAACTAAAACCAATAAAACATGAGTTATTTATCGTTTAAACCTGGGAAAAAACATTTAAAAGCTAGCGCAAATAATAGAGTTAAAGAACACTCTTCAGGATCAGTTAAAAAAGCATTTTCACAATGGATTATAGAAAATTATGGTGAAAATTATACAAAAGAGTTAAGCAATCAACGTTCTAAAAACGATGGAAAACGCTTTAAAAGCACTTTTTTAGATTCATCAGAAAAATCTGAAATACCAACTGTAGGTATTATTGGTGGAGGTTTTGCAGGATTGTATTCAGGTTTAATATTACAGTCATTGGGAATTGAATGTGAAGTTTTTGAGGCTTCAGGTAGAGTTGGAGGAAGAATAGATACATGGTACTCTAAGGATTATGACGAAAAAGACGTGGATAAAGCTGGTTTGTACGGAGAAGTAGGAGGTATGCGTATCCCTCAATTCTCTGAGGATATGTTGCCTGTACAACATTTAGCGCTATCAGTAAATTCAGTTTTAAAAAGAAACAAGCTAGATGACAAAATCGTTAAATGGCGAAAGTTTTATTACAATTCTGATGTGCAACGTTTGAGATATAACAATATGAAATCACCTATTGAGGCACAAGATGCTTCTTTAGACTCTTTAAATTTTGGAATAGATAAAGGTGGTGATCTACCTATGGTTTGGGTAACTGAAGCAAAAGCTTCTGATGGCACTCCATATTTACCAATTAATATGGTTTTGGATAAAGTTAATGAACGCTTTATTACGGTAATAAACGAATCCTTTTCTGAAGGATTTGCATTGCTAATGGAATATGATAATTATTCTATGTGGGCGTACTTAACTAATGTATTTACATTAGGAGAATTAGGCGAGTACTACAATCCGGAAATGGGAAAGGAATCTGATCATTTATCATATAATATTGCTAGTTATTTAGAGACTTTAAATGTAGGTACAGGGATGTATTCTGTATCCTTTGTAGAAATGGTGATAGCAGTTTATGATTGGGAAGGTAGTAAAAATTCATATGCACCGGAAGACCCAAATGTATACATGGTTACTGTTGATAATGGAATGCAACATTTTCCAGATGCTTGTAGAGCTGTTTTAGATTTAGAAGATGGAGTATTACATGAAGATGGTATTCGAGCTCAGCAATTAATAGGTATGATTAAGGGAACTGACGGAAAAAAAGGATATTCACCAGATAATTTAACAAAAGCTGCTGAAGCACCTGCAACAGTACCTAAGGCTGATGCTATTCCTCCAGTAGCAGGAGTGCCTTCAAAATCTAAGCAACGTGTTTTTATGAATCATCGAGTTACACAAGTTGATTATGATGAATCATTATTCAATGGATATGGAGGTATGAATGTATCTCTAAGTGTTACTAATGATAGTGACGATAGTGATGAAAGAGAAGTAGAGATAATTGAAAAGAAATATCCTTATGTAATAAGTACTTTACCTAATGGCGCTTATTTAAGTGGAGAACTAAAGACAAATTTCTTTGACAATTTATCTTTTTCTAAAGCTAGAGCTATTCGAGAATGTAATTATATGCCGTCATTTAAAGCATTTATTACCTTTAAAGAACAATTTTGGGCAACTTTAGGAAACAGACAAAATAAAGGATTAGGAGTAGCAGTATCTGATCGTTCTAATCGTCAAATTGTATATCCTTCATATGGTTATGAAGCAAAAGGTGGTGTATTACAAATATATTGTTGGGCACAAGATGCGGAACGTATGGGAGCTTTAACAGATCAAGAACGTGTAAACGAATGCTTAAAAGGTATTGCTTATTTATACCCAGAAGTAAACGTTTATGATTTATATTCTGGCTACAAACCAGAAATAACCACTAAAACCTGGTTCTGGGATAATCATGCCAATGGAGGTGCATTTGCATTATTTGCTCCTGGGCAATTTAAAAACTTATATCCTACCTTATTAACGCCAGAATTTAAAGGGCACTTAAATTTTGCTGGAGAATGTTGTTCTGTTCATCATGGATGGATTGTAGGCGCTTTGGATTCGGCTTATAACGCAGTTAATAATATACTAAAACAAGCTGGAGAAACAGATAAAATAAAACAATTAGAAAAAACATGGGGAGCATTGTCAGCTCCAGACGTTGTACCATCTCTTAAGAAAGATGCGGCGTTAGTGTAAATATAGTAGTTTAAATATTTAAGGATTAAAAGCAGCTTCTTTTTAAGGAGTTGCTTTTCTTTTGTTTAATTGACTAACTGATATTACCCCATCAAAACCAGCAGTATATATCAGATAATTAAACCTTATCATATCTTGAACAAAATTTTCAGTAGTAGCTATTATGGATTTGTAATGCTTCACGATTTCCTATAGCAATGAGAACGTATGAGTAAATGTGTGTGGAATGAAATTATAACAAGTATATATTATATTTAACAAAGTTTATCATATATTGATAAAATGATAAACTTTTTTTTTAAAAAATTAAATATTCTCGAGGAAGAATTAAAAACAGAAATTGCTGCTAATTCATATATTTCTGAGCATAGAAAAGGTGATGTTTTAATTAAAGAAAATGAATATATAAAAGTATTAAAAATTGTTTTAAAAGGTAGAGTTAGAGTGTTTCAAGAGCGTGAAGACAGACAAATACTTATATATTATTTAAATGATATTGAGACTTGTATTCACTCATTATCTGCATGTTTTAAAGACTGTAAAAGTACCGTAAATGCAATTGTAGAAACCGAAACCTCAATTTTAAATATTCCAGTGAGATTCGTTAATGATTGGTCCTTTAAATATAAATCGTGGCATAATTTTACTATTAATACTTTTTCTGAAAGTTATCATGCGTTAATGAGTAGTTATTCCGAACTCGCATTTAATAACTTAAAGGAGCGTATTTTAATATACATTTTGCATGAAGCTAATGAACAAAACCATTGTACTATTAGCATGTCACATCAAAGATTGGCCAATGAATTTGGGACTACAAGAGTTGTTGTTTCTCGATTACTTAAACAACTTGAAAAAGAAAGCTTACTAAAATTGGGTCAAAAGCAGATTCAAATTATCAGATAATATTATTTGTCTTGTATCTTTTGATACAGGATTAAGCTTCTATTTGTGTTTAGTTTTGCACTAAATATTTAAATAGTTATATTATGAATTTAAGAAGAACAACAATTTTAGCCTTAACATCGTTAATTTTATTTGCGTGTAATACTCAAGAAAAAAAACATAAACATGGTAATGACACCCATACACATGAAGCAACTAACCCATATGTGCATGAAGGTCCACCAACAATAGACGTTTTATACAATGGCTATGTAAAGCCTATTGAAGGGAAAACCTTTTTACCAGGCGCACAACCAGACGGAGCGAGAAAAGCAGCAAGTACCATCTCGCTCATCAGAACAAAAGATATGGTCATGGTTACCGACCCAGGAATGACCGCAGAAGGAGATTGGGACAGTTTGATTCATACCATGAAAAATTTAGGAGTTAGTAAAGAAGATGTAACGCATGTCTTTATAAGCCACCACCATCCAGACCATAATACAAGAGTTGGTGTATTCCCTAATGCGACCGTAGTCGATTTTTGGGCAACCTATAAAAATGATGATTGGAACGATCATCCGGACAAATTTGAAATCAGTGAGGGTGTAACGGTTGTAAAAACACCGGGGCATACGCACGAAGATGCAAGCCTGTTGGTCGAAACCAAAGCAGGGACCTACTTCTTAACACATATGTGGTGGAACGACCAATTTGGTCCAGATAAAGACCCATTGGCTCAGGATCAGGCTACTTTAGATAAAAACAGGGCAGAATGGGTCCATCAAGTAGATTGGATTGTTCCAGGGCATGGAAAAATGTTTAAAAACCCTAAAAAGATAGAGCGAACCATAGCTGAGCAAGAAGTCTTAAAAGCAAGTAGCGTTTGGATTAAAAATTTTAACAAAGGAAATGTAGACTATTGTGTAAATCATTATACAAAAGATGCTGTAATGACCGCCAAACCTTTCGGAACATTTAAAGGAGGAACAGCAATTGATGGATTTTGGGATCCTTTTGTAAAATCGGGAGCTGGTTATTTGGTCTATAGAAACACTATTGTTAAGGAAATAAACCTGACTACGGTTCACCTTTCTTCCAATTGGAGCATGAATGTTGGAGAAGGCATCATTACCAAAGAAGAATGGGTAAAGGGCACGGACAATGTTTGGCTATTAAAAATCGATAATTTTGAAGTACTAAAACAATACAAGGAGTAATATAATACCTTATCCCGTTGTACATTATGATTTATGAGTTGCAATTGAATGTCAGTTCGAGTGATTTTTGATAGAAAATCGTATCGAGAACTATTTTAAAATTGGCAAATGTGATTCAATGCACAACGGGTTATCTTAATTTAATACTATAACAATGAGTCAGGAAGAAAAATTAAATCGTTGCCAAGAAGTTTTTGGTGATGCGGGCAGAAGTGTATTTGAATCTATTAACGATATAAGCCCAAGAAGTGTAAATCATATTCATGATTATTTGGCTAATAACTTATAGGTTCTTATAGTAACGAAATTATAACAAGTGTATAGAAATTATCTCGCAGAGTAATTTTATACTGTTGTGGCAAGCTAACGAGAATGCCGTGAAAAAAATACAACTTGGTTGTTACATAATTGCTGACGATATAAAACACCTGTGGCGTTATTATATCTGCAATTATGTAAAATAGCAAGCTATTCGCCAATTTACTCATAATAGAATTTGAACTATAATTTATATTATGTAAAATAGAATATTTGTGATGTACTTCTTTTATTACAAAACATACTACGATCAAAAACCAACTTTATATTGCATCAAATATAAAGTTGGTTTCTGATTTAAATAATTTACCATAACATATAGTCTTTGGGGACTTTTTGAAAGTATTGGTTTTAAGGGTTACTTTCAGGAGTTAAGACATATACTGAAATTGCTTTAAACAAAGTTAACTTATAATAGCGTTGGTTTATACTGTAATTCGTTCAATGAATACTTTCTATAGTTGAACAGATGTGATTTATTAGGTCCCTAATAATCTATTATTATAAATTTATAGATAATATATATACATATTTATTATCCTATTCTAATATATTGATACCTTTGTGTCATGCAAAAAAAACAGACTTCTCAATTAGAATTTATTGCTATAATGGCCTCTCTAATGGCTATGGTAGCCTTATCAATTGATGCATTGCTACCAGCTTTAGACCAAATTGGTATAACGGTTGGTTTTAAAAAAGTTACTGATGGTCAGTTATTGGTAACCATGATCTTTTTAGGTTTAGGGATTGGTCAATTGTTTTTTGGGCCCTTATCTGATACTTACGGACGAAAGAAAATGGTTTATGCAGGTTTTATTTTATTTGTGTTTGCTAGTTTTATTTGTGTTTTTTCTGAATCACTAACAATTATGATTGCTGGTAGAATATTACAAGGAATTGCACTATCTGCCCCAAGAACGATTAGTATATCTATAATTCGAGACAGTTATGAAGGTGACTATATGGCGAAAATAATGTCATTTGTTACCGTAATCTTTATTATTGTCCCCACTCTAGCCCCTGCTTTAGGTAAGTTTATATTGGATTATTACTCTTGGCAAGCTATTTTTTACGTGCAACTTTTTTTTGCAGTTATTATAGGGTTTTGGTTTGCTATTCGACAACCTGAAACCTTACCAAAGGCCAATAGGATTCCTTTTACCCTTAAGGTTTTTATTACTGGTACTAAAGAGGTTTTTAGTTTTAAACAAACTGTTGCTTGTACTGCTATTTCTGCCCTAATAACAGGGTCCTTTATGGTTTATTTAAGTGCTTCACAGCAGGTGTTTCAATTACAGTATGGTTTGGTGGATGAGTTTCCGTATATATTTGCTTCTTTGGCATTAACTGTTGGTGCAGCAACTTTTTTAAATGGGAAAATTGTAATGAAATACGGTATGGAGCCTATATTAAAATGGGCTTTAATAGGCTTTGCAGTAGTTTCTGTACTCTATGTAATTATTTTTTATAATACTGTAAACCCATCTATTGAAATACTCCTCCTCTTTTTCGGAATGCAGTTTTTTTTCATTGGATTTATTTTTGGAAATCTTCGTGCGTTAATGATGCAACCCATAGGACATATTGCTGGTATTGGTGCTGCAATAACCGGATTTATTGCTACGCTTTTTTCAGTTCCTTTAGGAACTTTTATTGGAAGTTTTGTTAACACCACTGCCCTGCCTATGTTTATTGGTTTTGCATTCTGTGGTTGCTTATCAGTCCTAATTTATTATCTATTAAAACGATTGACTTAACATGGTAACTATATGTTTTGAAGATGAATTCATCCTTGCAGTACTCAAACCTAATAATGTTTTGGTACATCATTCTAGTATGGCTAGAAATCAATCTGATGAAAAATCATTAATACAGCTCTTATTTGATGCGTATGGACTTCCCTTCTATCCTATTCATCGTTTGGATAGAAAAACTTCAGGTATTATACTATTTGCCAAGAAGAAGAAATTTGTAGCGCCTTTTCAAGAACTATTTGTTACCAATCAAATTCAGAAAACATATTACGGATTGGTGCGTGGTCATATTGCAGAATTAGGTAAAATAGACTCTCCTGTTAAAGGTAGAGATGCAAATGTACATAAAGATGCACTTACTTATTTCAAACGTCTTAAAACGGTTGAATTAAACATTCCTGTTCACCCCTATGACAATTCTAGATATAGTTTGGTTGAATTAACGCCAAAAACTGGACGTTTACATCAATTGCGTATTCATTTAAATAAAATATCTCATCCTTTAATTGGTGATCCTAAATACGGCGACCGGTTTCACAACAGAATGTTTGAAACTGAATTTACTTGTTCCAATTTGTTTTTACATGCAAAACAACTAGAATTTACACATCCATTTACTAATGAAACACTATTGATTTCAGCCGAACTCCCTTCTAACTGGAAAACAATGTTTCTACAGTTTAAATGGAGTTCATAATATCGCTAGTTATCAAAAGACTTCGACATCCCAATAGCTATCGGGACATTTTGACATCTGTTTTTATTATGAGAAATTAAATTTTTCATTATTAAACATAACAAACACAGTTTAGTATAGAATTTACTTTACGTAGATCAACAAGCTTTCGGATAGCAGTGATCATATAATTAATGTTTTTTATTGGCTAGTTCTAACCATATCTACCTATTTTATCATTTAAACAATCAGGAGAAATTACATGATTATTTATGTACACTACAAACTATACGAATTCTCCTTATGTTCTAAATAACAACTCTTTTTTTTATTGTTCTTATCTAAAGTAGCATCAGAAATGAAAATATAAAAATAGGCGTTTTTCTTTCAACAAAAAGCTCTTAATTCTAACAGTGCAACGGTCTTTATTCTAATATTAATCAAAATAGCCTATTTTTACTTCATGCAACAAAATGTAATTTTCTTATTATTAGATGTTATTGGCGTTATACTCGTTTTTAAATGGATAATACAACAGTTTATAGATTTTAAAGTTTCTCCTGATAAAGTTGCTTTTTTCAGCCTTAAACGATTTAAATCATTGTTATTAATACTTGTTTTAATCGGTATTCCATTGTTAATAATCAATACCACTACAATAGAAGAAGTTTTTCATCTCACAGATAATCAATTAAATGAAAATAAATTATACTATTCCATTGCTGTTTCATTCGCTATTAGTTTAATCTGGTTATTGTATATAATTAAGTTAGATATTTTTGAAAAAGAGAAAAAAAGGTATATCGCGTTAATTTTATTGCTTTCAATTGTAATTACTTGTTTTTCTGAAATCCCATATGGAGTAATACACCAACTAGGGTTTACAGATTCAGAATTACCTGCTTATAGCTTTCTTTACAGTGTTTTTGGAATTGGTTTTATTGAAGAAACCATAAAGTTTATCCCTTTTTTAATCATGTTGAAATTTACAAAAGCTATTAACGAACCTTATGATTATATCTTTTATGCTTCAGCATCAGCACTAGGCTTTGCTTTTGTAGAAAACGCAATGTATCTAAATAGTTATGGTTTGGACATCATAAATGCACGTGCTTTGTACGCTACAGTAGCACATATGACATTTAGTTCCGTAATTGGATATGGATTGTTTTTAATAAAATTTAAAAAGACGAAAGTAAACCCAATTCTAGTATTTATAAGTTTTTACCTATTTGCGATGTTATCACATGGGTTTTATGATTTTTGGCTGATAAACAAAGCTGTCTCAGATTATGAAGGACTCACTACCCTATTCTTTTTAGCCACAGTTCATATTTGGTTTCTGATGAAAAACAATACTATAAACAGTTCTAACTTTTACAATAAATATATTAGCATAGATAATGACGCTATCAAAATTTACTTAATCATTAGTTTACTAATGATATTTATGACTAGTTATTTGTATGTAGCCTTTGCTTGGAATGAACAAGAAGCAAATAGTTTTTTCTTGAAATCAATATTTGCTTACGGATATATCATGTTATATTTGATAGCTACGTTATCACGCTTTAATTTAATCCATGGAATACTAAAACCAATTCGTGTGAGTATTAATATATTATTTCCTAGTTTAAAGTAACGATTTAGTTAATTCATGTAATCATCTGATTTAAAGCGTGGTAATACTGAGTGATAGTTTTTGTCTATAATGCAAAAACGCTACTTTTAAACGACCTCATTCTTGTATAGAATTAAACGCAGCGCATTAAAAACAACTAGTAATATTGAGCCCTTAAACACATTACACTATCAAATAATTATTGTTTATTTCTTGGCGAGTTTTAAAATCCAATTGGTCTAAAACAAGAAAAGCTTCATGTCTTTAAATTAATAAAGAAATAAAGCTTTTCATATATAAAAAAACTCTAATGCGTATGCTCTGCTTCACTCTTTTTCAATTCCGCCATTAAGTAATACGCGCCACTTTGTGCCACTAAAGTTCCTTTTTCCAATGGCACTACAAAATCAAATGCTATAAGACCATTACTCGTATTTTTAACCAATACCTCTTTAGGAGAAAACCCCCATTTTCCATCATTTTCTTTTTCTGCAGTAAAAACATAATGTTTATCTCCTTCTTGAAAAACAGCATCTTCAGGAAGTGCTTGAGTCAACGTATCTTCGGTAATTATTCGGGCACTTACATACATACCAGGAATTAAATTCTTATCCTTATTTTCAATTTCAGCATGTACATGTAATGCTTTTGGCCCCTCTTCAAAAGATTTTCCTACAGAGTAAATTTTTGCTGTCAACTCTTTATTCCCTAATGATTCAATTGTAAATTGAACAGTTTGACCATTTTCTACTTTGTTTATATCTTTTTCAAACACCATTAAATCGGCATGAATATGCTCGGGATTCACCACTTCAAATAAAGGAGTCTGAGGCTGTACATACTGTCCAGTTTTAACTTTAACCTTTTCAATAAATCCGTTTATCGGACTTCTTACTGGAGCTACTTGGGAAATATTTCCGTTACGTACACTTTTAGCAGATATCCCTAATAAACTTAACTGACTTGCTAATCCTTTTGCTAATCCTTTAGCACTAGAAAATTCCGATTGTGCTAATTGATAATCACGTCCAGAGCCAACATTAGCCTCGTATAATTTTTTCTGTCGATTATAATCTTGTTCTAAAAAAGTAAGCCTGTTATAGGTTTGTAAATAATCCGTTTGCATGGTGATTATTGATGGATGACTGATATAAGCCAATACTTGCCCTTTTTTAACTTCATCACCTTCCACAGCCTTTATACTACTGATATTCGCTCCTAAAATACTGGTGACTATAGCTTCATTTTGAGGAGGAACCCCTAATTTACCATTCACCTCAATAAAACCGCCCATATTTTGCAGCGTAAGCTCCCCTATTTTAATATCAAGGATGTCAATTTGTTTTTGTGTTAATTTTATTTCTTCTTCATGTGCGTGTTCATCATCTACAACTTTTTTAGTAGTTCCATGATCATGACCTTCATGTGAATCATGAGTAGGTTTTACAGCTGGTGTTTCTATATGATTTCCTTCAGTATCATGCTTATGATCTTCGGTATTATCATGCTTACAGCTTGTTATTACTAATGACCCTAGTAATAACATTGTTATATATATTGTTGTTGTTTTCATATTTATTTATTGTTTGTCAGGTCGAGCGCAATCGAGTCCTAAATTTAAGCCTCTCGACTGCGCTCGAGGAGACATATATTACTTTTGTTTAACTTCTAAATTCAATATTCTTCAATCGATATTCTTCATTCAAAACTTATTCATTCAAAAAATACGCTAATTGTATTTTTGTTTCTTGATATTCTTGCAATACTTTCCATGATTCAAGTTCTAATGCTATGGCTGCTTTCATATTTTGTAAAAAAGCTAAATAATCCATTGCTCCTTCTTTGTAAGACAATAAAGCTCCATTTCGTTGCTCTTTTGCCAATGGTAGCGCATTATTCTTATAATAATCCCAATTAACTTCCAATTGCTTACACTCTCTTATTAATGTAGTATACAAATTGTTTATCCGTAATTCTTTGGTTTTATTTTCTTGTTCAGTTAGTTGTACCTGTAATTGAGCTGCTTTTGCTTTTGCTCGTGTTTTCATAAAAATCAATGGAATTTGAATACCTACTTGATAACTATTAAAGCCAGACTGATCTCCAATTTTCTGAAAACCATATTGT